>CALCZU010000081.1 GCA_937903155.1 uncultured Bdellovibrionales bacterium
GTTTCTGGAGATTACGATTTACTCACCACCCACCGACAAGAGAATGCGAATAATCCCGAACGCCTGATTCAGATTATCGATGCGGTCGAAGCAGTGGGTTTTCCAACCGTCTTTCCGATCCATCCCCGCACGCGTGATTGTTTAGAGAAAAGCGGTCTTTTAAGTCGATTGATCCGGTCAAAAAACATTAAGATTGCCAATCCCCAATCTTATATCGATATGTGCCGGCTTTTAGCCAATTCACGAAAAGTGATCTCCGATAGTGGTGGGCTCAGACGTGAAGCCTATATGCTGAACAAGCCGGTGATCTCTTTGGTTTCATTTGTTTGGTTTAAGGAGATGAATCGTCTCGGTTTCGAATACTGTGCCGACGCAGATACGAATAAGATTCGTTGGGCGATTGAAAATTACAATCCAACGGAAAAACGACCGGCCCTTTTTGGAGATGGGAATGCAGCGAGCAATATCTTCAATTTTCTTCTCGAACAAAATCAATCGTTGCCTCGCCCAAATGGAAAAGTTTCAAAACAAAATCGAGGAACCGTTCAGATCTCTTCACCCTGTTTTAACGAGCAAGATTCGCTACCCACGTACTTTACTAAAATTGAAAAGGTAATGGATAGCTTAAAAAGCGATGGCTGGGAGGCGAGTCTTCTTTTAATTGACGATGGAAGTAAAGATAAGACGCTGCCTTTGCTGGAATCCTTTGCTGAAGGGCGAGCGGGGGTGAAAGTTGTGAGCCACGCAAAGAATATGGGATATGGAGCGGCCATCAAAACGGCAATGGCGCTTTGTGATTCCGACTGGCTCGTTTTTGTCGATGTGGATAGTAATTACGATCAACAGATTGTCTTAGAATTAATGTCTCGCGCGAACGATAACGTCGATTTGCTCAATGTTTCTATCTTTGCACCCAAGGGCGGAGCGGATTACGGTTGGCATCGCAAACTTCTTTCTTCATCTGCAAGCCTCATTTATCGAGCGGTTTTTCCTCTGAGAACGAGGGGAGTGTATACAATGACTTGCGGCTTCCGCCTTTATCGGGGCGCTATTGTTAAAAGCGTTTTTCCAGAAGCGAACGACTTTTTTGCGACGGCCGAAATTCTCTTGCGGGCATTCCGTCATAATATTAACGTCGTCGATATTCCCGCAAAGAATAGCAAAAGAGAGTTTGGAAAAAGCAAAATGAAAGTTTTGAAAAATTCTCTCGGTCATTTACGTCTTGTCTTAAAAGCGCGCTTTGGAATGCTTTCAAAAACTGCCTCGATTGAAGAACACAGAATTAAAATTGAATCCCCCCTTGATTTGACCGAAATAACCGCCTGAAAAAAGGAACCGTATGGCAAAAGTATCGCAACTCAATCTAAAAAGACTTCACGAACGCCATTTAGCTGAATTTAATACGTCGATTGGAAACGTTGTGGCGCAATCTGCCTTTATCGGTGGGCGAGAAGTCGAAATGTTTGAGAAGACTTTTGCAGAGTGGATTGGACCTGATAATGAGGTTATCAGCTGTGCAAATGGAACGGATGCGATTACGCTTGCGACGTTAGCAATGAACCTTCCTAAAGGATCCGAAGCGATTCTCCCTGCAATGACTTATTTTGCCACGGCCGAGGGAGTCAAGCATGCGGGCCTCAATGTTAAACTCGTCGATGTGACTTCCGACACCTGGGTAATGAATCCAGAGCTTTTGGAAAAAGCAATGACGTCTAAGACAAAATTGATCGTCCCGGTTCATCTATATGGGCAAATGGCCGAGATGGATAAGATCCGTGTGATCGCAGACAAGTATCGATGCAAAATTTTAGAAGATGCTTCTCAAGCTCACGGTGCGCGCTGGAAAAATCAGCCGGTGGGACACTATTCCGACATCGCAACTTATAGTCTTTATCCAGGCAAAAACCTCGGCGCTTTTGGGGATGGTGGACTCATTTTAACGAAAAATCTGTCTTACAGTGAACAGTGCAAAAAACTCCGCAATCACGGTGGAATCATTAAATATGTCCACGAGACGGTAGGGTTTAATTCACTACTTGATAACCTTCAAGCAGCGGTTCTCAATGTGAAAATGAAATACATTGAGAGTTGGAATCAAGCGCGAAGGGTCGTTGCCAAGCGATATCAGAGTGAACTTGCGGGCCTCTCTGGGCTTCGATTGCCTCGCACCCATCAGGACGCGACGCATATCTATCATCAGTACGTTGTCATCGTGAAAGATCGACAAAAGTTTATCGATTTTATGAATAAAAAAGAAGTCGAGACGGGTGTTCATTATCCGAAAACGCTCAATCAGTTGGAAGCGCTCCGTGCAGAATTTCAAAATCAAGCTTTCCCAGAGTCTGAAAAATTGGCAGCGGGAGCGGTTTCTCTGCCGATGTGTCCTACATTAACTGAAAGCGAAGTGACACAAGTGATCTCAAGCATCCGCGAATATTTTAACAAAGCCAGCAAAACTCAATCCCCTGAACTGCAGGCCGCTTAATTCAAATTGAAATGGAGAATTTGTGTCTGGTCCACATCTTAAACTTGTAAAAGAAGAGCCCCCACAAGAAAAAGTGAATCTGGCGATCATTGGGACCGGCTACTGGGGGCCAAATATGGTTCGCTCGTTTCTCGAAGATTCTCGAGTGAATCTCAAACTGATATGCGATAAAGATGAAGAACGTCTCAACTTTGTCTCCCGTCATTTCAGAGGGCTTGAAGTCACTTCCGATTCTTCTCAAGTGATTAATAACCCCGAAATCGATGCGGTTGTGATCTGCACCCCCACTACCTCACATTACACGTTAGCAAAATCCTGCTTAAAAAAAGGAAAGCATGTTTTGGTTGAAAAGCCGATGGCAACGACGAGTGAAGAGTGTCGCGACCTTATTGCCATCGCCGAAAAAAATAGACTTAAGCTGATGGTCGGGCATATCTTTTTGTACAATCCCGGAGTGAAATATATCGCCGACCTGATTGAGAGCGGCGAGTTAGGAGATATTGTTTATCTCTATGGTGCAAGGACAAATCTGGGGCCCATTCGAACGGACGTGAATGTTCTCTGGGATTTGGCTCCTCACGACATTTCAATTTTTAATTTTTGGATGAAGAGCGAACCCGTTGCGGTGAATGCGATTGGAAAAACTTACTTGAGTACAAAATGCCACGACGTTGTATTTGCTTCACTAAAATATCCTGGTGATGTCGTCGGAAATCTCCACTTAAGTTGGTTAGATCCCAGAAAAACCCGCCAAATTGTGATCGTTGGATCGAAACAGATGGTGACCTTTAACGATCTGGATCCGGTGGGTTCTGTTTATATTTATGACAAGCGCGTCGACAAAGTCACCCGTAACAATGAACGAGTGGTCGACGGGGTTCAGGATTATAAGATGATTATTCAAGAAGGAAAGCTTACGGTTCCCAAGATTCAAGCTTCAGAACCGTTGCGGCTCGAATGCCGAGCCTTTATTGATTGGCTTATCGACGACAAAAAGCCCGCTTCGCCGGGTGAAAATGGACTTGCTGTTGTGAGAGTTCTTGAAGCGGCCGATCGAGTATTGCAGAGCGAACAAGGTTGGGCGCCGGTGGATGAGATACCAAACTTGTCGAAGAAACTGGGAGCCGCATCATGAGTGCCGATAAGAATAGTTTCTACGTAAACGAGAACGCGCTTTGCGAAAGCCAAGATATTGGTTCCAACACCCGAATCTGGGGATTTACACATGTGATGAAGGGTGCCAAAATCGGATCCCATTGCAATGTCGGCGAACACGTCTTCATCGAAAATGCTGCTGTCATCGGAAATGGCTGCACCATTAAAAACGGCGTTGCGGTTTGGAATAAGGTGGTCCTTGAGGACGATGTTTTCATTGGACCTTATGCGGTTTTCACGAATGACCTTGTGCCCCGTTCATTTATGAAACGCGGAGAGGAAAGTTTTTTAAAAACGGTGGTCAAGCAAGGTGCGAGCATTGGAGCCAATGCGACGCTTGTTTGTGGTGTGACGGTAGGCGAATACGCAATGGTGGGAGCGGGTGCGGTGGTTTGCAAAGATGTCCCCGCACATTCACTTGTCGTTGGAAACCCAGGAAGAATTATCGGAAAAATTTGCTTTTGCGGAAAGCTACTCGATTTAAAGCAGTGGTGTTCGACCTGCGAGTGTTTTCTCTACAAAAACTCGAAAGAATTTGCGATTTCAAAAATCACGCGTCTGGAAGAAGCGACTGGGACTTAGCGAGATTTCGGCTAGGTGATTTCGATTTCCCGATTTCTTGAGCGGGAATCCCGACAACCGTGGTTTGCGAAGCGACATCGCGAATAACAACACTTCCTGCGCCTACAATCGCATCCTCGCCGACAGTAATTCTAGGAAGCACCGTTGCCCCTGCGCCAATCCACGCGTTAACCTGCAGTCGGACAATTCCGCAAAGGGTGCCTCCTGGAGCGACTTCGGAGCCATCTTCCAAAATGCATTCGTGATCCACACTCGCTTTGGTGTTCACAATCACTTCGTTTTTAAGCTGAGCTTCCGCGCCGATAATCGCGCCCGCCATAATTTGGATTCCAGTTCCCAGTTTTGCATTCCTTTCAATGAATGCGGTGGGATGGATTAAATTCACCGGCACTAGCCCTTCAGATACCATTTTTTCATGAAGCTTTAGTCTGACTCGTCCGTGCGGATTTCCGATGGTGATCGCAAATCCGAGAGTTCCCATTTTTTTGCGGTCGAGAATGAACTGTCTAGCTTTTTCCCAACCTTCGAAAAGTGGCACATCTGAAAACGGTGTTGCCAGCTTTGGAGTGTCGTCGATCACAGCAATGACGCGGCTGCCATAGTGTTCAACGATTGGGCGGCAAACTTTCGCTTGCCCCGTGCCGCCAAAAAAAAGGATCTGATCCGGTAAAGATTTCATATTATTTCAGCGTTGAGTTTAAAATTCTGCTTCCATTAGCATTTCTTCATCAATTTCCGCGTTTGGAGCGGCACGGAAGCCCGCCCGCTTCGCTTCAGCCGAGGAAGAGAAGAAAATTCGTGCGCAGACGTCGACTTTTTTGTACTGATCGGGCCGATAAAATTTCTTGGTCATATAGTCGCCCACCCATTTTTCGGGTTTGCGTCCTGTGACTCTCATCCGGAATTCAAAGGGCATCTCGGTTAAAAGATGTCCGGGATCAAAAACTCCTTTTTGTGCCATTCGCGCATTTCGGCAAGCTTCTAAGTAAGCTTCGGTGTCATGAATTTGGAAGTAATCATTTTCGTATTCGTTTGGACCGCAGTAAATGTAAGGAATCGCCCAACCTGATTTCGCCATCTTTAAATTAATGTCTTCGCCTTTGACGAAAATCGTTCCTAGAGTCCTTCCGTAGTGGTCTTTGCCGTAATTTCTGACCGAAACAACGGTTCCCTTGGGAATCAGCTTTTCCATGTAGCGTCCTGCGATTTCGCCCCAGGTGCCTTGCGCTTGAATTCCGTTCGGGGAGGGCATGTGCCATTCAGGCGCATCGATTTCCATCATTCGGATTTTAAAAATTTCACCTGCATTGTCAGTTACCCAGACCGTATCTCCATCGACATTCTTGGAGATTTTTCCCTCGATGGTCGAAGCATGAATGCTAAAAGCCAGAATGAAAAATGAAAAGACGAACGGATAGATTAGTTTTTGATAGATTCCCATATTTTCCCCCAAAATCTGCAGTTGAAGCAGATTGGCGTGACTGTCTTAGAAAACGATAAAGCAGTCAAAATATTTATTGTTAGAAGTTGGGTTGACTTGATGGGAGGCGTTAAGAGATCATTTCTTTCCGCAAAAATCGCGAAATTTCTTTCCTAGTTTTGATTCAATTGCTGAACCAATGACTAAGTAAGCGGCAACGCCGGCCATTCCAGAAACGAAATCAGGCAGATCCGTTTTTACTACTTTCCCATCTGGCTCTTTTTGTCCTAGGCCTAGCTCGAAATAAATATTTCCGAGGGTGTCAGTGCCGAGAGCAGTGGCTAAAAGCGCGGTTGCTTTGGAAGGTGAGATAACTGAGAGGCAAGTGTGGGTAAAGCTCATGAGAAGAACTCCCAGAAAGAAGTTTGAACGATGTGCGGAATAAGCGTCACTTCTATCCTCTTCGTAGAAAATGCTGTCAGCGAGAAAAAGTCCGCCCATGGATCCTAAAGTGGTTGCGGCACAATATTTCGTGTAGGCGCGGCCCACCGCTCTTCGGTCTAATTGAGCTGCAAGTGAATCTAATTTTTTCTGAATCTTGGGATCGGGATTCTTAAAAGGGGTGGGAAGAGCCGCACAGAATTTTTCTTTGAGTTTTTCTTCCACACTTGAAGGCTCTTTCGTTTCTTTCGATAACGTTTTGCGATCGATGTTTTTAAAGGTTGAAGCATCGTAGATGCGAACCTTGTTACTCCTGGGATCGATGATGTGACCTTTTCCAAACTCATTGTGAACAATAAGATAGGGTTCTCCTTCGATCTCAATGCGTCCGATTTTTCCGTAGTGGTACGGAGTGAGAGAGGAGTCGAGAAATTCGACAACGACTTTTTTCGGCAATTCTCCTTTCGTGAGAATCGACTGGGAAAGAGCGGTTTCGTTCTCCGTTAGTATCTTTCCCAGTTCCCGATTTCCTACTCTATTTCGTGAAAAAAACGCAAACGGAGGACCGCAATGAGAACGTGCTTGAATCGAAGTCGCCGAGAGCAAAAGAAATAAGTAATAAAATGGTTTCACGTGTTTAATCAATTATACCTTTGAATTGGGGAAATGAAATCCTTAGCGAATTGTGGAAATTTCATGATTTGATTTTTTCTACTGTCGCCCATGGTTTATCTTGTACGGCAAACCGAAAAACGTGTGAACTCAATACGAGTACCAAAACTTATGATTTAGCCCCGAGACAAAGCATGATTGTTACAGTCGGCGCGGCTTGGGTCGATGCAAGTATTCTTAACGGCGTGATGATAGAGATTAGCGCTACCTCTGCTGCAGATTCGGGCTACGTAATCGCTGATGGAAGTTCGCTTTATTCTAATACCCGAGTCTTCACGCCCTTCAGTATCAATGGCAGTAAACCTTTTTAGTGGAAATCTGGATTATCGTCTCCACGTGCTCGAGAAAGAGGGGCCGCTGAGGTAGAGCGTGTTTCCGCTGACTTGGTAACTCTTATCTCCTGCACCAATCGCGCTCACGCAACCGTTCGAAACCGAACTCACGCTCGAGCGAACGAAAATAAAATTTTCTCGAATTTCGATGGGAGCACTGACCGAAGAGATGCCCGAGCCACAACGAACAGTGAGAATCATCTGACTCGAATTGATTTCAAGCGTGGCGTTGCGGATATCTCCGTAAAAACTTCCCGAACTGAATTGCCACGAGCCTCGAACGTTGTAGGATTGACTCGTAAAAGGGCCTCTGTCGACGCCAAGCGGATCTCTCCCGCAATGAGTTAAGAGCATCAAACTCGTAAAAGCAAAAAGCAGGAATTTCTTAGACATGGTTCTCCCTCGTTTATTTCGAGAAAAGATCGTTTAATTCACCGGAAAAGGCAACGAAATTTGGTGTTTCGAATGCTCGACGCGTCTACTCCCAAAGGCGAAGTTGAGTTAAAATCATTGTGTGCGCACAAAATTCGTTTTTCTTCTTGGGATTTGGTTTTGCCTGACAGTTCAGGCCTCCAAGGTCTGCCCCGAAACCTTTGCTATCGTAGCGTCAGGTGCGTCTGAATCCCCTTCGGTCTTATTCGAACAAAAAAAAATCCATCAGATAAAAAATAAAGAAGTTGTGGGCGCCACCGGAGCTGGCGACCTCGCAAGACGCTTGGTCAAAGAAAATCCCCAGCTCCGCTTCGAAGATTTAGAGAATCTTTTAGTAATGGCCCACGAGAACGCCGTTCAACATGGACAGGTGGACGGAGCCTCCGAGGTAGAGATGATGGCGACGAAGACACCCGACGGACTGGTTGTTCACATTTTAAATGATCGGCACCGACCCCTGCCAGAAAGTTTAAAAGACAAGGTTTTTGATTCAAAAACTAAGCCATTTGAGGTCCCCCAAGAGGAACGCGACAAAGAGCGTGGCAATTACGGGATGGGCGTATCAATGATCCTGGAATCTCTGCGTGGAGTTTACAAACGGCCTCATAAGTCAGCGACGGTGAGCTGGAAAGAAGTCACATCTCCCATCTCCGGCAAACCAAAAGTTCTTTTTGAATTTACTATTCCTAACTAAACCTGAATCACGACTGCCAACTTCTAGTTATCTTCCGCCACCATAAATCTGGCCCATCTTTTCGAGATACTTAAGAGCTTCGTCGTGGCCGTGGGGATCTCCTTGCGGCATGTACTTTGTTTTCAAAGCAGGGGTGATGACGGTGTTGAAATAGGCATGGCCAAAGGCAAATTGTTTATTCCAATCCGTGTGGCAAGTGGCACACGAAGCTAATTCGTGTGGGTTTTTTTTAGGATCTGTGACTTGGTACATTTCGAAACCGATGGCAGAAAAACTTTTACAGGCCGGTTTTGAGACGTTTTCTGCGAGCTTTGCGGAAGAAAATAAAAATGGGCTCGTCGTGTTGACGTGACAGGCCGTGCAAACCTCGTCCGCATTGACTGTGAATCGGGCGTGATGTTCGAACTGAGTCAATGGCAAGCTGAGAGACTTTTTACTTTCATCCGCATTTGGAAAGTCAAAAAAGCAACTTGGACATTCATTTTTATTATTTACGTTGTAGCAGATGATGCCTTTATTCTGCTTCACTTTGACTCGATCTGCGCCATAGCAGGTCGTTTTTTTTGAAGGAGAGACCCATTTCCACAGATGGAGGTCTCCGCCTTGGACCCAAGCATCTTTCTGAGCGAGGACATTGGACTCTTCCGCATTGTTGGCCTTTTCCCACCCTTGTGGAAAACTAGTCGGTGGCAATTCGATTCCCTGCCGCTTACAGTCTTCGATCTGACGTCGTAACAGCTCGGCGGGAGGAACTGCCGAGACGTTGTAGTTTAAAAATGGCTTTTCGCATTGAAGGGGGCCTTTTGTCACAATGGACTCGTCGCAAAACTTTCGACATTCGCCGGAAGGAGTCCCTAGAACTTCCGGGATCGCAGCTTATTGTCAGCGGAAGGCAAAAGTTTTATGATTTTATGATTTCATCTAGAGGACTGAAATGAGCCAGCAACTTGATCTTGTAAAAAAGTATGTCCGTTGGGCCGAGACGCTCAATCCCGATGAGAATATCGCCTTAGAAATTCTTCACCCAGATTACTCGCAATGGGAACTTCCAAACTTATTGAATAAAGCAGGTCAAAAGAGTGACATCAAAGATTCCTTAAGAAGAATTGAAATCGCCAAAACGATTTTATCCTCGCAGAAATTTGAGATTTCATCGTTGATTGAGCAAGACGCGACAGCGGTCATAGAGGCTCGATGGACAGGGACTTTGGCGGTGGATGCCGGTGCTCTTAAAAAAGGGCAGGTCCTGAAGGCCTATTTTTGTATGGTTTTTGAATTCAAAGACGAGAAAATCCATCGCATTAGAAATTACGATTGTTTTGAAACTGGGTAAGAGCGAATGTTGAAGCTTACGGGTTGTACTGCGACCCCGAATTTTTCGTAACGCCTGAGACTTCACCCCCAAAGACGAGCATGGAGCTCCCCGTCCAAACCGCCGAGTGCAAATGTCGTCTCTCCGAAGCGGAACTTATCGAGGCCCAAGAATCGGAGAAAGGGTCGTAGCGTCCACCGCTATTGAGACTGGCTCCATTCGATCCCCCAAAGATAATCATTTTATCACCGGCCCAAACTGCCGTATGGGAGTTTCGCGCGGAGGGCGCCGATGTTGTCGTCATTAACGACCAATGGTCGCTCAAGGGATCATATACGCCGCCGGTATTGACGACAGCATTTGCAAAGCCCCCGAAAACAAGCATTTTATTTCCCGTCCAAACGGAAGTGTGAGTTGTTCGAACTTCGGGCGCGCCGATAGTTGATGTGGCTAGCCAGTCGTTCGCATTTGGATCATAAATCCCGCCTGAATTTAAAAAAGTGCCCCCATCTTCACCGCCAAAAATAACACTCTGATTTCCCGTCCAGGTAGCGGTGTGATTTTCACGCGGTCTGGGTGCTGCGAGAGTTGAGATCCCATTCCACTCATCCGCGAAGGGATCGTAAAGCGCTCCATCGTTAAAACACGCCACGCCGTTACTTCCACCATACACAAATACTTTTTGCCCTGTCCAAACAGCAGTGTGATTTTTTCTTCGCGAGGGTGCCAGAACCGTTGAACTTCCGGTCCACCTATCCGTCACCGGATCGTAGAGTCCGCCAGTGTTCACAGCGCTTCCCGCCTCGCCGCCAAAAATAAACATTTGATTCGCTAGCCACACTGCTGAATGACGTTGTCGCGCGATGGGCGCGTCGAGTGTTGAAATGGAACTCCAGCTATCGGTAGTCGGATCGTAAACGCCTCCGCTATTGCTCAACGACGCATCAGCGCCTCCGAAGATGAACATTTTACTGCCGCTCCACACGGCGGAATGATTTTTGCGAGAGCTGGGAGCACCAAGAGTCGACATCTCTGTCCAATTCGTTGCTCGAATATTGTAGTCAAACAGACCCACACCCATTCCAACTTGGGAGTCTAAGTTCATTGCGACGATATCGACGACGCCAAACGCATGGGCCGGAGTCGTACAAGTTAGCGATGTAGAATTTACGACGTTAACCGAGGTGCAAGAATTTCCTCCAAAAGTGACTGTTATTCCCACGACAAATCCCGAGCCTGTAACTGTGACAAAATCGTTTCCTAAAGTGGAGCCGGTGTTTGGTGTCACCCCCGATACGGTGGGCGCTTCCTGATACGTGTAAGGGACAGAAGTCGTTGCCTGACCATCGGGATTTGTTACGATTAAATTTGTGAGTCCTGCAGTCTGCGCGGGCGTGGTACAGTTGATATTGTTTGAGTCCACAAAATTAATTCCGTTACACGCGACTCCGTTCAAGGTGACATTTGCTCCGATAATAAAGTTAGAACCCGTAATGCTGAGAGGGGTTCCTCCCGCTAAAGGTCCTGCATGGGGGCTCACTCCACTCAAAGTGGGTGCAGGAAGATAGGTATAAATATTTACTCCGGAACCGACATAGCCCTCCGGATCGGTCACCGAAATATCTACAACAGCAACAGCGTGACTTGGAGTGGTACACGTGATCGTCGTTGAACTTACAATAGTAGTACCCACGCAAGGAGTTCCATCCACGTCGACCGCACTCGCCGAGCGAAAATCAGTTCCTGTAATCGTAATAAATGTTCCGCCGAGCGGGGTTCCGGAATTGGGAGAAACACTGCTGACGGTTGCAATGTCACGATACTGAAAAAATGCGGCACTCGAAGGAGTTTGTAAATCCGGATTCGTCACGAAGACGAGTTGGTGGGTGTCCGTACTCGCAGAAGTAGTGCAAGTGAGAGTGGTTGAATTTACAACTGATGGAGAGGTGCAAGGGGCGCCTCCGATATCCACAGTCGCGCCCGCGATAAAATCTGTTCCCGTAATCGTCAAAACAGTTCCTCCCGCAGTCGGTCCGACCGAAGGAGAAACACTTTGGGTATGCGCTGCCGCCTGATAGGTGAAAAGATTCGTCCCAATGTCATATTGCGAATCCGAATTCACCACGAGAATATCGACGGTGGCGGCTGCATGTGCAGAAGTCCAGCAGGTTAAAGTCGTCGAGTTAACTACATTTTGTGAGCCACAAGTTACGCCCCCAACCATCACCGAGGCACCAGACAAAAAACCCGTTCCAGTGATTGTAATATTTGTCCCGCCAGCCAGCGCGCCCACATTTGGAGAAACACCGGTCACGGAAGGTGCAGGTTGGTAGGTGTAACCGGCGTAGGGGACACTGACTTGTCCATCGGGATTTGTTACTGTCACACCGATGATTCCTGCCGCGTGAGCGGTGGTAGTACAGGTAATTTGATTTGAGTTCACGACCGTTAAAGAGTCGCAGGAACTTCCGGCGAAATCAGCCGTTGCACCATTTACAAAGTTCAGTCCACTAATTGTGACCGAGGTGCCACCCATAACAGATCCCGCGTTGGGTGTGATTCCTGAAATCACGGGCGCTGCTCGGTAGGTAAATCCGCCGAAAGCGGGACTCACCTGTCCGTCGCTGTTCTCGACCACTAAGAGTACCGTGGCGGGTGCATGGGGCGGAGTGACACAAGTGATTTGAGTCGGACTCACCACCATGACCGATGAACAAGAAATTCCGTCTAAAGTGACAGAAGATCCTCTGAAGTCTGTTCCGGTGATTGTGATCGACGTTCCACCGGCGGTGCCACCTGACGATGGTGAGACGTTTGTGATCACTGGTGGTGCTTGGTACTCGAAATTAATGAGAGGGCTTGTTTGTTGATCGGGGTTGCGAATGTAGATGGCTACAGAACCTACCGCATGTGCGGGTGTGGTGCAGGTCATTTGTGTAGCGCTGACAACAACCGCTGAAGCACAAGAAACCCCATCGATCATGACAGAAGCGCCGTCAATAAATCCAGTTCCATTCAGGGTGAGAAGAGTCCCGCCAGTGACTGGACCTTCAGCGGGAAAAAAGCTACCAAACCCTGGAGCGGCTCGATAGGTATAGAGTACGACTTCGGGACTTAAGCTGAGATCCGGATTTGTCACCACGACATTTGCACTTCCTGCAACATGAACGGATGTCGTGCACGTGATTTGAGTCGAGCTAATCACCTGAGGAGTCGCGCAAACGCTTCCTCCTAATTTCACGGTAGCTCCCGCTTTAAACCCCGCGCCCGAAATCGTCACGGAAGTTCCTCCCCCTAATGCGCCCCCCGTCGGGGAAATACTGAAGACTTCCAATGCGGCCGTAGGCGCGGGCGCGGTCGGTTCGGAAGGCGCTGGAGTCTGTGAGGGAACAGATGAGCCACTACTGTCACTCGCAGGCGTTTCTAATCCCGGGCCGCAAGAGGCCATTGATGCGAGAATAAGGAGCAATAGGTTTTTAAAAAACGTCTTAGACAAGCGATCTCTTTCCGAAGAGGTTTGCGGCGCGAGCACCTACATTAGTATCGGAAGAGTCTTTTGAGAAAGATAACGGGAGATTATGCTGTCATCCTCACAATGTGCCGCTCTTCATTTTGCTTCATCTTATCTTCACAATTGCTACAGCTATTTTTATCAATTTTTGCGACGGCTCAAAAAGTTTTTCGAGTTTGTCAAAGGACTGGAAGAATTTATTATGCAAATCGATTGCTAAACCATGATATTGAGTCAGACATGAAAGAAACGTACGCATCCGTAAATTATTTCTGGTTCAATGAAACGACGCCCGCACAATGGTGGGAGAAGGAAATCGCTTTTGACGCGAAGGTCAAGGCACGTTTTGGTTCTCTACATTCAGAAGCGGTTCGTTGCGAACTCTTCCATTGGCGAAAGGCAGTCGAGGGAAGGCTCGGTGAGATTATCGTACTGGATCAATTCTCTCGCAATCTCTACCGAGACGACGCGCGTGCCTTCTCAAACGATGCTTTCGCATTAGCCCTCGCTCAGGAAGCTGTGCAACGGGGAGACGATCAAAAATTGCCCGCAATTCAAAAAGTATTTTTATATCTTCCGTACATGCACAGCGAATCTCTCGTGATCCACGAAGTCGCGCTGAAGTTATTCGCCCAACCGGGGCTTGAATCCAATTTGGATTTTGAGAAGAAGCACAAAGCAATCCTCGATCGCTTCGGACGTTATCCTCATCGCAATGCTGTTTTGGGGCGGCCTTCCACAAAGGAAGAGTTAGAGTTTTTAAAACAACCGAATTCTTCGTTCTAACAATTCTAAAATTTCTTTTCCCGCGGAAAAAGATGCGTCTACTAATTATTTAGTAGACATCTACTAAATAATTAGTAGAATGGCTGTATGGGAAAAGAAAAATCATTAAAATTACTGACACAAGTGGAACTCGAAATCATGAATGTCGTTTGGACCTTGGGACGTTGCACGGTGAGAGAGATTGTAGATACACTCTCTAAAGAGCGTCCACTTGCTTATACCTCTGTGGCGACGATGATGAAGATTCTCGAACAGAAGAAAATCTTAAAAAGCCAAAAACAGGACTTAGTCCATATCTTTGTTCCGGTCATCGAGCGTAAGGAGTATGAACAAACGGCATTGAATCACCTGACTGAGAATGTTTTTCAAGGAAGCTCGACTTCCGTCGTGATGAGACTTTTGGACGATACGAAACTGACGAAAGAAGAACTCCAAGAGATTAAGAAAACTTTGAATGAGAGGCTCAAATCATGATTTCAATTCAAGTTCTTATTCTTTTAGGCTCGTTCTTTTTTTTCTGTGTTTTACAGATAAACCAAAAGTTAAATCACTTTTTCGATTCAAGAACTCTTTTAAGAGCGGCTCAAGGGGCGTTTCTCTTGGCCTTGATCACGCCTGTCGTATTTAAAGCCTTGCCGCATCAATCCCGGCCGACGCTTCCGATGCGATATACGTTTCCTGTAGAAAGTGTTGCGAACTCATTAAGCCGGCCTCTAGTTCCTCTCAAAAAACAAAAAGCCGAAGCTGCGGCAGTTCGTCTCACACACACAAGCTCATTAGGGACGATTACATTTCAGGATTGGGTAGTTGCCGTTTTTCTTTTAGGGGCTTCAATTCTATTCATCCGGTTTTTTTCTCGTATCCAACAAGTCTGTAAAGTTCTTAAAGGGTCGCATCTTTTAAAACGGATTGGGAATGTTTCCCTTGCAAGTTCTTCTGACACTTCCGTTCCGTTTTCAGTTCTGATGGGTAAAACGGCTTGGGTCATTGTACCAGATACGATTTTTTCTTCAGCGAGTGATTATCTGATTGCGGTGAAGCACGAGCTTCAGCATCATCGCCAAAAAGACACAAAATGGATCCTTTTTGTCGAGTTCATCGGATGTCTTCTGTTTTTTAATCCCGGATTTTATCTCTGGAAGAGAATTTTTTCGGAGCTACAAGAATTTTCGTGCGATGAAACCCTCATTGGCCGTGAGAAAGTGTCATTGCATGATTATGGAAGCTGCTTACTACGGGTGGCGGAAGCAGCGCTCGAACGGAGAAGTCATTGGGCTGGTACCGCACCGATGGCATCGATGTTCGGGAGCCCAAAAAAAATCAAAACACAATTACAAAGGAGAGTTGATATGTTCACACAACATGTTTCCTCCCGCTTTAAAACACAGCGGGCATGGATTCTAGGTACCTTAATGGCTACTTTTACATTTGCAGTTGCCTACGGCGCGACGGCAAAGCTAGAAGATAAAATCGATGCGAAAGTGAATCCAGGGGTGTTAGTTTTAGATCCACAGATTCAAAAAATGACTGAGGAGATCCTCAAGAAGTCTGTAAAAAAGTTCAAAGCAACATCCGGATTTGTTCTTGTCTCCGAGCCGGCGACTGGAAGACTTTTGGCAGCTGCGAATACAGTCAATCTAGAAAAGTTTAATGGGCCAGAACATTGGGCGTTAAAAATTAGAATTGAACCCGCGTCCACTATGAAAGCAATTCTTGCGGCAAAAGCGGTGGATCTGTCTAAAACAAAGTACGACGAAGTTTACGACTGCCAAAAAGGTGAAATGGAAATAGCGGGAATGGTTTACAAAGACTGGAAGCCCTTCGAGAAAATTACGGCGAAGGAAACCGTCGTTCAATCGAGCAATGTTTGCGGGATTAAAATCGCGCAAAAGCTAAAGGGTAACGAGATGCTTTCGATGCACAGTGACTTTGGTTTTGGTCCTGGCGGGACAACTCAAGGTTTCCCCGAAGCTCGGTCGGGCGATCCACTCTACGCAGAAGAAACTCAAAACCCACAGTTCGCCGCTCGCCTAGGCGTTGGCTATGGATTTCACGTCACTCCGTTAGAAATGGTTCAGGCCTTTGGAGCGATCGCGAACGGTGGAAACCTCATGCAACCCTTGATGGCAAATGCGGGAGAATCGTCCATCCGAGTGATTCGTCGAGTGCTTTCTGAATCAGTAGCAAAAGAGACAAAAAGCGTTTTAGAAGACGTTCTGATTCGAGGAACGGCGAAAGAGAAGGGCAGTAAGCTTTATCACTTAGCAGGCAAAACCGCTTCGTCCTCCAGCCCGTGGCTTTGGAACAGCAACGAGCAGGGCGGCGAAACGAACGTCGGAAGTTTCATTGGGTTCGGACCCGTTGAGGATCCAAAAATTCTCGTCTACGTTGCCATCTATGAGCCTAAGGACAACCCAGGCCATTCCGCCCATGGAAGTGAACACGGAGCTCCTGTCTTCACGGAAGTAGCCGAAAAAGTGCTCCAACACCTCAAAGTTCCCCAGGACAAATAAAATAAAGCGGCAACTCATCAACGAGTTGCCGCTTTCACACTTTTATTGAATGAAAGTCGTACTTTTTGAGATTTGACTATTCTTGGAAATCACAGTTCATGTGGACGCGTTCCTTAACGCCCGGAATCTTCACGGACGTTTGATCGAGTTCGTCCATATACATTGAGAGCTCAAATCCGTTTTCTTTCTTAGAGTCGATTGAGAACATTACATCGTACGAAGTGGCAACGGCTTTAAAACTAGGTCTATCAAGAGTAAAGCTTCCGCCGACTTTAGGGTTTCGAGAAAGAATCGAAACATTCACTGAAGTCGCAGAATCGTTTTTTCCGACGATCTTAGGATCGGTGATTTTTTTAAGTTCTTGAATAATGACAGAGTATTGCAAACGGTTTTTCGCAAGAGCCGTTTGAGATTTCTCCGCACATTTGTAGACATTCCCAGCAAACGAATTCGCCGAAATTAAGATAGCAATGATTGTTAGTATAGATTTCATATAACCCCCTGTTGTGATCTCGGGAATATAGCTCGCAAAATTTTAAGTCAATAGGAAATTTTCGCTAAAGGCACGGCTTTCTTTTCTTGAGTCCATCGTACGATTTCTACAACCCGCTCCTGTCGCTCGTCGCTCATGCAATGACAGAAAGATTTATCCGATCCGATCATTCCCAGATGATTGTCCACAGCGCTGATCCCAAAGAATTGATTGACTCCTTGGAGAAGTGGGTACCCATATCTGTTCCGAAATGGATCGATAAAACAAAAAGCTAGATTTCTGGAAAAATAGTTTGAACCATTTGTTAAGAGTACGATTCTTTTTGAAATACTTCGGATTTGTATACATGGTAAGCCTTGTCTGAATTTCTATCACGGTGAGTTTAATATATAGAAACTTTGGCAAAATAGATCGTCTAAGCACCTTGGAGGTTGTTATGAACTCTATCACATCAAAAATATCCCTTACTCTTCTAGGAGTTTTATTTTCTACTCAGGGGGCAATCGCTGATAAAGAAACTGGAAAGTTTCTAAAGCCATCTTTAGAAATCAGTTCTCAGTTTAAAGATGAGGATGGCGCCATCAGTACGATTAAGGAAATGTATTACATCGATAAAAATTCCTACCTAGGAATTACCGCTAAAGGCCAAGTTCGAGCCTCAGACGTTCACAGTATTCGCAAATTTAAAACGGAAAGTACCGACGTGCTTTCTAGTCAGTCGATAAAGTTTTTTGATTCTTCATGGACATCCTTTGTAAATTATTTTGAAGGGGTCTTTTCGCCTGATAGAAAGTATTTTGCTCGAGATTTTGCTACAAGAGAAAAAGATCCGATTGGTGTTTGGGATATCGAATCCATGAAGCAGGATGATGTCTTTGTCCTCAATTCACAAGGTGCCCGGTTGCAGTTTAGTCCCGACGGTCGGAAGCTAGTCTCTAGCTCCGCCAAAGGTCATGTCACTTTTTACGATTTCGAAGAAAGCCAGCGGTTTGGAAAAGATTCCGTTTTAGCGAACTGGATGCCCCACGAGCACGGACGTCCTGTGAATCTCACATTTTCGGAAGATGGCAGTTCCTTGTTTACCTCTTCGTTATCCACCGATTCCCAAGATACAGCTGCATACAAAGTCACGGAATGGACGATGCCGAAAGATCTCACGAAGGCCGATCCTTCGAAGAAGAGAGTCATTCGATTTCCCATGGCGATTTCGCATGGAGTGTTTACGGCCGACCGAAAGGGTTACTATTTCGCTTCAGAAAACTCACTCGCATTTTTTAATATCTCCGAGGAAAGTCAGAGTCCCGAAGGAAAACCCAAATTGGTTTGGTTTGTAAAGAAACTGGAAGATTCTTCTGTCAAACGTATCGTTCTCTCCCCAGATGGAAAGTATTTAGTCACTGAATCGGGCGGCTTAAGCGGAACGGATGATATTAGCAATCTGATTCTGTGGGATGCTAAGACAGGGACAAGATTAAGTGCACTAAAAATGGAAAGAGTTTCGTATCTAGCAGCTTCAGGCATGCTTCCATTTTCGTCTGTTACTTTCTCTCCCGACAGTCGTCGACTGGCGGTGCTAGCGAACAACAAAGACCACAATGCAATCTGGTTTTGGAATCTCGACTAGTTGTTTGAGGGGATTGCCAAACAGTAGGCCGCGCCCTTAGCTCATGCTATGCTTGGATTAAGAGATTCATGGCAATGAAACGCAAGACGGCATGGATGCTGGGATTTGGGATTGTTTGGCTTTTATTCGTGTTAGCTGGAACGATTTACCTGCAAAATTACTCGACCCAACCCGGGCGTTCGCTCGCGTCACCGACGCGCTGGCCCACACAGACTTCACTGAAACGATTAGATAACACCCCTACGCTCGTGATGTTTGTCCACCCGAAATGCGCGTGCTCTAGCGCAAGTGTGGGGGAACTGAATGCGATTCTTGCGCATTTTACTGGCAACTTAAAAAGCTACGTCGTGTTTGTGAAACCCCTAGATACTCCAAACGATTGGGAGAGAGATTCTCTCTGGAAAGAAGCTAAAGCTTTGCCTGGCGTCGAGGTGATTTTAGATCAAGGTGGAAGAGAGGCGGAGCGATTCCGCGTTGCGACTTCGGGTGTCGTATTACTGTATGATGCAGATCAGCAACTGAAGTTCAGCGGTGGAATCACGGAATCTCGAGGCCATTCGGGAGACAACGAGGGAAAGAGTGCTGTAATCTCCATTTTAAATACCGGAAAAGCGACGCTTGCCTCCACATCCATCTTTGGTTGTTCGCTGCTCGAAAGTGAAAGTCACGCACACAATGTTCATTAACGAAAAAAATCTGGTCATGGGAAAACGTGCTTTAGCGATTTACCAGGAATACCAGCGAAAAATTTTTGAAGACACCGACAAGCTATTTGCCTACTTGATGTTAGGAGAATGGTGTTTCGGAATCTTCTGCGCTTTCGTGATTTCACCCCTTCGATGGGAAGGTTCAGTCAGCTCAACGCATATCCATGTTTGGGCGGCGATTTTTCTGGGGGGAGCGCTCACTCTTTTTCCCGTGGTACTCGCAATATTTTATCCCGGCAAAACGGTTACACGGCATATTATCGCTTTTTCGCAGATGATGATGTCGGCACTTCTCATTCATCTCACTGGGGGACGGATTGAAACTCACTTTCATATTTTTGGGTCTCTTGCTTTTCTCGCGTTCTATCGAGATTGGCGCGTTTTGATGACGGCGACGTTGGTGGTGGGTCTCGATCACTACTTTCGTGGATTGTACTGGCCTCAGTCCGTTTACGGAATGCTGGTGGCAAGCAACTGGCGTTGGCTCGAACACGTCGGTTGGGTTTTCTTTGAAGATATTTTTTTGGTTCTTTCTTGTTTAAGAGGTTCAAAAGAACTTCGAGCGATTAGCACACGACAGGCGGAGCTTGAGAGCATGAATTCGAAGCTTGATCTACGGACAAAAGAATTAACCGATTCAAACCAAGAGCTCGAGCAATTCGCACACATTGCCGCTCATGACTTGCAATCGCCCTTGCGGTCGGTTGCGACGAATTGCCAATTGCTTGAAGAGTTGCACGGGGAGGAGCTTTCAGACGACGCAAAACACTTCGCGCGCAATGCAGTCGAAGGTGCCAAGACGATGAACACCACCATCAATGATATTTTGGAGTATTCGAGGATTAGTAAAGACACCGGCGCGTCTCAACAAATCTCGTTAGAGAGCGTCGTCGACTTAGTCCTTTCGAATCTCGCGGGCCGAATCGCAGAGACGGGAGCCATCATCACGCGCGAGCCTTTGCCCATGGCCGATGGAAATCTTTCCCAAATGGCACGACTCTTCCAAAACCTTCTAGAAAATGCGATTAAATTTAGCGATAAGTCTCAACCCAAAATTCATATCTCAGCAAAAAAAGTCGGAGGCGAATGGATTATCTCGGTTCAGGACAACGGGATCGGAATCGAGTCAAAATATTTCGATAAGATTTTCGAAATGTTCAGAAGATTACACACGAAGAGTGAGTACCCCGGAACGGGAGCGGGTTTAAGCATCTGCAAAAAAATTGTTGAAAAGCATGGTGGAAAAATTTGGCTAGATTCTGAACCGGGAGAAGGTTCGACCTTTAGTTTTTCGGTCCGAGATGAAGTCAGGGTATGAGCGTATTAAAAAGTTGGAGATACTCACTTCCATCGAGAGGCTTCACAAAGTAGCCCATCGCTCCGGCTTCGCTCGCCTTTTTTCGGTCTTCTTCGCGAGTTGAACTCGTCAGCATGACAACTGCAGGGAGAGATTCAAAAGACTTACGACCTCTCATTTTCGCCAAGGTTTCGTGGCCATTTAATTTGGGCATATTGATATCGAGAAATACGAGGGCCGGCATTTCAGCGTTTCCCGATTCGACTTTGTCGAGATAGTCCAAAAGATCAGTACCGGACAAAAAATTGAGAAGAGGATTTTTAATCTTTGATTTTTTGTAAAACACTTCGAAGATCTTCAAATCGCTTCCCACATCGTCTACGACTATCACTGGCCCGATTCCATTTAGTGTGTAATGAGACCCCGGATTTGATGCGGTTTCACCCATACCCAAAGTGTACCCGAGGTCCCATTTTGACGCAATTCGCCCCACGTTCTAGGGCGTGTACACGCATTCTTCGCCCTCGAAGACAAGCCCCGTGTCCAGCTTTTTGTCTTCGAAGATTAGGACGGTTCCGCAGACTGGGAAGATGTTGATAGTTTCATTTTTGAACCGTTTTGTGACTGCTCCGTTGTAAGAAATATTTTCAAGTTTCCCATAACTCTCGTAGTCGTGTGGACCCACGTCACCACAGTTGCCGTGGTACTTTGTGCAACGAAAAGCGTAGTATGCGTAACCTCCCTCTGCGGTCGCATACACGCTCAAACCGGTCAGCGTTCCCCCGTTGGGTGCTGCAACGGATTTGCGGCAATGGATAAATGTATTGGCATTTGCCATGCCCGCGAGAGTGAATACAGATACTGTGAACATTAGCATTTTGGTTCTCATTGTGAGTCCCTCCTTTTCTGTCTCTAACATAACGAAATTTAGAAATAACGAATAATTCATTTGAGTGATGTCAGTATTCCAATTAGTAATGGCTAATGCTTGAGGGTCATCTCGAAAAATTGAGAGCGTTTTATGCGACCGCAAAAGAAGGCAGTTTCATTCGGGCGGCGAGTGCACTGGGAGTGACACAGCCAGCAGTCACTAAGAGCGTTCAACTTTTGGAAAACGAAACAAATACCAAGCTTTTTATCCGTCAGCGGAGAGGGGTTGAGTTGACTCAGGCAGGAGTTCTTCTTCATCAGTTCTGTAAAGGACTTTTCCTTAGAGTTCGAGATATTGAGAAACAGATTCAAAACACGCATTCATTAGCCGGTGTTTTGCGCGTCGGAACGTATGAAACGTTAGGTGAACTTTTTTGGCCGAAAGTTTTGAAGCGAATCAATACGAGATATCCGGACTTGGTCGTGGAGTTGAAAACCGAGAGCACTCGTGACATTTGGAATGAACTGGAATCAGGAGCACTAGATTTAATTGTAGACGCCGAACCACGCACGGCGGTTCACTTATTTTCGAAAGTACTCTACAAAGATGATTTTCAAATCTACGCCTGTAAGAATTCTAGATTTCTGAAACGCGCAGAAAAAATACCGATTTCGTACGTTAGAAAAGCATTCGATAGATATCAGAAATCCATTGAATGGCACTTGCGGCAGATGGAATTGCCTGTGGAACTCCTCTATGACGTCGAATCCTTTACGATGGTTCGCTCTTTTGTTTTAGAGGATGTCTGCATCGGCGTCTTGCCCTTGCGCATGGCGCGGGAGTATTTGAAGAATGGTACTCTCGTGGAGTTTGCAAAAAATCAACCTTTTGGAGAGCACCGAATTTCCGTGACGTGTCTCGACGCAAATCAAAAGGAAGTAAAAATTCGAACTCTGATGACTCTGCTCAAAGAGATGGCGTAAAAACTTTTAAAACTCAGGGCGATTTCCACAAAAGAACGAGCAAATTCAGTTGAAGCCAAGAAACTTTGGCTTTGTAATTGTAAGTCATTGTTTTCATAAGCGATACCTAAAGGTATGGCAGAAAAAGTTGCCGATTGATCCCTTATTACTCGCTATGTTAAAAGCGCCCATGTTTAAAAAGATTTTATTTCTCTGTCTAATCACTACCCAGATCTTTGCCGCTGAGCCTCTTAAACCATCCAAAGTAAGGCGAAACTGTCGCCGAGGGTTATTCGTACTTCTCGTGGGAGGAGGGGCTTTCGGTCTTTCGGAAGGAACAAAAACCTCTCGAAAGATTGCAAAAGACACGTTCAAATCCAAATTGGGAAATGGCGATGTTCATCTCGTTTTTGTCGGAGATAGTTTAGGAACGAGTTTCAGCAGGGGAAGCTTTGGGAGGTCATTGTATGATCTCAGGATGCGACCGAAGAAAAACAACTGGCTCATTGGCGGAGACGAAGTTAACGGATTTTTTGAACGGACCCAGTTTCCTCTCAAAATTACAAACCTTGCCGTTCCAACGGCTGGGGTCGACGGCGAACACCTCTACACACACAATGAAGTCGAGCAAGCCGTGGGACGCATCAGAAATTTTTCCGACCAGGTAGAGGATCTCCTAAGCTTAGATTTTAATATTGCATTGCTAGCCATGGGTTCAAATAACGTAGATTGGTTGGCGGCCGCTGAAGAGTACGAGGGATTAAAAAACTACAAGGACCACGATTATCCTGAAGACATTGCGAAAAAATTCCGAGACCTGTCCGCTGAAAGTTTTTCGCAGCAATATAAAAACAAAGTCGATCTCATTATTAAAAAAGCGTCTACTTCTTCTTATCCAGTCGCTATCGGAATTTATTCTCTACCGAGCTTTGAACGGATTCTCGAAGGCACCAAAACTCGACAAACAGTGAGAGGCGAGGCGTTAGAAAAAGCAAAGTTTTTTTCTTCCTTTCCCTCGTTTTTACCTCGCCATGAAAAAGTGTCGCTTGAGTTTCGAAATCAGCTCAATGACCGATTGACTAAACTCGTCGCAGAAAAAAATATCGAGCTAATTGAAAAAGGGATGACTCATATCCATTTGTTTACGGTCCCAACGTATGCGCTCTTTGACGCCTCTGACGTTACAAAATTAAGTGAGGCAGATGGGGTCCATCCCTCTGCAAAAGGCCACGACTGGCTGGCGGAGCAAGCCGTTAAAGATTTACAACCGCTCGTGACTTTTGTCGGCGTCCCTGCCCAAAAGTAACTCTATCGCCAGTATTTTTATTTGCATATCGCCAGCGACAAGTTACGATTGTTAACAGGCAATGGAGTCTGCCTTATAACCGCCTTTGGCTGATGACTCCTACTTGATCAATTAAATGAGTAGGAGTACCTATGGAAATTATCATTGTTGGATTCGGTGGTTTTGTTGGGGCAATCGCTCGGTATCTAGTTTATTCGCCCGAACGTTCTTTAGGAGTTCACGCATTCCCTTTTGGAACCCTATTTATTAATATACTCGGCTGTCTTCTAGCAGGCTTTTTACTGGCAGCGGTGGAACGAGCTTTACCCATTCACCGCCATCTTATTCTTCTAGGGTCGATGGGATTAATCGGCTCATTCACCACGTTTTCCACGTTTAGCGTTGAATCGTTTTCACTGCTTCGTTCAAATCAATTCGCTTTCGCATTGTTAAATATTAGCGCCAACGTGATTTTAGGAATGGGAGCGGTTGCGCTCGGACGGTTACTCCTTTTGAAATTACACTGACTCGCAGAAGGGTTAATTGCGGCATTGGCGAGACATCGTGTATCCCGAATCCGAAAGGCGTTGTCGCTCACATTGATATTGTTCCCACTTTTTTTGATTGGCCGTCTGCTGGGTCGCGCAAGAGACGACGAAAAGTGAAAGCGTTAGCGTTAGGCCGAACAATGATTTTTTCATATCTCTTTATTGTAAGAGAACGCTCTCACAACTGCCAGGAGAAATTTTTCGCCCCCATTTACTTTTCGATTTGCCAAGCCGCTAAGTCTTGTAGTTTCTTGCGAAGCTTATCAGAGTCGGGGGTGTCGATTCTTTCCAGTGCGTGCAGGATGCGAATCTTTAGAAGATCTTTTGAAGCTTGTTTGAATCTATCCAGAACGGCTTCTGCTCTCATCTGAACTTCGGGGTTTGTGGATTGTACCGCTTCCGTTACTTTAGAAATGTCTTTTTTTGCCAAAGAAGTCGATAATGCGCGAACTGCGTTTTCGCGTACCCAGTAAGCAGGGCTGCCAAGATTTTGAACCGCAGTATCCGCTTCGTCGTTGGTCAGACTCTTTGCTTGCGACAATTTTTTATTCAGAAAATTTACGGCCAAATTTCCCTTAGCAATCAAGGCATCTTCAGCGACTTGCCCATCTAATCTCATATCAGAGAGATTATTCCAGATGACATCCAGCTCTCCCTCGGGGAATAATTCTCTGTCAAAGGCATTCACCCGGATTTTCGCCACGTAATCGGGATTTGTGTAGATCAAATCTTTGGAATTCAACATATCCACACACTCCGCGGGAATAGGTAAATTCATCATCAATGGAATCTCGGAAAGTCCGTCGGAGGAATGAGGCCAGGGCAAAGTATAAAGTTTGCCTGCGGACGGGTAAATCCAAGAAAGTGCGTTTCCATTTGAGGAAAAACGGGGAGCGGTAAAGTGCGCAGAAGAAACGGATGCAAATGCGGGACGCGAATAGGGATCGTTGGGGGTGCGTGGAGGCAGCATTCCGCCGTAGGGGTCTTCTACTTTCAGTCGATCTTTTGTTCCTGCGGGGGGATATTGGTAGGTTTTTTTATGCGTCTCTGGATTCCACACTTGGAGGTGTGGATTCGAGTCGGTCGTGACCGCGATGGCCGATCCATCTGGCGAAATGGTAAGCGAATTAAGTCCTTCTCTGAACCCGGTCTCTAATTGTGTCTCCTGGGATTTGTTTTCATTTCCAAGATTTTTGTAAATGTGTAGCTTTTCGGCGGCCGCCACTACGGTTTCATTGTCGGGTAAAAATGCGAGTGGGATGTGTCTTGAACCATTTGCCATCACCATGGGCTTTAGCCGCAGTTTCTCACCGGTTTCGCGATCGATTAAGAATAGATTCGGAGTATTCTTTGTTAGTCCTCCTGGATATTCAGGATTCGGATAAGCAATAATCGCCACTTTCTTTCCATCGTTCGAAATCGTCGCAGAAGAAATAAACGAATTCTGAAGTTCTTTCTTCATGCTGGGCGCGAGAACCACTGGGTTTAACTTTTTGTCTTTCAGATTTAAGATAGAAACCGAAGTAGGCGCGGATTACATTCCAACAAATCATTCCCTTATTCCTCCTATCGGACATGCGACTTACTTTGGGGATTACCTCGCGATTCAGCTGGCTTTGGCCGCTTATCTCGTCGTTACCGAGAGAAGGCGAAGTCGGTTACTTTACATTTTTTGTAGCCTCTTGCTCTTCGCGGGAGTCTGGATTTCTGCGACGCGGACAAGCCTTTTGTGTTTGATAGTAATGTTGTTTTCTATTCTGATCACTTTTCGCAAGTCTCTATCCTTTTTAAAAACTGGAAGCGTCGTGGTTTTAAGTTCCATTGTAGTCTTTGTTATTTCTCATCTCGGCCATTGGAATTTGAGAATGCAACAGGGAATGTGGTAAAAAATCAAAGTGCTTCTGTCAGCTAGGGGATGGGAAGATCTGCAGAATGCTTCCTCAGGGAGACTCTTCCCGTACGAACTTAGCCTCGCTTTGATTACGAAATACCCATGGTTTGGTTGGGGAATTGGTAGTTTTCGGTTTGTCTACAGTAAGCCCTCCAGGGGACACTCGAACTATCTTTCACTGATTCAGATTGAGCAGTGGTATATGCATCCGCACAATGAAATTTTAAATCAGTGGGTCGAGCTAGGGATTTTAGGGCCCATCTTGTTTTTATTCTGCTTCTTTCTATTATTCATTCGAATGGGAGCAAAATTAAACTCTATCTCGGGTAGAGAAAAGATTTTTGCTGCAACTCTTCTTAGCGGTCTGCTGGGAATCTTTACGAGTTGGATGTTCAGTACTAATTTTCTTTTTCCTCTTTCTAGATTTTGGGCCGCTGTGCTTATCGGAGGATGCATAAAATGCTGCTCATCCCATCTTGGGAGTTGGAAGGAGGGTTTAAAAGTTTCGAAGAGCGTCGCTGTGCTCGTCGTCGTTCTTAGCGTGATTCCGATTATCTCTTACGACATGAGCCTTCTCACAAACGAAATGGCTTACAGAAGTCAACAGCCGCAAAAACAAAAAAGCTATCATCGGTTTACGCAGTTTCTCTCCCCTCGAGCGTTTCATACCGAGTTGTATTCGGCCTTTGAAAACGATGAACCTTCACAGTTGCAGAAAGACTATCCGGCAGTTCCGATGACGTGGTACGTTAGTGCTCTCACGGATTACCACCACGGTAAGTTTGAATCCGCGCAAAAAAATCTCCTCAAAGTCCTGACGATTGAACCTAGTTACATTCCTGCGCTCGACCTTCTAGAGCAGATCCAGTACCGACTCAAGCCACATTCAATGAAAACTGACCCATTCAGTTAAAGTCGATTTGTGAGATAATAGAAAACGATGCCATCTTTAGTTCTATATCTCAGCCTTTTTAGCGCGTTGCTTTTCGCAGAAAACCACAACGAAGGAACTGCGAAAAGAGACGATTCTCCAAAATGCGAATCCTTTTTATCGGGTCGTACTTCTTCGATTCCGGTCGGATCGCAAATTTACACTTCAACTATTTTGTCAAATGGTCGCAAAGCCGTAATCAAGTCGCATGACAAGTTTATTTTGGTAGATTTGGAATCGGGTTCGCAAAAAGAAATTTATGTTGGACATCCCTACGATCGGTTTAACGTGTCTCCCAATGGAAAAATGATGGCGATCCTGAACAAAACTCAACTCCATCTTATCGACATCGAGAGCGGAAAAATTCTGCAGTCCTCAACGCATCAAGAGGATCCCTGGAGTATTGCGTTTTTATCGGATGAATTGATTAATTTTGAATCAAGTTTTACTTCACATCTCCTCGATGCAAATCATCTAAAACCCCTATTAAAGGCTGATTTTGGGATTGGTCCACCTTTAGATGGAAAGCTTTCTCCGAACGGAAGGTATTTTGTTGCCACGGGCAAAACGTTCGAAGCAAAGGTCTACGATACAAAAGATAAGAAATTATTGAAGGCGCTTAATCTTTATGGGGAATCGCACGGCTCGGTTTCGGCCTATTTTTCTCCCGACTCGAAAACGCTGATCACGCAGACCGAAGCCAGTCAGAAACTAAGTTTTTACGATCTTGCTTCGGGAGCAGAGACCTCGGTAGAACTTCCTTTTCGTTGTACGACATTTTCATATAGCCCAGATGGAAAAAAACTTTTCGCTGCTGGCAATGGACTTGTCATCCTCGATGCTAAAACAAAAAAAATTCTAAAAAGTACTGAACTTCCGGGTTTTGCGGACGTATTTTCGCCAGACGGAAAGTCTTTGGCGGTCATTCCCACTGAAAGTGGAAAAACCCCCAAGGGGAGCGTCTTCTTGTACGACACGGAATCCGGCAAACTGAAATGGTCTTACAGCCCAACCAAGCACGCGAGTCATTCAAACTTCAGTTTTTCGCCCGATGGTCAATATTTGGTGAACCAAAATGGAGGTTCAGGAAGAACCATTTTAAGTACAGCCAATGGAAGATTGCTCAATCTCTTTCCCAGTCGCGTTGAAGGCTACGCACCTCCACAATTCGTCGGCAAAGATGCCTTTTTTGAGGAACCGGGACAAATGGTTATCCTCAGAGGGCCGAAAGTTCTGTGCGCAAATCCCGATCTTACGGTAGCCAAAGGTGAAGCAAATCTAAAAACATTTTTGAACGAAAAAGCTCTTTGCGAAGGGAAGTTTGATGAAAAAAAATGGGATACTGTAACCACTCCCGTAATCGGCAATAGCATTCGACCGGAGCTTGCGGCCGCTTACTTAGTTCGTTTTCAAAGACCTGACGGTTTTGATGCCGAAAGACACCTCTCGATTTTAAACGCGATCTTAAGATCCCCTCTCGTAGAAAAAGAGCCCGATTTTATTCGGGGTGCTTTGGAAACCGTAATGGGGACGTCCTCGCTCCTATACGAACAGATCCTCCGAAAATTCCCGAAATTACGCCAACTCCCGGCCCCTTCGTTTACCAAAAGTGTTTGTAGAACGGAAAAAGAAGATGAAAAGCTTGTCGCCGCGTCCGACGCTTACTTAAATTTTAAAATTGCGGCGCTAAACAGTGATCGAAGTGAAATATCGGACTGGCATTCGGTTCCTCTACTGACGCGGCTTTTAGCGAAGCTTCCCGAACGAAATCGAGAAAGCATTCGAGATCGGATCGCGGACAGCCTCGCCCATGGCGCTGCAGACAACTCCAAATATGAAGGCGTTTTTCTTTCAAAGCTGTATAAATTCACTTACCAGTTCATCGGGCCGTGGTTTGGCGATAAAGAATCAAAGCTGACAGACCTCACGGTTGTCAGGGAAGCCAACCGATTGAGACCCGTCATTTTAGGCGTTCAGCCGATTGATGGTGAAGAGAAGAGCAAAACGGAATACGGCTTCTATGCAAAGCCGCTCCCGCCCGTTGCACTTTCAATCCCCGAAAACTCAAAGAGCGGAAAAATTTCGCTCCCAGGTCTTGAAAACAATCTCCAATGGACGCATGGAAAAAACAAATATTCGGCGGAAGTGGGAATTCACCTCGTAGCGGGAAGAAAGGATCTCGTTGAGGACCAAAAAAGCCTACCCTATGACAAGCTTTGGAAAGACGGCGTCCTTTCGGGAACGGTCGTCACTGGTACAAATCTGAGAAACGCTGCGGATGGAGTCATGAAAGAGTACTTAGAGTACTTTGAGAAGGAAGGCTTTAAATTCGACGATGAGAAAAAAATAGATAATCTGCATACGTGGTTAAAACGAGAAATTGCCGGCGGAAAGATGGATTACTTCGTTAAAGAAGCCCATTCCGATGGAGACGAAAAAAACCTGTTTCGCTTTGACGATGAGGCTCTTCTAAAACGAGGAGTTAAAAAACTTCCCAATGGCAAACAAGAAGAAGTGAATCTCATTTTTCCTAATAAACAAAGCGACAAAGGGAAGCTTTTATCGAATCGAGATTTTGGTGACTGGATCCGCGGCCGCGATGCTTCCGAGAAAGGGCCGCTTGTTTACTTCAACGGGAGTTGTTGGTCCAAGACAAAAGCGGTGAACGAGCTTGAGGCCGCGCAATCGCCCAGTTTGATCAATATTCCGACCCTGACCACATGCTACCCTTTTGGGAACTACGAAACGAACGCCTTTCGAATTTTGTTAGATAACTTTCGCAAAGGGAAAAACTATAATCAAATCCGCACTGCGATGGAAGAAAATGACGGGTTTAAAAAACGATTAAAAGACGTTTATCTTTTTCCAGACGAAAAAGACTACGATAAGTAT
This sequence comes from uncultured Bdellovibrionales bacterium, assembly GCA_937903155.1. Classification (GTDB taxonomy): domain Bacteria; phylum Bdellovibrionota; class FAC87; order UBA2466; family UBA2466; genus CALCZU01. Next base: position 29,837 of record CALCZU010000081.1, read on the forward strand.
ATTACCAGCGTTCTGAAACTTCCTATCCAGGTCGAAGTGAAGGTAACCGACCAAAATGGCCGGACGATTCATATCGATGAAAACTAGTTGAGCACGCTAGGGGTACGGTAGAGCAGTTATCCATCGCTTAATGGATTGGATTTTGCTAAGAGTATGGCCGCATGAAAAAACGAAATCTCTTGAGTCTTAAACCCACACAGTTCGCCGTAGGAATGCTTGAAGTCGATGAAAAACTCAAAACCCATCGGAAGCTCAGCAAAAAGCAACTCCGCGTTTTGGTCGATGAGAACCCTATTCCAGTGGTCCGCGGCCCCGAAAAAAATCTCTACGTCGTCGATGGACACCATTTTTTATGCGTTTGTTATTGTCTCGGGCTTAAAAAAGTACGTGTTCAAATAATCAAAGATGTCTACAAGAAAAACTTCTCCTACGGGGACTTTTGGAAGTGGATGTACAAAACCCGTAACAGCTACCCGTACTGTCAGTTCGGCGAAGGTCCCAGAGACGCGATTTACCTGCCAAACGATATTCGAGGCGTCGCCGATGATCCTTACCGAAGCATTGCCTGGTTTGTAAGAAAAGCCGGCGGATTTAAAAATACCGACAAAAATTTTGCAGAATTCGAATGGGCTAATTTTTTCAGATCCAAAGGACTACTCGCTCAAAAAGGGAAAGCTGGCCTTCCGGAAGCTTTGGTCGAAGCGGTCAAGCTTGCGCAGTCCGAAGAGGCTCGTCACTTGCCCGGATTTGGAAAATTAAATTTACAGGAAAAAGAGAAAGTGAAAAAAGAGGTCAAAGCCAAAGGTAAGAAAGCCTTGGCCTCGCAAAAGCTAGCAACAGAGTCCCTCTAGACCTAAAAAAGAATTGTTGAACAAATGTTCAACGTTTTCCGCTGATTGCAAATCATTTTCGTTTTCAACTTCGGTGAGCCTGGCATATAGCTAGGCTTTATGGCAGATCTCGGGGCATTTTACAGAGTTCATCTCGCTGAGACCTTTCAGGCGAGAAAGAAACACAATCCGAGATATTCGTTGCGTGGCTATGCGAAATCCATGGGAGTCGATCCCGGATACTTATCTAAGCTTTTAAATGGCAAAATTCTTCTTTCACTCGATCTCGCAGATAAACTCACGCTGAAGCTGAAGTTGAATAAAGAAAAACGAGCCCAGTTTTTAATTTCCGCGGCGGAGGAGCAACAGTGCCACGCTCTCTATCTGATTGACCCCTCTTTAACAGATTGCGAACCTGCGAAGGATTTTTCAAACCGTTTACCGTCTGGCAGAAAAAAACTTAAAAGAATTTCAAAAAATCATTAGGAGGACTCACATATGGAAACAAAACAGCAAACTCACGCGAAACAAAGCTACGGAATCAAATACACCGATCGTCTTGTCCCAGGGAAAAACCCTGTTTGGTTCATGAGTCAGGGCTGTCGTTTGGAAGGCAACCTTTATACTCCTAGCAATTTTGACTCGAGTAAGCGTTACCCGACACTAGTGACATGTAATCCGGCAGGAGCGGTAAAAGAACATTCCGCCGCCTACTACTCCGAGAAGCTCCGAGAGTACGGCTATCTTCTCCTCGCTTTTGACAATCGATCGTGGGGGGAAAGCGAAGGGTTTCCTAGATACTCCGAAGATCCTTTTATGAAGGTGGAAGACAATAAAAACGCGACTACTTTTCTCTCTTGTTTAGACTCGGTCGATACAAACCGAATCGGAATCTTAGGACTTTGTTCCGGTGCAGGTTACGCGGCCTATACGGCGTGCTTTGATATTCGTCTTCGCGCAGTTGCAACGGTCGCAGGAATTTTTGATTTTGCGGGTTGGATCACAAGCTCGAGCGAAATCGGCTTTGATGAAATGCTCCTCCGCTCGGCCAACGCCCGAAAAACGTATTATCAGTCCGGTAAAGCCGAGTATGTCGATGGGTGGTACGGCGAGACTCCTTATGCTGCGGATAGCTCCGGTTGGAGTAAACGCAACCAACTCTGGAATGAACTCAGTCAGTACTATCGTGAAGGCGGCGACCGAGGATGGTACAAGCCTACAGCCGGTGACCACCGTTCGGCTCAGTGTATCGACAATCGGTACATGATGAATGTAAATCCGATGCTGAAATACCTTAACAAAAGAAAAATCCTAGCGGTTCGCGAAGGTTTAAACTTCACAGGACCTCTCAGTGACGAGGCTATCGGATATGCGAATACTGGGAACGGCGAAGTTTTCACGGTGAATGGCGCCTCCCACACCGACCTTTATCACGTCGAAGAACACGTCGATAAAGCGGTCGCCAAAATTGCCGATTTTTTCGCCAAAGAGTTGCATCCGTAAAAAAACTACCGGACTCTTTTGCAGTGGTGAACTTGGGTATGTCTTGAACTTCCTTTACAAGGAGGTTCGGAGTACCAATTCGCCTGTTCGGTACGGCGAACGTCAAACTCTTCAGGTGGCTTTTCAAACGAAGTCGCTCCGAAGTCAAACAGTCTGAAGTAATAGTCGTTATTGGGTTGGCTGCCCCCTTGTTTGTGATATCGAACCCGCGTGCCCGACGAGGGAGACCCGCCCGTCAAAGTAGAAAGTGACCGTCCTTTCGAATCCGAAGGTTCGTCCATGACCGGCCGGTAAGTATAGTAGTACGAATCGCACGCAGAGGGGTTCCCAAAATAGTACGACTCACTATAAAACTGGACGAGGTTGGATCCTTTATACGGTCGGTTAAAATGAAATGAAAAATCTCCGCACTCGTAGTGAAGTGCCTGATTTTCCGAGAGTAGGATATGAGGGCTCGAAAATAACTCGCATTGGTAATTGCCTGCGGGAGCCACGAGATGCCAATGGTTGTAGCTTTTTAAAACAAGCTTTGCTTGGGAGTTACCCTCCAAAGTCAAATCTCCACTGAACTCTGCAGCATACCCTGAATCCTCTTTTTCTTTGAGGTAGAATCCTATTGCCACGGGATTTTCTTTTTCGAGAGTGGATTTCAGATAGATTTTTGCGGGTAAAGCTTCGCGATCATTTGGCTTTGCGATCTTTCCCGTAAAACCCCAGGTTGCGGTGTATAGCGATTTTTTTACGTCGGATTTGTTGAGGTCAAAGTAGATAAAACTTCCATTCCCGACACAACCGAAACTTTTCAGCTCGGAAAAGTCTGAAGTCGGTTTGCCGTTTCCAGAAATAATTTCGGAAAATTTCGCATCCGCAGCGAAACTTTGTGTCGCTAAGGCAATCGCTAAAATGAAAATCGAATCGTAAAAGAAAGTACGCATTTAAATCACCCCCATGATGCGCAAATAGTAATACATCTCCTTCGTAAAGCAAACCGCGGAAGACCTTAAGAATACAAAATCACTGACTAACAATTTACGGCGACTTCAATCAATCCCAGCCTAATCCCCGTGGCTTCCCGATTGCTTTCTTAGCGACCCGTCAGGACAGGTGTGTCTTGAAGCAATTGGGATATCAATATGTGGCTCGTTATCGCGCTGATTAAAATTTCGATGTTTTCGCAACTGGCTTATGCTGCGAACCCTCTCACGGTAAAGGAATTTCAACAACTCAGACAAGAGCTTGCGTCAAAGAATTTCAAAACCGCAGAAAAAGCGAAGGAAGCTATCAGAACGGCAAGTATTCAGAACCAAATTCCACCCCATTATGTGATGGGGATCGTCGAAAATCTCACGAGTTCACGCGCGAACTCCGAAAGCCGTGATATCGATCTCAAAACTCTTCTGGAAATCTACCAATACCCTGAAGCTTTTACAGATCGCATGTTGGATTACCTTCAAGACCGCAATCCTCAAATTCGACTGATTGCCACGAAACTTTTGAAGCATCAGGGAACCATGCGCCCTCTTGAATGGAGTTCACGGTTGGCACCCGGCCAAACCGATGATGAATTGAGAATTAAACACCATTCTCGTGTGGTCTCTTATTTGATGAAACGAGCCGAGGAGGATTCGGACAGCCAGGTCCGTCGCGAAGCTATTGAAGCGATGCAGCCTTTTAATCTCGCGATTGTTTTCAGAGGAAAGGAACGCGTTGATTTAATCACAAAAGAGGGCCGCGAAAAGCTCTCCGAAATTATTATGAATGATAGGGTTTGGGACGTCCGAACAGAGGCGGCTCGTCTTTTGGTGAATCCCGTTCGCTTCCGCGAGGCCAACCCCAAAATTGAAGAAAATTTGGTAAAAGCGCTGAAACAACAATACGTCTTAGACCATAGGGAGCTCCTTGAGTCGATCCTCAAGGTATTACAAGAGACTACCCACATTCGTCCCCTAAAAGGCTCAACCCTTTTTAGTCTCGTTAAACTAGCGGTCAATAATCAGACGGTTTATAGCTATCATCCGCTTTTAGAGTTTTTTGGTAGATACGCCCATTCTAATTCGTCTACCCGTGACTCGTTTGCGCAGGCGTTGGAAAGCTCAGAAACTTACTATTTTCTTTTAAGAGCGATTGTCGCTGGGAATGAAAGAGATCTCAATGCAGCGGTGAGTATCTTAAATTCGCTGGGTGTTCGTAACTCCCTGATTAAAGGACAGATGGAAAGAGCTCTCTTTAAAAGACTGAGCAGTCAACCGCAAGTTTCATCGATGGTGGCGGCCAGAATTACGGAAGTTCTAGGGCGTCTACGACCCTCTTATAAAGGTAAAATTCTTCAATTTTTCATCGATTCCGAGAAAAAAGACAAAGGTAATTTCTATTACTCAGACGTCATCGCTAGAATGTTTAACGAACTTGCGTTGAACACTCGCGACGCTTCAAAAGCCTACGATTACATCGTGAAACATCCTGCGCAAGAAGTGCGCTTAGGGGATCAAACGGATCGCAATTTAATGCGCTTACTCAGAGCTCACGGTCTACGCGACAATAAATCAGACGGGCCAGTCACCGCCTCTGAACTTAGCCAGCTGACCTGGGCGCGTTCTGCAGACAGTGTGACAGGTCTATTCAGACGCATGAGAGCGAGATGCGCTGGCGGCTATCAAGCCCTAGCGGAAAAGATAAACCCAAATTACCTCATGGGTTTCGGTCGATAGTTGGACAAGATCGAGCGACGAATCGCGTGCGCGATATGATTTCGATGAAACACGCAGAGGCCTTAAAGATTTTCTCGAGAATTCCAGATAAGGGAAATCGATTGTAGCTTTTATGCCTAGTTTGACGACACTGATCCCGAAAATCTAAGTCAGGGGTAACTCTTTAAGATCATTGCGGTGTCTTAAAGTTTTCGAAAAAGTGGTGTCGACTTTTTAGACAGCGCGAATTCTCCGAGGATACATTTTCGGATCTGTTTTTACAGGCATTTTTTTCTGGTGGGCAAATTGCAGCCAATGCATTGAACGAAGATTTTCTGGGGGGAAAATGCGTATCAATGGGAAACGAGTCTGGGGAGCGCTTGTGTTTGTGGGTGTTTTTGCCTGCCTGACGAGTCGTGCTGAATCGAATTCTCCTGAGTCTCTGCTCAAAGGGAACTACCTCTACACTCGTCGACCCTTTGGTTCCAATTTCCATTCGAACGAAGTTTTAGATGAGAGAAAATCAATTCTTAAAGAGGTCCAAAGGATTTTGTTCGAAAGAGAGGGGCACAGTGAGGAGATTTCTCCGGAAGACCGTCCAAAAGATTTGCCACCTGAACTTTATTATCGCAAAAAAGTCGGACTCTGGGGATCGATTAAACTCGAAGATACGGTCTATTTCAAAAACGGCAAAGACAGCAATTACAAAGAATATACGATTTTCGCAAGCTCCGACAAGATGACACCTAAGGATTTTAAAATTCAGTTCCACGCAAAGTTGAAAAAAGATGAATCAATTAAAAATGCGCCTTACAAAGTGAGTATTTACAATGCCGAATACGAACCGGCGGGCTTATTACCCATGCGGATACTAAATTCTCAGGGGGAAATGATCTACACAAATAGCAAACATGATCCAGTATCACTTGAGAAATTTCAATTGGACACTGTGAGAGAAAAAAATCTCATTCCAGTGGAAGGCTTCTTTAACGAAAGAGCTTATGCTCCACCGCCGGCAAAAGATAAAAAAATACATGTCGAGTTTGATGAGGATCTGATTCTGAAAACAGCTCCCGTCGCTTTGGGCGAAGCCGGTATTTGGGCGGCAAGCAACAGAATCGGTAAACTCAATACGGGCAAACTCAGAGTTCTTCGCAGATTGGGCAAAGTTTTCTTAGTCGCAGAGCAGGGAGGGCACATTATCAATGCTTATGAAGTGATTAACGAGGGGGGGAAGCCCAAGTATTCGGAGCTCAGCTTGGATCTCTTCGGTAAAGTGGAAGACCTAGCAGCCAAAGGATACAAAGAAATTAAATCTTTGAGTTTATTTGAGTCGCAAGCGACGGGCGTCTTGAAAGATGAAACGAGTGTAAAAACGGAATTAGAGCGAGATCTCCTTCCGCATCGCAATGAAAAATTGGAAGACAAACCGTCAAGCCACGGTGATTCGACCGAAAAAAAGAGGCCCGTCGATAAAGATCTTCTTAAAAAATTAAATGGGAATCCTTAGCCATGCAAAACGTTTTAGAAAAATTGACCGATAAAATTTTTAACCGTTTGTTTGTTTTAAACGCTTTGCTTTTACTCGTTTTCACGATGAACACTTTTGGTGGGGAGAAACCGCCTATCATCGTCGGAGAAAACCTATACACCGTAGGACCCCTTGAGTACTCAAAGATGAACACCCAAAAGGGTATGGATGAGAGAGAGGCGGTTCTGAGAGTCGCACAAAGATATTTATACAATACGCTTTCCACATACGAAAAGTACGAGTTTGACAGGCCAAAGGAAGTTCCAAAAGAATATACTCATTCAGAAAAAATCGGTCGATGGGCCTCGTTGAAACTCGAGAACGAAGTGTATTTCAAAGTTTCACCCAAAAACGACGGTTACAAACTGTACACCATTTATGCGACGTCGGACAAAACGACCCCAAAAGATTATAAAGTCCAATTTTACGCTAAAGAAATCCCATCGCCTCAAAAAGGATTTACAATAGAAATGGACGGGTCGGGCAGAACAGCTGGTAAGGAGTTTATCGTTATTAATTCTCAGGGCGAAACGGTCATGAAAAATGAATACCGATCCTCAAGTACCTTAGTCGAATTTCCGTTGGATCCCAAAAAAGAAAAAACGCTGATCCCTGTAGAGGGTTTTTTCAACGAAAAAAGTTATGGCCCACCTCCGGCGCCACGGGATAGCAAACTGCATGTGGATTTGGATCCAGATCTTATCTTTAAGACAGCTCCCGTTGCGATCGCGGAATTGGCGGCGTGGAAAGCCAGCAACAAATTTGGAAAGTTGAACGCGGGCAAACTAAAAATTCTCCGCCAGTTTGGAAAAGTCCTCTTAGTGGTCGAACAAGGGGGACACATCATTAACGCCTACGAAGTCGTCAACGAAGGCGGTAAACCGAAATACTCCGCACTTAGCCCTGAGCTCTTAGGTAAACTAGAAAACATCGCCATCAAAACTTATGACGAAGTCAAAGATTTGATGAAAACGCCCGAAGAAACCGGCGTCTTGCGAGATGAATCCCAAGTGAAAAAAGATTTAGAGTCACCGGCGTTGGTCCCTCACGTACAAAAGTCCGAATCTCCCGCAACCCATTCGGGTACAACTCCGACAACGCGCCCTGTGGAGCCAGAATCCAATGACATCATCAAACAAATTCTGAAACAAGAGCTTCTAAAAAGTTTAAAGAGCGAAAAACCAAACTGACCTCTGATGCAAAGCGTCCTCGTTTAGTGGGCCTATTGACGCTATCTGCGTTTTGGATGAAATCAGCCCGTTCGCGTGTTATTCTTTCCCCAGAAATCCAAAAGGATCCAAGATTAATTACGGGGAAAAAAATGCAGAAATTCTGGCTTTATCCAGTTTTAGTTTGCTGTATTGTCGCGGCTCCAAGCTTCGCAGAACCGAACCCTCACGAGCCGGGCGGTTCTCCGAAACGTGAAATTGTAAGCTCCCAAGAAATCTTTGCGATTAAACCGCCTGTTTCTTTCGAAGAACGGCAAAAAGAATTTTTCAACAATGTCCGCGACCAAAACGTTCGACTCGAGGAGCTTGTCCAAGATTTCAAAAAAAAGTATTCGAAGACCTTCTCAAGTTCTGAATCGTTGAGAAAGCATCTTAAAGATCTCAAAGAGGCCATGAAATCGCCCCAAGGAATCTCTTCAAAGGATTTTAAACTGATGCAGGATCAAACTGCGGCTCTCAAACTCATGGAAGAATACGACTCGCTCATCAAGTTCCTGTCGACCTACGAGGACGGGCTTGGGAAAATTGCGGTCGGAAAAGAATGGTGTCATAAAATTCGGCGAGAGCCTGTTTTTGAATCTAACTATCCAGGTGTCGGCAAAATTCCTCGCTATACCAATCTGGAGTCTCCGGCCGCAGCGTCGTATACCATCCCTGCCCACGACGGTTCGTACTATACCGTTTGTACATTTCCTAAAATTCAAGGGGAAAAAAATGACCGAAAGTGTCCTCAAATCATCTTGCATTTTAACAAGGACTACAAGCTCATCGAAGCTTTTATTACAGAGCAGCAAAGTAGTACGTCGATGGATAAGGAGCGATCCGAAGTGTACGTGATGCAGCAATGGGAACCCTTAAATTTCTCCAAAGAGAATAGAAATTCTGTAGAGCACTTGGTTTATTCGATAGATCCCTCCAAAAAGAAGGTATTTAACCAGTATGAGATCTACGCAGACAGTCTAGACAACATTCATTCCAGCAAAATTCGTGACGGCTACGTCACAAGAAATGGTCAGGGGGAGCGTTTCATCTTTGATGGAACGGCTCGTTTTGGGATTTCGGTCAGTGAAGAAGCACAAGAAAAACACGAATTCAGGATAGCCTGCGAGGAAGCGCAAAAACTCAGAAGAGCAGGTTTGAAAAAAGTCAGTGAGATTGCAGCCGTAGGAAATCCTCGCTTTGAATACTTCCAAAAAAAGTCGCGACTGCTGAATGCAATTCTTAAGATGCCTGACATCAATTGGTATGAGTCAACCTGCGATGAAATCAAAATCGTTCAAGGAAACGCGATCCTTGCTTCATCCGCGGGACGAATTGACATTGGTGTGGATACGCCCATAGCTGAAGTAGAACGGTTTTTCAGAAATCCTCCGAGAAGAATAGAGCCCAAAAAACAAACCGAAGCAACGTCTCTGCGAAAATTCATCACAGGGAAGCTTGCATCGAACGGCAGTATCAGTGATGAAGGAGTCGATTCGAAAGAGGCGACGAGAATCTACGAGATTATTCACGAACTTCTGAAAAAAGATTTAGTCCTCGATCCGGACATGCGCAACATCCGAATTAACGGGGATATTGAGGACGGGCGGGTTTTTTTAGCAGAGCTTCCAGAAGACTGCAGATCCACTCTGATGATTCCTAAAGGTGCGACTGCAGAACAAATTAAAGCGTTTTTCGTAGCAAAAGAGAAAAAACAATAAAAACATTTCGGTTGTTGTTAGCGCTATGCCTTACGCTTTTTGTTTCTTTCGTTCTTGCCGAGCCAACGGCTCATGAACCGAGTTCTTCATCTAAGCGTGTGATTATCCCCCCGGGCGAGATTTACGCCGTTGCGTCGGTGGTTCCTTTCGAAGAACAGCAAGAATCGCTTTTTAAGATCGTAAGAGAGAAAAACAAACGCCGAGAAGAAATTGAAATCGAGTTTCGACGTCTTTACGGAACCAGCTTTGAGAGCTCGGATGTCCTCAAGCGTTCCATTACCCAACTCAGAAGTGAAATGAAAACGCCCCAAGGGATTTCGAAAACGGGAGCTCAGCTCGTTAAAGATGAAAAAAACGCTACGAAGTTGATGGAAGAGTACGATACGCTCGTGAAATTTTCCTTCGATCGATGGGGATTGTAGAACAACTCTCCGAATCTCTCCAAAGGCGACGCTAACAGATATTCGAAAGATGTTCGTCAATGCGAAAGAGAAAAAATAATAAAGAAATTCCCTTCTTACTTAGGGGGCCCATTTACTGATGCTGAGTTTTTTGGGAGTCGTCTGATTGATGGGGTTTCAAACTTTTTTCGTATTTTTGTATAATAGCTCCCAATCGAAAAACCGTTTCGGGGGGCGTTGTGTGGTCCGAAGCTTTGACTTCTTTGAGGTAAGATAAAACTTTTATACGCTTCTCTGCAGGCGTCTTAGGATTTTTGAGCCAATCGAGAAGGCTCTCTGTATTTTTCATTCTTTCTTCATGGGAAGGATTTGCTAGATTCTCAACAACTGCGGAGAGTTTTCCCGAGTTTGCGATGACAATCCCTTCGATTTCTTCTTTTTCTTTTGCAGACATACAGGTGCTGCTTGCGATGCAGTTTTCGACGAGTTGAATCACTTTTCTGAACTCTTCGGACGAGTTTGGTTTCTTAAGTTTTTCATCTAAGAAGCAGGCGGTAAATTTAGAAACCGGCGGATTGTTGTGTGGCAAAAAGTAGCTGCTCCCAGGGGCGCGCCAACGCAATCTGTTGTCGTTCAGCGTTGCTGCCGATTCCGCTTCTCCAATGATGCCATATTGCAAAATTTCTCTTTCTCTCTGGGTAATCTCTTCAATGGCGTCTTCAAAAAACTTCTTCCACTCTCCGCACTCAGCTGCAGCGGCAGGGACTTTAGTGTTAGTAGCCCGCTCGAGGCCGGCCTCCAATGAAAACGATGTCATTAAACAAATCAAAGAGACAAAACTCATTAGGTTTTTAAACATCTCAATATTTTATCAGAGAAACATTATTTGCGGAGCGTTAAATATCGCTAACGTTTTGAATCTCTAAATCTCGAAGTAAAAATTCGATTTCTATGCCCACGGATGAGGAACTAAAAATTTTTCATCACAGTCTCTGAATCGTCACTTTTTTGATCTCAGCATCCAACCAAGACGAATAATCTGTTCTGGAAAAAACCGCTGCTTTAAATTGATAGGTATTTTCTTTGTCTTGAGTCGCTCCCAAATACTGTACGACGAGCCATTGCTGGTTGTGCTCTACGAGTTTTGGATAGATTTCTCCCGGTTTTATCGTCGTGAGAATATCTTGAATCCAGTGCTTTGCCTCGTTCGCGCGTTGCTCGTCTAATTTTGGTCTCAATTTGGGGGCGAGGTGGGGGAGAGGACGGGCTGCGATCCCTCGTCTGCCAGGATTTGCTTTTTCGATTTTTTTACTATCGTTCATTTCTCTGAGGCCATCTTTGTAGGAAACTTGGTAACTCAGAAGTTTTTCAGATTTTCCTGGAGCCGACTGATTTATTTTTTGAGGAGAGTTTCTTACAACTTGTAGGAAGTTCTCGGCAGATTTAGAAGCCTCCTCCCTCAGTTTGGGACTTTTTAAAAAAAGCTCAGAATAGACTGCACGTTCTGCATATGATGGAAGTACGAACACGCGACGAAATCTCTTAGTATCAAAGCCGAAAACATTTTTTATCTTCGCAAGCATTTCGGGATCGCTTGAGTGCGTGTTGATTCTTTCCACTTCTTTGTCGAGGACTTCATTCGTAATCGCAGCTTCGTTGTTTTTTAGGATCTGTGCATAGGTATAACCTCGAATGAGTTGCTCCAATCCGAGATTTCTCATCTCTTGCGGGTTATTGACCAGCGAAGCAAGGTTTTTATATTTCACATCTCTTTGGGTGATTTTATAATCTCCAACGATCGCGACGACGGGATTAGAGAGATAAGAATAGACAGCCACGCTGGCGAAAGCGACTGCGCAGAGACCGATTAGCATTTTTAATGGTTTATTCATTGATGCACCTGCTTTGAGAGGGTCTTCATTCTACCGATTTTCTATATTTTATGCAGAAGCGCTGCGTTTCAAGCTCTAGTGGTGTTCTATTTTCTTGGAACAATATTTCTTGGCAGATGGCACTTGCCGCATTCAAGCCGTAGCTCTCGTGATAAACCTGATGTCCAAACCGAATGAGAGGCGAAAATGCAAACCAAGAAAATTTTTACTGTAGTCATTACATTACTTCTTTTGATCACCGCGTGTGCTGGTTTATCGAGACGTAAGAATGAGGAGGCGCTGAAGAAAGTAAAAAAAGTTGCGGTGGTGGCTTTCGATACGGTTCAACCCAAGCCCACGGTGGGAATGGCAACAAATAACGGTAAAGCGGACGAAATGTTTGCCGAGTTTGCAAAAATATTTGGAACGCTGACTCACTGGGAAGTCATGCCGATCTCACGGATGAAAGAAAACGCAGGTTACAAAGCTGCTTACGAGAAAACGATGCACGGTTTTCAAAATAAATACTTGGCTTCCAAAGACGAAAAGAAATTTACTGTTCCGAAAATTCTTGATAACGATTGCCTGAGGTTACTTGGGAAAGACGGTAGGGATGCACTCATGAAAGCACTCGGCGTCGACGCGATTGTGACCTCTCGAGTTGTCGTTGTGCACGGGGGAAGTGTATTCTCAGGCCTTAAACCCCAAGCCAAACTTTCCTTTGAAGTCTATGTTCCGCACATGAATTCTTCGGATTGGTTCGAGGGGAATATTGATGGCGAAGAGTCCAAAACCTCCATCGGTCGCACGACCTTCTTCAACGCAGATAAACAGGGAGAACTCGCTTTGCCTTCTGCCGTCAGCGCTTTTCAAAAAATTAAATGAACTTCTGATACCGAACGGCCCAGTTCCCTTGCTACAGGGAAGTTTGCTTCATTTCCCAGTGAAGGCTATAGTTATATTGGCTTCAAAATTCTTAGCTATTGATTCACTCGTTTGGGAATAAGTTTAATGGACGCTTTGCGTTGTCAGCGAATTTTTATTCAATTGCTTAGTCTAGTGCTTATTTTTCTAGGCCCAACCTGTCGAGCGACTGCGACAAGTTGCAGTTCGACAACGGATTGCCCAAGTAACGCTAAGTATTGCGACCTGGATTTCGGAGTTTGCCAAGATTGCTGCGATTTTGCTATTGAAATTTGCCCCTCCGATTGCAGTACGACTAACGGAACTGAATGCCGGAACGTCGCGGGTAACGCGTGCGGTTTAACAATCTCTGAGGTTCCGGAGTCTTCGCGATCATGGTTTCTGCCATTGCTAGCGGTGGGTTCGGCTTTCATCTTCTCTGTCGCAGCTTTTTTACTTCGCAAGAAAACACCAGGGAAAAATGCCTGAAGTGATTAAAAAAGCATTCTTGCTCGCATTGCTTCCGGTTATTGAACTGGTTTTTTTAAGAGTTTATTTGCACTCCTTTTTGAACTTACGCATCGGATTTCCTGGGATGACGGATTACGATTTTTTTATCCCCGGGCCTGTGGCTTTTCTTCTTTTGGTATACAGTTTGGAAAGCGGCAAGAGTTCTCGTTTGAAAATTCAAAAAAATATTCTGCTGACAAATTTACTTTTATTGGCCCTCTGCGTTTTGAATGGCCATTTGTATTCCTCGGTCTCTTCTTTCAGTTCGTTCCTATGGAGAAGCAGTTTTTTTGTACTGCTGATCGGACTCGTTGCTTCTGGGTTCGGATCTTTTATTTCGTTTTCTTACTATTTTAAAAATCCAAATCGGATATCGATTATTCCTGCAACGCTCATCGCTTTTATCTTCCCGATCTATATGCTCTTGTTTCAGAAGGTTTGGGGGAGTTTTAGTTTCTTTACTTCGACGGGAGTTGAAAAGCTGACTCGCTTGTTGTTTGGAAATGCGGTTGAAATTTCACTCAGTCCCAGTCGTTATTTAATTCTCGACCATGAATTGCTGAAAGTTCGAATTGGGCAAGGTTGCATCGGAGGCGATGGGGTTTTGTTATTCACCTTTGTCACTTTGATGCTCATGATTCTGTTTCGGAAATCAGTCACCCGATTTCAGTGGTTTTTGGTTTTTCTCTCAGGCTTAGTGGTGATGTATTTAGTTAATCTCGTGAGAATTATTTTCTTGTTTGTTTTAGGAATTGCGCTGATGAAAACTTTCGAATCCGAAAGAGCGATGCTGATTTTCAAGTTAACTGCTCATACCCACCTCGGATGGATTCTCTACCTCACAAGTATCGCTTCTTACTTCAGTCTTCTGTTTAGTTTTTCAAAACTGCAAATTCCCTTCTCGCTCACGCGAGTTGCTTCTGATTGATTCAAAAACGCTGCTAGAAGGTATTTTCCCTTGTTTAGGGTCTTTTTCAGTCAAAGCACCGAGCTTTTGCAGAGTTCCCTGGGTATTTGAACGCGTCGCTCATAATTGGTCTACACTGAATCGGAAACTTGATCTATGATGGCACTTTCGGCTGGAGAACAGATTGCCAAAGAAAAAGCTAAAAAACGCGCTCATTGATGAAGTAGCGCTATCGCTGCTTCCGCCCAAGCCCAGAAAAGCGGACAGGACGAAGGTTCTCATCGTTGAAGCTGCGATAAAAAACTACGCTACGTTCGGATTTGATCAAACAACGTTTGATAAAGTTGCTCACACGGCAGGAATATCCCGGCCGCTCGTAATGCATTATTTTAAAGATAAAGAAGAACTTCTTTTTTTAGCGATCCGGCATATTCGCCTTCTTTTTCAGAGAATGGCGATCGAATCGATTCGATCAAGCGATTCTCCTCCGAAACAACTCGAAGCTTACGTGCGTTCGACCTTTGAATGGATTCGGAAGTTTCCCACACATGCACAGAGTTGGTTGTATTTTTACTATGCCACTTCAATTCGTTCGAAATTCAAAGATTTGAATTCGGAGCTTGTAGAAATGGGCCGTCTTAGAATTGCTGCCATTTTAGAAGAAGGAAATAAACAGAAAAAATGGTCTGTCAAAAATGCCGGCGTCACTGCGAAGAGAATTCAAACGGTGATTACGGGGGCTCTGGTCGCAGCGGTCACTGAAGATCTTCCTGTCTCCCTTCGCGACTTTGAAGCCGATATTTTGGATTTCTGTAACCAGACTGTGACGCTCAAGTAAATTTATTCTTGCGACCTCGCCCGATGTCCCAAGGTTAATCGAGACATCAGCCTTCTCAACTGACCTGTTTCGGCTTGGGTCCAAAGAGGACGGGAGGACAACGAATCGATTGTCCTTTGAAATCGATCGGGTGTCAGCCATAAAAGCCACATTTTGATGCCGTCGTCTGTCTCTACGGGCGCAAAGTCCTTCATCTTCTCAAAACCTAAAGACTCATAAAGTCTGCAGCCAACTTTATCCCCATAAGTATAAAAAACTTTTCCTCGAAGGTTGTATTCGGGCGAATTTTTGGGATCAAATGTAGCTCGCAAAAGTGAAATGAAGATTTTCTTAAATACTGCGGGATTACAGTCTTTGCGAATTGCAAAATTTCCGGGCTCGATTGCTTCGCCGAATAAATGCTGAAAACCGTCTTTATCCCATTCAAGAACCCCTTTTTCTTTTCGACGTAATTTTGCGGAAGGTCGAGGAAAAATCGCTTTGAAGAATTTTTCCACCGGAAGGAGTCTTTGAACAAATGTTAGGATGGGATTGGCTAAACCGTAGGGTAATCGAAAGGACCACTTTGCCTTTTTTTTAACTTGAGTGACATCCGGTAAATGCGGATAGAGTTCTTTGTAACGATTGTGCACATCCGGCCCGTAAGAGATGAGTCTTAGGGTGCCTAAAAGTTCGCCTTTTTCGCCGTTATCTGTTCTCTCGAGGACATTAATATAGGTTGAAGCGTCCCAATAGATCTCTGCGTTTTCTTTTAACTCTTCTAGAATCGTGGCAAATTTTCGGCGGGAATAGTGCTGAAGCGCAAAATCCAATGACTCTTTTTGCTCCGCTTGAATCTTTTCTTTGTTTTTTCCCGGGGACCAACGAGACAAGAGGTGATCTAAAATGAGTAAATTCATTTTACATGTGAGCGGAGCAGAACTTTGCTGGAACCAGTCAGGTATCTCAAGGGGAAGATCGCTTGGAATTTTTCCTTCGAACGGTTTATTGACGTCTGAAATCCAAAATCCATAAGTTTCGCGAACCCAAGTCTCAAACTCTTTTGGAAGTCCTTGGCGATACTCAATCGTATTTACTTCAACAATATGGTTTTCTTCGTAGAATTTCCTAGAAACGCTGTAAGCTGTCCAAGGGGTTCCAGAGCTATCGCGAAGGGAAGTGGGGATATTTGTGATGGGCCTCTCGATGACTTCATCAGCGACTCGCTCAGGATTAAACAAATTTTCGAAGGACTCTGGACAACCCGGAGGGACCTTTGGAGGCTTTGAGCGAATGGCAAAACTCGGGACAGTAAGCGCAATTCCCAGAATCGCTAAAAGGAAGCAGTTTTTATGAAAGAAGCGCACTTCATAGAGACTGAACAATACCTGATACGTTGTGTCAATATGTTGGCGCAGCGGCCGCCTGGTTCGCTCTCGCTATACGGCGACACGACCAGATTTTTCCCCATCCAAAGAGCATTTCATTTTCTTTTGAAAATGAAAGATTGGCGCCGCTCGCAAGCGAATATCGGGTTTCTCCGTCTTTAAATCGGGTACGAGCCGGTGCGCCCGAGTGGATTTCTTCGCCATGATTGATGACGAGTCGATCTCGGACTGTGTCGAGCTGTATTTCCGGATTTTTTTTATCTTTGCAAACTTCATTTTGACACTGACACAGAAATTGTCCCGAGTGTTCGGGTAGAATTTCTGTTGCACTCAAAGGAACCGAAACTAAAAACAATAACGCTAATAAATGATTCATGCGGCGATGTTCGAACTTTTCTTAATCCACGGCAAGGCGCAGAGAATTAAAAAATGAGTGGTTTGCCGTTCTCTTTCGACGTTTGTGCTTTAACGAGGCTGGAACTTTGAAAAAACTGCCCTAAAAGGGTCGACCGCCGTTGATAGATTGAACCATATCGACTCCGAAACCACCGTTCTGACAGCGAATATCACCCATAAGATAACCCTCGCTTTCCAGAACTTCGACGGTCGCGTAAATGCCGCTCTTAGGGTCCGAGTTTGCACCCAGAGAGCTGCCGGCAACTCCCATGGCCAAAGTGCCGCCGGGAGGAATCGTTCGGTAGCTTGTGGAATTGGTGCAAAGGTTAGCAGTCGAACAAGTTGCCGAACCATGTCCCCACTGACCGGCCAAAATATAAAGTGGGGCCGAGTTCGCGTTAGCAATCACTTTGATAGTCACTGTTTGGGTGACACTACTGGGATTACTGAGTTGAACATAAACGTAAGGACCCAAGCAGACTGCGGTACTAAATTTTCGTGCTTCCGCCATTGAAAAACAGGGGATTAGCAATCCACTCAGTAGAAAAAAGTATTTCATAAAATTTCTCAGACTTCCCTTAATCGAGGTCTTCTTAGAATACCTGGGAATTGTGAAGGAATTATGTAGTTGTCTCTCGCGTTCTCTGCAGGCACGGAAAAGGGCGGGATATCGACGAGATGGATGCCTAAACTGACATCCATCTCCCTTGACGTGATTAATCGACCAGACATTTAACGTCGCTTGTTTCTAAAACGAACTTAGCGGGACCCGGAATGTGTACGGGCTGGTATCTCACTTGAACAACTACTTCGCAGAGTCCTGACCTCACGATGTAGCTGTCGTCTTTTTCGACGTGCTGGATCGACTTGATTTGAGAACCCGCGCCCAATTTCTGCGCGACGGTTTGGCAGTTTAAAATAGCATTGATCTCGCGAGCCGATTGGTAGTACGGGGGAAGCGCGGCAAACGTTGTTAAGCTGGTAAGTGTTAAGAGTAAGAATAAGTGTTTCATTTTGTTTTTCCTTTTGTTGTGTTCAGATAAGAAAAGTCTCATCTGTTGTTGTCAGTTATGCGGCAGAGTGTTTCAGACATCAAATTTTTTGAAACATTGTGTTTCAAAATCTGAAACTTCGAATGCAGAAAAATTTTATTTCGAGAGGAGATAATTCGCGATGAAAGTATCTCCGTCCAGTTCGGGAGAAGGAGTTTGCGTATCCGTCGTAATTACGACGGTAAGGCTTTGATCCGGAATCAGATAGACAAACTGCCCGCCATGGCCCCACATTTTGTACACTCGGTGGCCTTGGATAGAGGTAATCCAAAATAAGTATCCGTAATTGTATTCAGGGTGATCGGTCTGAACGGCGGGAGTAAAACTTTGTTGAATCCATTCTGTTGGAATGACGGCTTGTCCTTTCCATATTCCATTTTGCAAATACAGTTTACCCAATTTTAGAAGATTTCGAGGCGTCAGATAAAGATTATACCCGCCCGAAAAAAAACCTTGGGGGTCTCGTCCCCAATGCTGAAAATCAATCCCGACCGGATGAAATAAATATTTTACGGCAAAATCACACGTCGAAAGATGGGACGCTTTCGTAAGAACAGCGGAAAGCAAGTGAGTATTGCCGGTGCTGTAGTTAAAATGTTTTCCCGCGATATGGATTTGGGCAAGATTTAAAATTGCCTGTATCCAATTCGGTTGTGTTTCAATCTGATCTTCTGTTTCATCTTCAATCCAATGAGAACCCGATGTCATCGTTAGGAGTTGTCGGACCGTCGAGTTTCTTTTTAAAAGCGGAACAGAAAATTCGTCCGAAAGAATGTCGTGAATTTTGGTGTCGATGCTTCGAATATATCCCTCTCGAATGGCAATTCCGATGAGACCTCCTAAGAGGGATTTTGAAGTCGAATGAATGTTGTGACTATGATTTATCTGGCTCCCATTAAAATAACGCTCATAAACTAAAGCATCGTTTTTAAGAACTAAGAAACTGAGAGTTCGGCTTGAGGTGGTAAGTGCTATAGCTCCTGCGTCGAGTCTCTGACTTTGCATCCCCTGACTTTCGGGAGTCGCCAGCTTCCAATCCTCTAGGTTGGAATCGGATGCAAAGTAGGTCTGATTATTTTCGTAAAATTCTGTGACCTCGGACGGCTTTGGCGAAAGCTTTTCACAAATGTTTTCTGACGCTGTGGCAGTGACGACACAGCTCATCAAAAAAATAGAGATGCGATTTTTTGAAGGGAACATGAAGACGGTTATTCTATTCTTTTTTTACAAAAGAAAAAAGCCACTTGAAAACTTTCAATTTTTCAAAGATTTCGATACACTTACTTTTCAACCAAGGGGAAACCTCAATGAAAAAGTTTTTACTTTTTGTCATGTTAGTGGCTTTAGCAGGATGTGCAACGCTCGAAGAACGATTAGCAAAGCGTGTCGGCTGCGATCCGACTAAAGTCGTCGTGAAAAATCGCACGAGCGTTCCGGCATATAGTCAGTACAATTTTACTTGCGATGGCACGGCTTATGTTTGCAGGGATGCCCCATTTCACAGCAGTTGCGACGTTGAGGCCAGTGCTACTTCCGCAACGACCGCGACTCCTGCTCCTGTCAAAGAAGAAAAGCCAGCCGGAAAAACGAAAAAGAAATAAGCGTCGGACAGTGTTAGAAACTAGTCGTGTGTTCTAATACAGAAGGTCTTTGCCTCGAGCCACAACCTGCTCTGCAAACAGAAAGCCACTCAGTCCAACGTGGCGAATTATTATCGCGGTGATACGATATGTAGGCGTCACAGCATTCCTGACAGCTTTTATAGCCTCTATTGTCGCGCATACACATCAGTGGATCTCGAGGTTCAGCTTTTTCATTTGTCACTTCGGTAAATTTACATTTTCCACATCCGGGCGGCAATCCCATTGTTTTACAAGCAAGATCACCTTGCAAGTTCAACTGGTCTAAAATTTCGTTGTTAGCGGGTAGGTTTTTCTTCATTTCCCCCGTACAGCCCAATGGGGCAGGATTTGCATTCTGAGGTTCAAAGACGCAATAACCCTTTCCCCTGATTTTAAGGACATTGATGGCATGTCCATGGGAGATTCCGTCGCACGCTACGATGAGCTTAAAACAACTTCCCTGGAGGCCTTGCTGAGCGCACGCATCTAGAAATTGATCTGCAGAATCCTCGCAGCTTTTGTAAGCCGTGTAGGGTGTGCTGGTGTCATTACATACATTTGAGACTATTGTGGACGCTTTACTCCAGCTGCAACCTGAGGCTTCGTATTTGTCTGCTTCTGCAATCAAGCTTTTGAGCCGATCGCATGGGACATGCCGAAGCATCATCGGAGTAAGCTCGAGTTTTCTCAAAGTATTCAGCTCAGTCGGAGACAATTCACAGCATTTTGCAACCGCTCGCTTCGCTTTACGTTCAGCCTCAGGAGAATTGCAAATTTCAGCATAGATGACCGACGGTTTTTTTCTTAAGGCCAACCAATCTGCTTTTTCATTGGGTTTAACCTCTCTTTTTAGACAAGTTTTATAAGCCCTTTCGATATTCATTTCGCTTTCTCGTAAGACTGCCTCTGGGCTGTAACAAATGTGGTGTTCGAGAGTTTGCGTGGGAATCGTAACCAAAGTCACCCAGTAGTTTAATTGATCTGAACTGGGCGGATGACCAAGGCATTTCATAAAACTCGTATAGACGACTCGACCTCTCCCCGGATCTGCAGCTTCACCCGAGTTACAAATACTTACCCAAACTTGGGATAAGGGATAACCCTCTCCGGCTTGTAACCAAGCATCGAATTCTTCTGGCGTTCCTTCCCGCCCCAAGCAAGTTGAATAAGCTTTTTTAATAATCGCAAGTCTCTCAAAATCTTCAGAGCGAGGGATAACGGCCTCGGGCGACGCAACGGGAGTAGAAGCCGGCGCCGTCGTCAGCGGGTTCGTACAAGCGGGGCCTGGTTCTGTTTCCGGATCGGGTTCTTGTTCTTCGGCGGCAGGGGATGGGGACGGACTTTCGCTAGGCGTGGGAGTCGGTGTTTCACTCGGTGTTGGTTCCTCGTTTGGGACATCTGGACTCGGACTCGGGGAGGTTTCCCCTACTCGCGTAGACGATTCCTCTTCCGCCACAGGACTTGGCTCAGGGGTTGGACTTGCATCCGGGGAACACTCGCCGGAGCAGTTCAAATAATTTTCGTTTATTTCACAAACGGTATTTCCGCAAACCGGTCCGCCGTACCCACAGTCAGAAGGGCAAGTAGACTGAGTTTCGCCCATATCGCAAACGTTATCTCCGCATCCTGTCGAAGTGATAAAAGTGATTGCGTTACTAAATCCTTTTTTAGATGGGACCTGGCATTCGTACAATGTGTGTGCCTCTAAATTATTTAACTCAAATGATCCTACCGATGGATCTTCCAGATATTGGTATAAGTCTGGATAATACGAATTATTAACCCGGCATTGTACAAACGTGGGGCTATAGTAGTCGGGGCTATTGTCAATGAGGGTGAGGGTAACCCTGCGACCTATCGTAGGAGAACCTATCATTAATATTGGTGCGGGGCTGGGTGACGAAGATGGCGAGGGGGATACTTCGACCTCAGAAATCGGAGATGGTTCTGGCGAAGATGAAGGCGACGGTTCGAAATCAGAATTTTCTTCCCGGGTGTTTTCCTCCTGAATCGGACTCGCAACGGGTAATGAACTTCTTACGGTTTGCGAGTCAGCGTCTGACTTTAAAAAAGTGAAAGCTTTTGATGCCAATGCGTTCGCCTGTTCGGGCGTCGTACCACAGCCGTTTAAGACTGGAAAAAAGACAATGACAGAAAGAAAAATAAGAAAAGCTTTGCTCACGAGGTTCCCCCGGAAAGAATGACAAATGTCATTCGAACACTTTTTTGTTTTGGAAAAATGTCAGAAAAATGAAATTTTCTTCACTATTGCCGAACAGCCACAGTTTTTTAAAACCTTATGGTGTCCATTGAATGGAGTCGAACGGAAGTCCGAAAAATCCCAACTTTTTCTCTGGAAAACCTGCCTCTAAATCGCATCAAATCACATCATGTTTTGTTCGAGGATGTTCGTCGCCGACATTTAATTCTTCGGTAAGCTTTAAATTGAGGTGATGAATGAATACAGCTTTGGAAAGACCAACCTTTGAAAAATTCTACTCTCCCGATGTCGTCATTGATCGTCGGACACTTGCGCAAGGAGAGGTTTTTATTGTGCGGGATGATTTATTAGAAGGTGGAAGCAAACAGCGGGCAGCGGTTCCTTTTTTAAAGATTTTAAACAAAAAGGGTTTCAAAGAATTTGTTTATGCGAGTCCCTTTGCGGGATTTGCGCAAGTGGCTCTGGCGGCGAGTTGTCGTCAGTTAGGCGTGAAATGCCGACTATATTGCGAGCAAGATCCGCACGCCGCGCGACCAGGAACGCCTCATGCATTTACCCAGCTTGCAAAGAGTTTTGGGGCAAGCATTCAGATTGAAGAGTCTTTGGAAGATGCCGAGATCAAAGCAAGCCGTTATCGCTCCAATCACTCATCCTGCTTTAAAGTTTCTCTCGGATTCAATCATCCCGAATTTAAATGCCTGTTTGATCACGAACTTGTGGTTCAATGGAATAAAATTAAGAACACTTTAAACTCTGAGCCAAAGTCGGTTTGGCTCACGGTCGGCAGTGCGACTTTAGGTCATATTTTTCGCAAGGTGATTCCTTCTCACATTCAATTACGCTGTATTGATGTAGGAGTGCTCGATGCCAATGACATGCGGATTCAAACTTTGCGAGCGAAGAAAAACGTATTCATTATCCGCGCGCCCGAGTGCTTCGCAGATTTTGCGGCATATCGACCTCCGCTTCCTTCTAATATTCACTATGATGCCAAAGTCTGGAGGTTTTTTTCAAAGCATGCCGAGAAAGGGGACCTGTGGTGGAATATCGCCCGCTAACTCCAGTGAATGTCTATTCACTGGATAGATAATTTTTCGAATTGGCAACGTCCTTTGCGAAGAGTGGGTCGAGTGCGTCCCTGCTGGCTGAGTTCTTTAGGCGCAAGTGGCTTATACGTAGTAAGTTCAAAATCCCCATTGTCAAAAAAGAGGTCTTGCATGTCGGTATGTTGCTGAAACACATAGGGACTTAATTTAAATAATCCATTTTCGTGAATGTGACTTTGTCTGTAATCCACACCGCGGAATGCTGAATTTTCGTCTGCGAATTTTGATAAACTAAAATATCACCGGGGCGACGGGGTTCATCTTTCGTCGCAATACGATATCCTTTTGGAATATCCTCTAGCAGAGCATCGCCTGTACTGAATTCAAAACTAAAATGGTTTCCCAATCCGACATTTCGCGAAGCATTGAAGCAGTTTGGACCATTGCAAGTTGAAAATTGATGAATCGATTTTCGAATGAAAGGATGGAGAAGTTTCGCGGCAGAAATTTCGAACGGCTTGCCGTTATTCTTAGAATGAAGGAATCGCAAATAGCGAATTAAAGGCGCGGGATCCCTTTCCCCAGCGAAGTAATTCGCGGCTTTTAAAATGTCACCGTCATTTCGAATCGCTACAAAAGGAACCATGCTGAATTGATTGACTAAAAAATGGAACAACAAGTCATCTTTTGTATCTTGATCTAATAAGCTCCAGCTGGCGGGTACGACCGGGAAAAATAGTTTCCCTTCGACGGTGAGGATGTTTTTTTCAAAGTCGATTTTTTGGTCTGCAGTGAGCGTCGGTGAAGCGTGTTTCCAAATATCGCTCTTGTCAGTTCCAAAAAAGTAATACGGTAACCCGGCCTTAACGGAATGTTTTTGATAATAATACATTCGTTGAAGAAAATCCTGTGACATATTTCTTCGAATTGAATTAGGGACGTATAAAACCCCTTTTACGGGAGACATATCGCTTCTTAGCCATTGAGGAATTTTGCTGTACTCGTCGCTGGATATCGAAGTCTTGTAGTAAGATCGGAGTTCCTCTTTCTGTTTTGGGTCGAGCCCGGACTTGTTTAAGAAAGGGGTAAGGTGTTCGTGGTCTCGAAGAAACCAAGGTTCTGGTGTATCAAAGAACATTTCATTCCAGTGCTGTTTCAGACCATCCGGAATCAAAATCTCTTCTTCCTCGTAAGTGATTTCTGGAAGAGTCGAGGGGGGCTGACCTGAACCTGCAGGCGGTGCCGCAAGAAGAGGAGTCGAGTAAATTGAAAATATCATCAAAATGACTCGGACTAAGTTTGCCATCTTCACCTTTCGCTTTCAGAATCTTGCAAGAGAGAAACCAGATCTCAGAAATACAATCGACTGAAATGATTCGTGATTATTGTGTTATTTTATTTCGAAGTGTCGAAGAGAATTACACTTTTGAGTGAGACTGACAGCCCCGTTGAGAACCGTCTGAATACAGGTATTTGGTGAGTAAAGCTCCCGTTACTTTCGGTTAGGAAAGTAACGGGAGGATTGATTAATAGCGGTAAGTGTCTGGCTTGTACGGACCTTGGATGGGAACGCCAATGTATTTCGCTTGATCTTCCCTTAAGACCGTCAATTCAGCGTTCAATTTTTTAAGCTGAAGCCGCGCGACTTTTTCGTCTAAGTGTTTTGGTAATGTGTAAACACCTGTAGGGTACTTCTTCGGATTCGTGAAGATTTCGATTTGCGCAATCGTTTGATTTGCAAACGAAGACGACATCACAAAACTGGGATGCCCTGTTCCACAACCTAAGTTCACGAGTCTTCCTTTGGCGAGGAGAATGATCTTTTTGCCATTCGGGAAAATCACGTGATCGACTTGAGGTTTGATCTCTTCCCATTTGTATTTTTCCAAAGAGGCTACATCGATTTCATTGTCGAAATGCCCAATGTTACAAACGATCGCTTGATCTTTCATCTTGCTCATGTGGTCATGAGTGATGACGTGGAAGTTTCCGGTCGTCGTCACAAAGATATCCGCTTTGTCGGTGGCGTAATCCATGGTCACGACTCGGTATCCTTCCATTGCGGCTTGCAACGCACAGATAGGATCGACTTCTGTCACCCAGACTTGTGCGGACAAAGCTCTCAATGCTTGGGCGGAGCCTTTTCCAACATCTCCGTAACCGCAAACGACTGCGACTTTTCCGGCAATCATGACGTCAGTAGCACGTTTGATTCCATCGACTAACGATTCACGGCAACCGTAGAGGTTGTCGAATTTCGATTTCGTGACCGAGTCATTCACGTTAATTGCGGGGAATTTAAGTTCGCCTCTTGCGTGCATTTGAATCAGTCGGTGAACGCCTGTCGTGGTTTCTTCGGTAACGCCCTTAATTTGATTGAGGCGGGTGGAATACCAGTTGCGATCAATCGCTAGTTTGTTTTTAATCGCTGCAAAAAGAACGGTTTCTTCTTCGGAAGTCGGTTTTGAGATAACACTCAAGTCGCTTTCGGCTCTCGCGCCTAAATGAAGAAGCAATGTCGCATCTCCGCCGTCATCTAAAATCATGTTGGAGTAACCACCATCCTGCCATTCGAAAATGCGGTGAGTGTAATCCCAGTATTCGCTCAAACTTTCGCCTTTGACGGCAAACACGGGAACACCGCTGGCGGCAATCGCTGCGGCAGCGTGATCTTGCGTTGAAAAAATATTACAGGAAGCCCAACGCACCTGAGCACCCAAAGCTTGCAAAGTTTGGATCAGCACTGCGGTTTGAATCGTCATGTGAAGCGAGCCCGTAATGCGCGCGCCTTTTAAGGGTTTGGAGTTTGCAAACTCTTCGCGAATTGCCATCAGACCTGGCATTTCGGTTTCCGCAATTTTAATTTCCTTGCGGCCCCATTCGGCTAATTTAATATCTGCGATAACGTAATCGTTCGGCATATTGCTCTCCTTGAGATTGAGAGCGCCGTTTCATTAAGAAGAACCCAAGCCTAGGGCCACTGAGTGCCTCGCAACGCTCCTTGGATTCGGGCACAGATTAAAGGAGAACGACCGATTTTTCCACTTTTTTTTATCTTGAATGGCGTTTGAAGATGAGAATGCAGCGCTGTCCCTTTTTTATGAGAGTTGTTTGTACTATTTTGCCCTTTCACGCGGGGAGAACTAATGAAATATTTCGGGTTGGGATTGTGGCTTTTAGTGAATTTGGCATGGGCGGAAACGAAAGAATGTCCCGCTCCCGACGCTCTTAATCATTATGTCACGCGCGCTGACGGCGGATACGCGGGACCCGTTAAAATTTATTATCGTTTGCTCAAAGCATACAATCCAAAGCTTCCGACTCTTCTCATTATCAATGGTGGTCCCGGGGGAAACCATCAGATTATCAATCATTTTGAAGAGTATTCGAAATTTGCCAATATTGTGGGATTTGATCATCGAGGGCTGAGCTGCACTTCTTTTTTAGGGGTTCCTCATTTAGAGCATTATGCGGCTCACATGTATTCGATGGAAAAAGCGGCGCAGGATATCGAAGCGATTCGAAAGGATCTCATCGGGGACGAAAAATGGTTTGTCTACGGACTTTCCTACGGGACGATGCTTGGGCAGCAATATGTGACCGATTTCTCAAAATCCGTTCGAGGAATTATTTTGGATTCTGCTTTTCACGATGGAAGCTTTGCGCTTCCGATTGCAAGAGATCAATACTTCCCGTTGTTTATTGAGTCGAATCCAGAGACAAACGCACTTTATCAACAAGTTATCGCACTTTATCCCGACGCTAAAGAACACATTCCTTCAAAGATTTGGCAGGGAACTTATAATTACTATGGGAGAACGGTTAAGATTCCTAATTTTCTGAGACAAATCCTGTCGGCGAAGACAAAAGAAGAGGCCGCAAAAATCTATACTTTTGAAACGTTTCCCACGGTCGGGATGCAGCGTGAAATTTTGTGCGAAGAGATTTGGGATTTCCCCACTTCACCAGGCGTTATCTTCCCGATGCTTTTTACAGACTGCGCGACAATCGCGAAATTCAGAAAACCCATGAACTTCACCGAAGCTCTGAAAAAACTAAAAGTTCCCATGATGATTTGGGGTGGGGCTTTCGATCCCGCAACCCCCATTCAAGCAATGCGCGAAATTCAGCGACTGACTCCCGATTCGTTTTTGTTCGAAAATAAATACGCGGGACACGGAATCGCGATGGAAAAACCGCAATGCGCCTTAGCATTGGCCGATGCGTTTTTGAAATCAGAAACGAAAGCTAAGTTCGAAGCCATTGCCAAAAGCGACGACTGCCAATCGCCTCCCGCATCCAAAACGGACCAAGCTCAAACGTTTGAAGATTTCGTAGGAGTAAAAAATAGCTTCCTCTAGTATTATTGAAGTATGAGTCCTGAATTTCCAGAGATCGCGTTCCCTCAACTGAATCCGCTGGTAATGGCGTTGAGTGACAATTCTCAAAGGCTCATTAAAACCATCCAAAAACTTTCCGTAGCGCCTAGTCTTGAAAAAATCATGGCGCTTTTAAATTCTGAAGCGCGTGCTTTAGTGGGAGCAGACGGCGCTTCGTTTGTGATTCGTGAAGGAGGTTTTTGCTTTTATGCGGATGAAGATGCCATTGGGCCTCTCTGGAAAGGAAAACGATTCCCGATAGAGACTTGCGTCAGCGGTTGGGCGATGGCCCATAAACAAGTGGTCGTCATTGAAGACATCTTCACAGACCCTCGAGTTCCGGTGGACCTTTACGAGCCGACGTTTGCCAGAAGTCTTGTCATGACTCCTATCGGAATTGAAAATCCTTTAGGCGCACTCGGAATTTATTGGGCAAAACCCTACCGCGCGACTGAGGAACAATTAGAGCTTTTAATGGCGCTCGCAAATAGTACGTCGGTCGCACTCAATAATCTAACGCTCATTCAAGAACTCGAACGCGAAAAATTAAAACTCGAAAATACCAACCGAGAATTGCAACGGATCGCTTGGGCAACCTCTCATCATCTGCAAGAACCGTTGCGCCATCTTTCAATGTATTTTCAGCTTCTCGATCGACAATGCAAAACGAAACTCAATTCTCAAGAATCTTCTTATATTGATCAAGGGATTAAAGAAGTCGCAAAACTCCAAAATTTAAGCCAATCCGTTTTGGCATTTTCCAGGTTAGAAGAGAAGCCGCTCAAATTGGCTTCTCTTTCTTCTGAATCTTTGCTTTTGGAAGTAAAAGAGGATCTCCGGCTGATCATTTCTGAAACAAATACTGAAATTGAGACTGCCCCTCTGCCCGAGATAACAGCCGATAAAGTTCTGCTTAAAAAAGTGTTTACGGTTTTGCTCTTAAACGCGATCCAGTTCAAATCGTCCGAAAAAAATCCTCGTGTCTCTGTCACCTCAAAAAGTGAAGGTCCGGAAATCATTTTCTGTATCGAAGATAAAGGCGTTGGAATTGGTTCTGAATACCACGAGAAAATTTTTCAGCTGTTTTCAAAAACCCAGCCGGGGGTACAAGAGGCAGAGAGCGGAATGGGACTCGCATTTGCAAAGAAAATCATTGAGCTTCATCACGGACGCCTTTGGGTGGAGTCTGCCCCCAGTCAGGGAAGTCGATTTTTCTTTAGCCTTCCACGCTACAATTTTTGAACCTCTTTTTGAACGGCGCAGAGCGTTTTTTCGACTGTATTCAATGGTCAACTTTGAAATCGCGTTTTGATGTCTACGTAGCGCCACCTACCATCATTAAATGATATTCCGCTTCATCATTTTGAAGATTTCACATTTAGAAGTCTTAATCATTTTGAAACCGAGAGGCAATGCGCAGTTACGATAATAAGATTGAGAGCTGAGGTCTCTTGAGAGAAGGAAATCTTATGCATATTTTAGCTGTGGACGATTCGGAAGTAATGCATCTACTGCTAACGGCTTGCCTAAAAGGGCATAAGCTAGATCATGCTTACAATGGCCAAGAAGCGTTAAAGTTTTTAACTCGTCCAGACAAAAAATATGACGTTATTCTGCTTGATTGGGAGATGCCAATCATGGACGGTCCCACTACGTTTAAAAACATTTTGAAGCAAGGATACCGCGTTCCGGTTTTGATGATAAGCGCCCGAGGAGCGCGCGAAGGGAAAGAGGAGATCCTTAGGATGGGAATCAACGGCTATTTGGAAAAGCCGTTTCTTCCGAAACAACTGTTTAAGAAAATCGAGGAAGTGCTGACACCTAAAGAGCCAGCCCTCAAAAAACGAGCTTAAACGTTTGAATGGCCATGAGGCATTCGAATTTGAGCCCACGTTTAATCCATGTCACAATAGAAGCATGCAGTTAAGCAAAACACACAGTCTCGTTTCAACGCCCTATCTCTTTTTCAAACGGCTTCTCAATTTGGTAGTGCAACCTGTATTTATCTCTTTAGCGGTGATGGGAAACTCCTTAATTTTATCCGCCGCGGTTGCGTTTTATTTTGCGGAAAAAGATATCAATCCAAAAATTCACAGTTTCTTAGACGTTCTTTGGTGGTCGGTAGCGACCGCGACGACGGTGGGATACGGCGATGTCAGTCCGATGACGGTGGGTGGAAAATGGATAGGAATTGTGATGATGCTTTTAGGAGCGACTCTTTTCTGCTCTTTTACCGCTCTTTTCTCATCAGCCCTGATGTCAGGGGAACTTAATGTTGTAGAAAAAGAGATGAAAGATCTGCGCCAAGGTTTGAGAGAGATCGAAAGCGAAGTCCTTTGGGACGAGAAAACCCTGGATAGTCATCTTTCCCAGATTGAAAATATTTTAATAGAAATCAGAAATCTCAGAAAAAACAGACAACCCTAGATTCGAATATTAAACCTCGGCAGTTTTCAAGTCTTAAGCCGATTGCTGGGTGAGTCGAGGCCCAAGCCAAAAGCGAGAAGGTCTATTTGATAGCGTTTCCTTGGTTGGACTTATATGCCAGCAAGCTTTCCTCGTAGCGCTTCCTGAATTTATAAGAGAGATTTCGCCATGCAATTACTAAGCAAACGGCTGCAGGAACATGAAAAAAGACAACCATATCGGGATGACCGTAACCTCGCTTGGCGATAATTCCGCTGATAATCAAGACTGCCCAAAACGTCAGAAAGATCCACCCTCTGATGAGATTTTGTTTCTTTTCGATTTTGTCCATATAATCACTCCTGATAAGAAAATCGCCACGAGGCTCGATAAAAGTCCGAACTCTGCCGTAAATGAAAGCTCTCTGTGTTTGGTCACGTGAAGCACTGCCGCATCGAAGTCTTTATAGATCTCGTAATCTCCAGGCAGCATCACGATAAATTCTGAAATTCCTTCCCCGTTTTTTAGTAACTGGGTGGCCACTTCAAAATCCTGCATGGTGGGGGCAAGCGGATGAACCCTTATCGGGGCAGGGCCATGAGACCTAATAATGATGGACGCTCCTGTGGTCGGAGCGCTAGTCTCAATTGTCAGCACGACGCTTTTTCTCCCGCTGTTTCAAAATAAAAATCGTAAAGGCGATCGCTAAAACCATTCCTAATTCGAGCAGGTGGATATACAGATCGAAAGTCATTGGGTCTTCTCCAGTGATAAAGGTTTCCGGCTGATGAAAAGATTGTGGGAAGGAGTTTTCGTCAAAATCACCGAAAGCCCAGACGCCGGATTTGTATCGCTGTAAAGTATGGCAACACCTTCCTGAGGGATGCTGACCGTCTTTGTGATCGACTGGAATGCTGGCACTAAAACATTCCAACTTGTAGTGATCCTGCCAGATCGATTGAATGCCAGATGAAAATTGGCTGGTTCTTGAGTCTTGTTTTCAAGGGTAAACTCGCTGCCTTCTAAAAACAGGACAGAGGGTGATAGTCCGCATTTTTCTAAAGAGATGTTTTTGGAGGCCTTCAGTTTGAAACTAGCTTTGTTGATTTTGAGCTGGAGAGCACCGCACGGAAGGTTTTCGTTCTCAGGCAAGCCGCGCGCAATCGTATTGTCCCCTTGAAGTTTTACTGTGGACGTGTCTCGGCTGCTTACTGGAAAAAGAACTTTTCCGTAATAAAAAGTCGTTAGGAAGAAAACCCCGGCCCATGCCGCACGATGGCTTCTGTCTCGGCCTTTTCGAGTCATTAAAAAAATGCAGGATAGGGCTAAGGGAATCGAGGAAAGCAATCGACTAAAAGAAAGCCAACCCACATACCGACCTTCAAAAACCTCCTTCATTTCTAAAATCCCGTACACAATCGCTCCTCCTGCCAAAAAAGAAATCCAAAAGGAATTGGTTTTTTGTTTATGGAATAGGTAAGCAATCAAAGCGGCGTGAATAAACCAGAGATCGATCTGGGCGTAAGGTGTTGAGCGAAGCGCCGTAAACGAGAGACAAAAAGGAACAATAAATTTATGGAGAAAGGCATAAGAAGCGATAAAAATTAAAAAGGTCGCAAAAAGATGAGTTTCCCTTTTTTTTCGTTCCTTCCAATTAAGGATTGGACGCTGAGGTTCGGGGAGGTCAGCATCGTTCATTTGAGTTTCTCTACCCAGGCTCTTAAATCGGGCCACGCATTGACAGCAAGATACCAAGCGATGAATACGATGAGCGCCGTCCAAACCAGTCGAAGAATTCTTGGAACTTGATTCCCTTTGTATTGTAAGAAATCTTTTTCTTGTTCACTCATTTTTCACGACTTTCTTGTTCGGCGCTGAGGGCCAGGGTTTCTTCTTCACCAGTGGATTTCAAACGACCGGTGGCTTTTGCCCAGAGGAAGACGCAAAGACTCCCCAAGGCAAGGCTTCCAAAAAATACGGTTAGGAAAACTCGGATAGGGTAAGAGTCAACGCCACAGATCAAACAGGGGAAGGTGTGGGTATTTATTTTTTTAAATAATTTTTCCATTCAGATTCCTCGATCCCAAAAAGGGCGAACTTGGGGTCTTCAACTTCGTCCGAGTAGTGGGTCTGGCAGACGACAAAACCGATAAGCTGTGCGATGAAAAAAAGAAAAATCGCAAAGCTATAGAACGCGCACAAGTAAACGACCGTTTGGCTGACATCTTTTTGGGTAGAGGCAAGAATCAAACACCCGGAGGAGCCGATCGAGATTAGAAGCAGGAGCCGCACAATCCAGTTGATAGTTTTATTGGCGGGGCGGGAGTTGTTCTTGTTCGAAATCATATTCCGACTCCTTTCGATCTTTGACAGTGGAACCCAACCATTGAAGATAAGCGACGATCGCTTTTGCTTCGTATTTAGGAACTGGGACATTGTCTTTAATTTCGAAATACCAGCTGTAACTCGGCATCACGCTTTGAGGAACGACGTTGGTAGGTTTGTACAAGTGCGCATACTGCCAGTCGTTAGATTTTTTTCCCGATTCTCTAGAGAGATCGGGACCCACGCGTCTTGTTCCAAAAAGTTGGGGTAAGTTTAAGGCATTTTGAGATTCGCCGGGCATACTCACAGGCCCGTATCTCAGACTTTCGTTTGCGGTCGGTCGCACAAACTGGCTATGACAATGCCAACACGCTTCTGCGATATAAAGATCGCGTCCTTTAAAAAGAGCTGCTTTGTATTCGTCGACGGTTTTAAAGTCGTCTTTGAAATCTTCGGGCACTTCCCTTGCCACGTCTTGCCAGGCTTGAGTTCTATCCAGCATCCATACGGGGATCGCGGCAAGCCCAATCACTGCGCTAAAAAACATCAGAATTCCCGCAATTAAAAATACGCCACTAAATTTCTCGATGAATCCCATCGCTTTAAGCTCCTATCGGTTGAGGGGTGAGTGAATTTTGTTTAGTCACCCTTGAATCTTGCCACGTGAGATAAATGTTGATCAAAAAGCAAACCTCGCCGACCAAGATCATAATTCCTGTAAATGTTCTCACCCACCAGAAAGGCATGGACGCGGCGACGGAATCGATAAAGGGGGAGAGTGATTTCCACATCATTCCCTGAACAAGTCCCGCGGACAAAAGGTCGATTTGCATGATGGAAATCGCCAGGGTCTGCATCCAGAAATGCCAACGCGCGAGAGATTCGGAATAAATGGGAACTCCCCAGATTCGTGGCAGTAAGTAGTACATCCACGCTGTGACCCAAAAGCTAAAAACTCCGAAGAGAACAAAATGCGAATGTCCCACGACCCAGTCGGTGAAGTGAATGATTGACTGAGCGGAGAGGGTGACTTGAACGGCGCACTGAACGCACGTAATGAGATAGGCCAAAGTGCCGAAAAAAATCCAGCGAACGACGTGGTTTGTCGCTAGCTGAGTCCAATCCGATGCGATGGTCGCGAAAAGATTAAAAACAACGGTATAAACAACGACATGAACCCCGATGCTCGCAACGATGCTGGCATATTGAGTCCACATTGGAATGGGAGAAAAAAGATAATGATGAGCGCTATTCAATGGATAGAAGAAAGCAAGTCCCCAAAATCCAATAATTGAAAGCGCGTGACTGTAGAGTGGCTTTTTCATGACGACGGGGAGCAAGTAGTACACGCTGGCAATTCCTAACGGCGTGACAAAGAGCCCAACCAAATCGTGAATATACATCGACGAAATTGTGGCTCCGCTTGTACCCGCAAAGAAATATTGGGGAAGAAAGTTCCCTAAAACATAAACGATGGGTGTCCAAATCAACGCGGCAGAAATATACCAAAGGCTGACGTACATTTTCGATGCACGCGTCTTGATGATGGGCACCATTAAATTAATCACTAAGAGAACAACGCCAATTGCAATGAAAGGATCTAAAACTGCTGGAGTCTCCGCCCATTCGAGACCTTGTGCATGTCCCAAAAGGATTAAGGCGACAGCTCCCAGTACCAATCCATTGTACGCGAAGAATACGATTCTACTGAGAGTCGTATGAAGCACCCGATTTCCCGTCAACTTAGGAACAACGTAGTAAAGCACCGCGAAAAATCCGTTCGCGAGCCACCCGAAAGCGACCGCTTGAGTATGCACCATGCGAATTCTTCCAGGGCTTAAAAGTTCCACGCCGGGAAAAGGATACTTTTGAAGAAATTGGAGGGAAAAACTTAAGCCGGCAAGAATCGCAACAAAAATGTAGAGAATAGAAGCTAAAAAATGCCAAGTCACGATTTGGTAATCGACAAGCGTTTTTGCTTCGGTTGTTTGAGGGCTTTGATTCATGGAAGTTCATCCTTTTCGTTGTAGATTCCTGCAGTGATTCCCCTGAGATAAAAAATATAGGCGACGATCTCCCAACGTTGATTTTCTTTTAAAATGTCAGAGAATGCCGGCATGGGCGAACCGTCGAGTCCCGTCGTCATCACTTTAAAAATATCCTTCGCGCTTTTTCCACTCTTGATGAAAAGTTTGGAAAGGTTGGCAGGACGAATCGGTTGATCATAAGAATCGACTAAGATTTCAGCCGAAGGTCCGTCTCCTCTTCCAGAGGTCCCATGACAGCTCACGCAGGCCGCGGCGAAGTGTTTTTTTCCGATTGCGGCGGCCTTAAGTAAAGACGCCTTTGACTCAAAAATTTCTTTTGGAGGTTCGGCAATGGTCATCGCTAACGTTTCGGGTTTGCTTTCTTTAAAATCAGGCCGTAGTGAACGGATATAAGCAACAATCGCCATTTTTTCGGCGTCGCCGACTTCTTGAAAGGGCGGCATCGCGGTGCCCGGTATGCCCTGATTAATCGTTCTTAAAAGGTCGC
Organism: uncultured Bdellovibrionales bacterium; assembly: GCA_937903155.1. GTDB lineage: Bacteria > Bdellovibrionota > FAC87 > UBA2466 > UBA2466 > CALCZU01. The sequence goes on from CALCZU010000081.1 coordinate 64,096, forward strand.
TTACGGTCGGGAGGTTTCCCGACGGGGTGCTGCGGAATTTAAAGGCGCCTTCCACTAAATTGCGCGGTTTTGGATTCAACATTGGGCTCGCGGGACCTTGTCCGTCCGCTTTTTCTCCGTGACATCCCGAGCACCGGTTCAAATAGCCCTCCCTGCCGCGGGCAACCATCTCTTGCTCCGTTAAAGCCTGAACTTGCGAATTAACGGCGTGACAGTCACCCGAAATGAGAAGCAGAGTCGCAATCACTAATTGTTTTTTCATATTCCCGAACAGTTAGCAGTATATGTGCCAGCGATTTTAAGAAGAGTAGCGCGGAGCAAGAACACTTTAATGAGACATTTTTGATTTCCATGGGACTAATTTTCTCGTTTTTTTAATCTTTATTGACGCAAGATATAATCGAGGGAATGTAAGGAAAAGTTTTGAAATTTCTCTTCTATCAAGCTGCGTTCTAAAAAATCCGATAACTCCATATGGCGGACTTATCCCAAAAAACAACCCTATTAATTTTAGAAGATGAACCCGAGTTGGCGGAGATTCTCAAAGAAGCGCTCGAGCCGGTGGCAGATCAAATCCTCGTCGCTCATGAAGGCGAGCAGGCTTGGAAGATGATCGAATCTCACTCAGTCGATGCGATTCTTGCGGACTACCAAGTTCCCAAATTGACAGGTCTTCAGCTGGTAGAAAGAATGCTTCGGGCAAAAAGAAAAATTCCGATTGTGATTCATACCGCACATGCATCTCCAGAGTTAATCACCAAAGCGACGCTCTACGGGGCACTTAGTTTTGTAACGAAACCTGCAAAATTAAAAGAGTTAGAACATCTGATGGATAAAGCCGTCAAAATGGGATTTAGAATCCGTCACATCGAAGATGAACTCGAAAAAATCTGCGAAGAAAATTCCATTCCTTTGGCCGATCGCGCGCAGTTTAAAAAAGACAATAAAGAACAACGAATTGTCGAAATCATTACAGATTCATTGTGTAAATAAAGTTAAGACCGTAAAGCCCAGCCAAATAATGGTATTTATTGACGGTTTGCTCGTTCCTCCTCATTAAGTCTTCTTAATAAGAGCCAAATCAAACGGTAACTCCAATTGACGATGATGGACTTAAGGCAGTGCACTTATGTCCATCATTAAAGAACTCAAAGATCCAGAAATCGATGTGATCCGAGACCCGTTTTTAGAAACGATCTCCCGGCTCTGTCTTTTACTCGCTCTGGGTCATTTCCTGTGCGTCATCCCGTTTTATATTATTTTAGGGGCGTCGGAGGTCACTAAGAGTTTATTTTTTCAGTATTGTTCTGTCGTTACTTTTGTGGGGTGTTTGTTCACCGTACTCGGAGTGGTCGCTCGATCTCAGTTTTTAAAACGATATTTGGGCCTGATTTGCATTAGCATTCTTTTCATCGAGCCTTGCTAGCACCTGCCGAAGGAATCGAAAACTATTTTGCGATTAGACCCGAGGGCCCCTTCCACAGTATTCCAAGCACGGTTCAATGTAATGAGTGCCACAAAGGAAGCGGCGATAAAATTTTAGGTTTTGAATCTTTGCAACTTTCGCACGATCGGGATCCGCTCGGCTTGCACTCAAGCCCTTCTTCTACAACGATCCTCGAACTTCTCGAAAAGGGAATCCTCCTCAATTATAAAATGCAAACGCCCCCTCGAATTCACTCAAGCTCTGATGTTGGGCGCGCCTCGATGGGTTATCTTCATGGAAATTGTGGTCATTGTCACAATCCCGAAGGATCCGCCAATTTTACCGGACTTGAATTCAAGCATTTGTCTCAGAGCGAAAATGAAAATGAAGAAGTTGCTTATCGAACTTCCGTGAATCAAAGAACTACGCAGTTCTTGATTGAAAATGAGGATCCTACCTACCGCGTTGTTCCTGGAAATGCGGAGAAGAGCGCAATCTACTATCGACTGAAAACCGGAACAATGCCTTCTCTCAATCATTCTCTAATCGATGTCGACGCCGTCGCTCAGTTAAGAGAATGGATAGAATCAATCACCACTCATTAGTTCTCTACAATCGCACTCTTAAATTTACGTTCACAATCGTGGGAGCCGACTGAGCATCAGACGCAATGGAAATCTTTGCAGAATAGGTTCCCGGCCGAAGCCCTCGCGGCGCCGCCGAAACCGCAAGAACGGAATTGGCCTTGGGACCGATTTGTCCCGCAGTCGAATTAATTGTCAGCCACTCGGAACTTGGGGTTGCCGCCCACTCCAAGACTGCAGTTCCATTGTTAGAGACGATCAGATTTTCGAACTTCACGGGGCGCCCGGCCTTGGATTCGAGTTCGATGAGACCTTGATTGACTCCAATAATCGGCGCAGTCTGACTTTGACGGGTGAGCAAAACGGGAAGTATCACTTTTTCATTCGGGTACTCCTCACATTGAAATTCGATTTTGCCGCGATGTTTACCTGCGGGCAAATTTTTGGCCGTCGCCATAACCGTAAAGTATTTGGGAGCGCTCTTCAGATCCCCGGAGGTAATAGGGGCCGTAAGCCAAGGAGTGGTCGGATCGATCGTCGCAGTCCAATGCACGGATTTGGAGTATGGATTATTGATCAGCACAGTTGCCGTGAGTTCGTCCGGTCCGCTGAACGCTCTGACCAGCCGTACCTCCTTTTGATCGACCATAATTGGCCTGACCGCGAAAGGTTTGGCTTCGAGATTGTTTGTAATGACATCTTCAGGAATAAGGTCGCGAAGATTCGTTAGGGCTACAAACTGGTAGTTTGCAGGCGGAAGTGTGTCGATTGAAGGTTTTTGGGTGTAGTAGTCGACAAAAATCATCTCGCCTTTGCTATCTTTCTCTGTCGAATACTGAATGCTTCCCCAGTTTTTATCCATTTTTTGTTTGCTGTAATTCAAAGTAAAAGCCTTTTTGGTTTCGAGATCCACCGCAAAAAATCGAGCCCACAAAAGTTTGGCGGAATATTGGTGACTTGGAAAAACGGTTTTAGGCCCTTTTAAGATGGTTCGAAAAATGTGCTGAATAATTCCGTCGTAAAGCAAGAAGGACCCCGCCACTTCCGTATAAAGGTCAATTCCCGTTTTGCGTGAGCTCTCGACTTCGACTTCTCCGACTTCGACCAAGTCACTTAGATTATTTAACTCATTTTTTTCGCTTGGGACGGCGCTATTCGAATTGACGATAAATCCGATGAGGTACTTTTCCTTTCGGATCGTCGGCAAAAGATATCGGATACTTGTCTCATGGGATTCATTTTTACTCAGCGAGACGGTCAAATCCGTATAACCCAAAACCATACCCGAATTGAGTTCACTCGTTGCGGGATAGGCTCGAGACGGAAGAAGATAGCCCTTAATTCTCAGTTTTCCTTCATAGCCGTCTTCCCCGATGTTATTCACTTTTATGGGAATCTCTAAAAACTTTTGACTGGGTGTCATCGTCGTGATTTGAGGCGATCCCGAGACCTCTACCGTAAAATCGACGGCGCCAAAAACAAATTGATTCCAGAAAAGCACAGCGAGCAAGGACAAGCAGTGTTTCATATTTCTCCAGTGGATAGTTTGATTTGCGACATTTATTATGCCGCAAAAAAAAGGAATTGCATCCCCCCTGCGATATTTTCTAGAGCTTTTATGTGGTAAAATTCCATCAACGATGACCTCAAGCCTAGCCCATCGCATAGCGATGATTCGGAAAAAATTTTTTTTGTTGGGCTTGTCGCGCTAACCTCCAGCCTCATTGCAAAGCCGAAGCAATGCGAAATTGAAGTTGACGCCCGAAAAGAAATTCTTTTGACGGATTTATCGGTGATCGCAGACCGTCGCACCGACCAGAGAAATGTTTGGAGCTTTGCCGCACGATTTCCTTCATTGCGGAAGATGCAGCGAGATCCCTTCTCGATTTTTGAGGGTTGGCTTCAGGAGTGGGTCAGTGTGAAAGAAATTAACGGCTTCCCTATTACACCGCGTAATTCAGAAAGTTTAGTATCGGTTTGGCCGCAGTATCAAGGTAAGTTGAATCCGAATGACGCCCCATTTCTGTTACTTGCAATGGTGTTTCGGCTCGATATTAACCCAGGACGAAACGCAGCGGGGGAATTCCGATTCGTGTACGGAGTGACGGATCCGCGTAACGGAGAACCGCTTCCGTTTACTTCCATTTTTGAATACGCCCTACCGCTCACGGAAAAGTTTCCAACGATTCTTCATTGGGCTAATGCCATTCACGCGCTTCGTGAGTTACCGTACGGGGAACGCTTTAATGACGTATTGCAAACGCTCACGGACGAACTTCCCGCTTTTCCTTTGCGAGTTCGCACGAATGACATGCTTCTTGATTCCGAATGGGAAATGAGAGAGTTTGAATTTCAATCCGAGAACAAGCTTGTCAATGTGACCACGTCTCAGACTCCGGCTCCGATTTTTGATGAAGAACAAAAGCAAGTTTTGATCGATTGGATCAGCGGGCACGAGATGGAGATTTTGAAAGGTCAGTACCAGTTGCCTAAAAATTTTTTATCGGGAGCCGCCCCGGTGCCCGACGAGTCGTATAGTTGGTTGACTACTTCAGAACTCACGGAGCCGCTTCGGAAACAGTTTTCACTCAATACCTGCAACGGTTGTCATTCGGGCGACACCTTAACCCGATTCTTACATGTCGAGCCACGGCGTTCCGGATCCGAGCCAATCATTTCCGACTATTTGAACAGCGATCTCGAAAGGCGGGCGGCTTTTGTAAAACAACTCCTTTGTCGAGAACCCGAGCTGAAAAGTTACTCGAATCTTACGCACTAAACCTAGTTTGTCGTCTTTTAAGCTCTGCCTACTGCGGTCGCGAATTGTTCATTGGCATCGTTTCAATGATTTCAATGGACGCCTTTGGGATTCCAAAATGTGGATGGTTCTCAAAAGTTTTTGCAGCGGCCTCATGGGATTCTGCCTCGATGAATGAGTACAACATAGTGTCGTTTCTAAAATCAGAAACTCCTTCTGCAGAAACGCGTTTGGTTTTATATGCGGCCGCGGTCTCACGGAACATTTCTGAATGCTCTCCCATCCATTTCTGCCAATCAGCTTGCATTTTCTTTTCGCCTGCTTTGCGGACTTCGGGATCGGTTTTCTTCCAATCGTCGACGACGTTTTTGGGAGCCATATACAAAACAAGAAATTTTTTCATTGATTTCTCCTCGAAGGAAAAATTTTAACTGGGTACAGCGTTTTAGGCAAATTGCTGCCGTAGCTCTACCTTACTGACAAGAGATATTGGTCAAAATTCTAGTCATGTAAAGGTGTTCGCTGTTTTTTACGAATGTATCGTAACTCGGCTCGCTGGGAGCATCGTCTGAAGAAACAGCGTTAAGCCGAAGCAATTTCAGGAATACCATACTCCTTGAATCCTGATGTTATTTAATACAAGTATTTCGATAAGAAGCTTGGCAGGTCCAACGGTAAGTTCCTTGCCATCCGAGCTCAGAGTAATCTGATTGTCGAGTTACCTCCCAATGACCCCCCTGTTGGTTACATTGTAACTTTTTAAAAGTATTGATACTGCCGTTTGCATCTAACTTATATGAAGAATCGTCCAAAATTTTATGGCACCAAACAGGACATATCGTTTCAATGCCTCCCCGGGTACAACGGGGCGAATTAGGAAAAAGTGTTTGGGAATTCAGAGCTTGTGAATCAGGAGACACCGAGTTCTGGGTGACAATATCAAAAACAATTTGTTGGTTTGAATCTGAGTCTTGCGCGGTATATACATCCTCTGAAAAATTTTCCTCCGCAAAACTATTCTGATTTATTAACCCTATTAAAGCGAACGCGAAACCCAATTTAACGAACTTGTTCATTTATCCCCCTTTAGCTTTTACAAAATTAGGAAAGGTAAAAATTGTTGTCAAGGGATTTGGGCCAACGGAAGCAAACTGTTTGAGTTTTTGCAATCAGGGATAGGATCATAAAAAACCTCTCGTACATTACTTGATTGCAATAAGTCTCGCTTGAAGATCGGCATACTGCCAGAATGAGGTTTGCCTGCACCCGTTTTGTTATGGAAACAATATCCGTTTCCGAAATCCTTGTGATGATAAATAGTCGAGGCAAAAGCACTTTCATCAATCAATTCTCTATTTTCGATTTTCTGGTTTTCTTGCTTTCTACGGGTTTCTGGAAAATTGAGAATAGAAAATAGAGGAAATTTTCGTTGGGCGAAAATTTGCCGCAGGAGGGACTTGAACCCCCACGCCCAAGGGCACTGGCTTCTAAGACCAGCGTGTCTGCCATTTCACCACTGCGGCTTGACTAAGAGCTGTTATTTAGACAAAAGACCATATCACAAGTGAGCCAAAAGAGAAAAATTAAAGAGCAGGTTAGTCAAAAAACGGTTCAGGGTGTTTTCGAAACCCTCCTTTTAGATTTTCCAGAACCGAAAACGGAGTTGACCTATGAAGGCCCTTTCCAGTTGATTGTGGCGGTGGTTCTTTCCGCACAGTGCACCGATGCGCGGGTCAATCAGGTGACGCCCCCCCTATTTGCGAAATATCCGACGGCTTCTAAAATGGCTCAGGCCGCTCCAAAAGAACTTGAAAAAATCATTCACTCTTGTGGGTTTTATCGCCAAAAAGCGAAATCGCTTATCAGTCTTTCTCAAGATATTGTCGGAAAATTCGATGGAAAAGTTCCTGGGAACTTGGATGACCTCGTAAGCTTAAGAGGGGTAGGGCGGAAAACTGCGAGTGTGGTTTTAAACCAAGCATTTGATGAACCCGCAATCGCTGTCGACACCCATGTCAAACGGGTGGCTTATCGATTGGGGTGGACGGATAACGAGGATCCGGTCAAAGTAGAGTTTGATTTAAGAGAACTTTTGCCTAGAAAATTGTGGAGTACCGTGAACGGCCTTTTGATTTTACACGGAAGAAAAACCTGCAAAGCCCGTAAACCGCTTTGCGACGTCTGTCCCATTAACCGATACTGTCCATTCTTTCAAAACCAGTGAAATCGAATCACGATCATCCCCTTGCTTCACGATTGGCCGAATTCCCGGCATTTTTCTTTTTTCCTTATTTGCTTATCTATCTTTTTGCTTGGAAATTTGAATTGCCCCTTCTCGCCGTCGAAAAAGTTTTTTGGGGGTTACACTTCGTCAATCTATTGATCGCGGGATGGATGTTGCGCGAAGTCTTTCGAAAAATCAAACCCGTGGAATGGGGATTTTGGATTTTACTGGCTGCCCTCCTTTGGCAGCGTGGAGCTTACTTAGAATACCCTTCGGACCCTTGGGAACACTTTAGACGCCTCACGGTTTGGAATGATTTCGAAAGAATTTCTGAGAATCCTCTGAAAGATAGGTTCGCTTATTTCTGGGGTTGGACCTTTATCCGCTATTTCGATCCCATTCACCAAAGAAGTTTTCTCAATTTTTATAGCGCTTTTTGGCAATGGATTTTCTGTTACCAGTTCGCAAGATTTTGTTTCCGAATGGGAGTTCAAAGAACTTCGCTCATTCCTCAAGTCCTTGGTTGCCTGCTTTTTTTCGGAAATGGGATTTTAAACTTTCGTTATTACATGTTGTCTTCTGTTCCTTTGGCCTATGTCTCCTATCTTTCGGCGCTCATGCTTTGTAAGGAGTTTTTAAGCTCTCGAAAAAAAGAACTCCTACTCGCTATTCTTCCGCTGATCCTTCTGATGGCATTTAATCACGGCGAAACGATCATCTTTTTTATGATTTCGATTGTGGCGATGGGACTTCTAGAAATCAACAGGCGGTTCCATCTCACCCGACGAAAAGCCGTTTTAGCGACTCTTCTAATGTTTCTTGCGGCTACGTATGCTCTTGGGTACGCCGCATGGTTTTATCATTGGTTCCCCTATAACAAGTTTGTGAACTCGGGTCTATGGCATCCGCAACTCACTCACTTTGCTACATTCCGTGTGTGGGACCTCGATGGGAAAATTTTTAATTCTATCGCGCTTCCGGGGTTGATTGCATTGGGTGGAAGCTTTTTATTTTTTAAACGGTTTCCCGAGATTGTAGCGATTAGTTGGATGCAGCTACTCGTGCTTGTCTTCCCGGTCAGCGCGGTCCTCATTGTGCGTTTTTTTCACTACGACACCCCTTACCGCGTTCTGTACACCTTGCCGGTCAGTTTTTTGGGAGTTCTGCTCCTTGAAAAAGGCATTACAAAAGTTTTCTCTAAAAAGCCTCAGCGTCAATGGATTGTGACGTCTGTTCTCGTCGTGCTTCTCTCTATTCCCGCCGCTTTTCCTTGGAGGGGCCGAGGATTTTTTCAAATTCATCGACCCAAAACAGATCGCAGTCTTGTGCCTTTAGACCAAACCGCTCAGTGGTTTTTTGAAAATCGAAAAAGCAACCCGCGAAATTGCCAGATTTTATCGGATGACCTTTCACTATTCTCGCTTCACGCTCATTTAGGAAAGGACAGATACTATTTTGATCGAGCAAATCCTCGACATTTTTTAAAAGAAATGGGTCGCGACTCCCAGTTACTCGTTGAAAAGCTGGTCTCGATTTCGCTCGAGCAGAAAGAAGTCTGTGGGATTTTAATCGCGCGAAGCGCCGATGTGCCACCTCCCCAGTATTCGATCATTGCGATGGAAGGGCAACTCTGGCCCCCGCAGCGAGGGCACCTCGAAACCTATCTTTCCAAAGACGACGGCCTTCTTCGAGAGGGTTTAATCAACAGGCGTTGGAAAAAAATCGCGGTTCCGCCCTATTATGATCTTTACGAGCCGCCTTATTTAAATGATTTACCATCCTCGACTTCCTCCAAATAAGATGGATCTGATACAATATTGAACACATGGGTTGCCTTAAAACATACCGGTGGTTTTTTGCCGCATTGCTCACACTTTACCTGCCTTTATTAGCGATAGACTATTTCAGACATGATGATTGGATGATGCTGGGAACTGCCGTAAAAAAGATGCCCATGGAGTGGCCCCTTTTATGGAAGGCGTATTTATATTACGCACCGGACGTCAAAGGTGCTTGGTTTTTAAGACCGTTTTTTTTACTCGCGATCTATTCGAATTTCCACTTGTTTGGATACCATTATTGGCTTTGGATTCTCGAGCAAATTGTTCTACTCGGTGCGACGCTGGTGCTGGCAACTGATACGCTCGAAAGAATTCGAGGAAAAGCCTCTGACAGCTTCATTTTCTTGTACATTTTTCTTTTTTGTATCCCTTTGCATTTTGCAAGCGTTCTGTGGATGGGCGAGGGGCTTATGAATATTCCCCAAGTCTTTCTCATGGTGGTTTGCCTCTACGGGTTTTTGAAGTCGACAAAGTTTGGAGAATTACCTTATCTTGTTGCGGTTCTGTCGTACCTTGCAGCTTTATTTTTTAAAGAGTCTTCGATTGTTCTTCCGTTTATTTTGTTCTTCGTTCTTTTTTCGCAAGGAAAACTAATAGAGGAACGTTTTCGGCTTCTGCTGTTTTTCATTTTAGGCGGGATCTATTTCGTTTGTCGGTTTACTTTGGTCGTCGTCAACGAAGGTTATCATCCTGTCTTTAATGTCGAGTGCTTTTTAAAGCCTCTGTGTGTGTTCCTATTTTTCTGTTTTTTAGGGCCTCTGGTTTTGACGGTCCTTTCAAAAGTGCAGAAAAATGAACGGCCTCTTTTCGCCAGTCCTCTTCTGTGGATCGGGTATTTTTCTCTGATCTTTCTTCTGATTCTGCCGCACCTGGGACATTGGTTTTTTTCTCCGGGCTGGCTTTATCTCCCAGGATTTTTCGCTTCATTTCTTTTTCCCTTTTTATTCAAAAATCCTGAAACGCTTCAAAAGGGGATTTTTTCAAAAGGGCTCGTCATCTTTTTTCTCTCCGTCCTCCCGCTGGGCTGGCAACTTTCAGATATCGGTTGGTTTTCCTGGGGAGGCATCCAAAAAAAAGCACATCGACTGGTGTTAGACATGGACCCCAAAGTGATTAAACGAATCAATTTAATCGAATGCCCTAATCCGAATTATTTGAAGTCAGATCTCAGTCGAGTGGTTGGAAGTTACGATAGTTTCCAGCATATGTGGTATTTGGCGCATGACTCAAAGATAAAAGTCGTAGAGCTTCCCTGCGGCACTCAAGTGCCGAAATCTCCAGAAGTCGCAACCCTCATGTATCGTTTTCCCGAAATCTCACTTCAATAGTTTTTAAGGGGTTCGAATCATTAAAAGACGCATTTCGGTCATCTCTTCCATCGCAAACTTCACACCCTCGCGGCCCAAGCCAGAATCTTTGACTCCGCCATAAGGCATGTTATCGACTCGAAACGACGGAACATCCCCAATCACAACGCCGCCAACTTCCAAACGATCCCAGGCCTTTTGGATCTTATAAATGTCTTTGATAAAAAGACCGGCTTGGAGTCCATAAGAACTGCGATTCATGGCTTCGAGGGCTTTCTCATAATCCGTATAGCGATTTAAAATTGCGACGGGCCCAAAAGCTTCTTTACAGCTCACTTCGCAATCTTCAGGAACATTTTCGAGAAGAGTCGCTTCATAAATATTTTTGATGCGAGTCCCACCGGTCAAAATCTTTGCCCCTTTGGCGACAGCCTTCTGAACCCAACTCTCAATGCGTTTGGCTTCGTCGAGTGAAATCATCGGGCCAATCGAAAAAGTTTCATCTTTCGGATCGCCTGATTTTAAACTTTGAGTCTTTTCAATCAGAATTGATTTGAATGCTTCGTAGTTTTTATCATGAACGTAAATGCGTTGAACGCTGATGCAGCTCTGGCCCGATTGCGCGAAGGCTCCGGCAATAATTCTTTGCGAGGCATCCTGAAGATCGGCCTCTTCATCGATTAAGCATGCGGCATTTCCACCCAGTTCTAAAGTGACTTTCTTTTTGCCGGCTTTGGCTTTGAGTGCCCAACCGACTTCGGGCGAGCCGGTAAAGCTTAAGAACTGAACCCGCTCATCGGTTGTAAAATAATCCGCGCCGTCTCTCTCGCAAGGCAAAATAGAAAAGCTTCCTTTAGGAAGCGCCGTCTCAGCGAGAATTTCTCCCAAAAGAAGAGTACTCACGGGCGTACGGCTTGCCGGTTTTAAAATAAAAGGGCAACCCACCGCAATTGCAGGGGCAATTTTGTGAGCGGAAAGGTTGAGGGGAAAATTAAATGGCGAGATGAAAGAGCAAAGACCAATCGGCACCCGTTTCCACATTCCAAAATAACCTTTTGCTCTGGCTGAAATGTCGAGCGGCAAAACTTCACCCGTCAAGCGAGTAGCCTCTTGAGACGCTAACTTAAACGTATCAATGAGACGAGTGACTTCGGTCCGCGCATCTTTGATGGGTTTTCCCGCTTCAAGGCAGAGAAGATAGGCAAGTTCGTCGCTCCTCTCCTGAATGCGTTTGACACAAAACTCCAAAATCGCCGCTCTCTCAAACGTGGCCATTTTAGCGAGAGCACCCCGGGATTCGACGCCTAAACGAATGCCTTCGAGAATCGTTTCGGGACTTGCGATTGAGGTCTCGGTGAAAACTTCATCGGTATACTTATCCGTCACGCCGAGTTTACGTTCGGTCATAACGGGTTGATTGCCTAAAAAGAGAGGGTACTGTTTTTTATAAGAGTGATTTTTCACAAGGAACAGTTTAAATGAAACCCCCACCGCATTTCAATGAAAACAATAACTTAGTTTAAGGTATTAGACCTAATTCTGAAGCCGTGTTAAACCCTGTCCTCCATGAAAATCGTGCTCCTCACCCCTCCGATGACTCAGGTCAATACGCCCTATCCGGCGACGCCTTATTTGTACGGATTTTTAAAAGACAAGGGCTATGAAGTTTACCAGCGCGATCCCAGTATTCTTCTCTTTCTGAAACTGTTTTCCAACCAGGGCCTGACAGATATTCATCACGAACTGCAGAAGAAAAAAGGCATTAAATCCGCCTCGGTTGATTTTTTTCTAAAGAAGCACGAAAAATATAAACACACGATTCGTGATGTTGTTTTGTTCCTTCAGGGAAAGGCTCCGCAAGTTGAGTCAAAGATATTGAAAAAAGGTTACTTGCCTTTTGGTCCTCGTTTTAAAGTCTTAAAAGAATTAGAAGCGCAGTTCGGCGAGTCGATTGAGGAAATCGTTTCACTCTTTGGCTACTCCAATCCTGCAAAATTTTTTGCAAGTCTTTATCTGGATGACTTAAACGACGTGATTCACGATGGCATTGATGCCCGCTTTGAGCTGTCCAAATACGGCGAAAAATTGGCGGCGAGCGCTCCTAGCTTTGACCCCATCCTAAATGCACTTCGGAAGAGTAATACCCTTGTCGATAGATACATCGACGCGATCGCTTCGGATATTCAGAAGGAGCTCAGACCGGACGTCGTCGGAATTACTTTGCCGTTTCCCGGAAATGTCTACGCAGGTTTCCGAATGGCTCAGCAGATAAAGACCCAATCGCCGGATTGTAAGATCTTAATGGGGGGAGGATACGTCAATACCGAACTCAGAAATCTAAAGGACGTCCGCGTTTTTGATTTTGTCGATTATTTCACTTTAGATGATGGTGAAAAACCGCTTCTATGTCTTCTTGAGAACTTTTCTCAAAAAGTTTCTCCTCCGAAATTCTTGCGCACCTTGGTCAAAGAAGCGGATTCTGTTGTTTTAAAAAATAGCAGCGATGTCAAAGATTTTAAGTTTAACGAAACGAGTTGTCCTTCTTATGAAGGCCTGCCGCTCTCTGACTATCTTTCTTTGAGCGAAACGCTAAATCCCATGCACCGGCTCTGGTCCGAAAGGCGATGGAATAAATTGACAGTGGCCCACGGTTGTTACTGGAAGAAATGCACGTTCTGCGATCTTTCACTTGATTATATCTCTCGCTACGAGGCCTTAGACGTTGAGATTCTGGTCGATAGAATTGAGCGACTTGTCGAAGAAACCGGCGAAAGAGGTTTTCATTTCGTAGACGAAGCAGCTCCTCCAAAAGTTCTGAAACTTATGGCAGAACGACTGATTGATAGGAAAATTGAAATCACCTGGTGGGCAAATATCCGTTTCGAAAAAGCGTTTACGAGAGAGCTTACCGACCTTTTAGCGCGATCGGGCTGTATCGCGATGAGTGGGGGGCTTGAAGTCGCAACCGATAGACTTTTAAAGTTGATGGACAAAGGAGTAACGGTCGATCAGGTTACTCAAGTCACAAAAGCTTTCTCCGAAAGTGGCATCATGGTGCATGCGTATTTGATGTACGGGTTTCCAACCGAAACACCGCGAGAGACACTTTATGCGCTTGACGAAGTTCGAAAACTCTTTAAGCAAGGTTATATTCAATCCGCGTTTTGGCATCGGTTCTCGGTGACAGCACACAGTCCCATTGGAAAAAATCCGGAACGCTATGGAATTCGTTTATATCCGGAGAAATCGACATTTGCCGTCAACGACATCCCCTTTGTCGATTCAACGGGCGTAGATCACAGCGAGTTTCAGTTCGGTTTGAAGAAGGCAGTTTATAACTACATGTATGGTGTGGGCCTCGACGAAGATGTGAGAAGTTGGTTTTCCTAAAGAGTAAAAAATCTGAATCAAATTGATTCATTATTTTTGAGTGAATCAATTTGTGACGTCTAATCCAAAAAAATCATGCTTGTCATGAGCTCGCTTTTTACGTATTTTGTTGGAACGTAAATTGCTGGGAAGACGCGAGAACACGTTCAAAAAAAATCCGTTTGTTTAAGACCTAATCCAACTTCGCAACTTGGGAGATCTCAATGGCCTATGGCTCCTCTGACTTAAGCAAAAATAAACGCCTCCTCACGACGGGTGTCGGCAAGGCACTCACTAAAAAAGCGAAAGTAAAAGTCGAGACCCCTTTCGAACCTCAAACTCAAATGCAGGCAAATCCTTGGCGAGCGATGCTGAGCGTTTTGAAAAAAGTGAAAGCGGGAGACTTTTCTGCCCGAATTGAAGTCACCGGCGACAATACCCAAGCGGATGTTGCAGAAACTTTAAATGAAGTCATTACTCTCAACGCGAAAATGCTCGAAGAGTTTAAATTGTTACGACAAGCTGTCGGACAAGAGGGCAAAGTCTCTCAACGTGCGAAGTTAAATGGTGCGGGTGGCGGTTGGGTCGATGCGATTAGTCACGTCAATGATCTCGTTGCCGACTTAGCTTACCCGAGTACGGAAGTGAGTCGAGTGGTGGGCGCGGTCGTGAAGGGCGATTTGTCCCAGCTGATTGAAATCGAACGCGAAGGCAAAGCGCTGAAAGGTGAATTTCGTCGTCTCGGTCAGGTCGTGAACACGATGGTCGAGCGTATGAGAGACCTCACATCTGAAGTGACTCGCGTAGCGCGTGAAGTGGGCTCTGAAGGAAAACTAGGCGGACAGGCAGAAGTGAAGGGGGTGGCCGGAACCTGGAAAGATTTGACCGATTCTGTGAATACGATGGCAAGTAACCTCACGAACCAAGTAAGAAATATCGCGGAAGTGACGACGGCTGTGGCGACGGGTGACTTATCGAAAAAAATCACGGTCGACGTGAAGGGCGAAATTTTCGAACTTAAAAATACGATCAATACGATGGTGGATCAGCTGAGCTCCTTCGCTTCTGAAGTGACTCGAGTGGCGCGTGAAGTGGGTTCGGAAGGAAAACTAGGCGGACAGGCAGAAGTGAAGGGGGTTGCCGGCACCTGGAAAGATTTGACCGATAATGTGAACACGATGGCGAGCAATCTCACGAACCAAGTGAGAAATATCGCGGAAGTGACGACGGCTGTGGCAACCGGAGACTTGTCTAAAAAGATCACCGTCGACGTGAAGGGCGAAATTTTAGAGCTGAAAAAAACGATCAACACGATGGTCGATCAGTTGAGCGCCTTCGCTTCTGAAGTGACTCGAGTGGCTCGTGAAGTAGGTTCAGAAGGAAAACTGGGTGGACAGGCGGAAGTGAAGGGGGTGGCCGGCACCTGGAAAGATTTGACCGATAACGTGAACACGATGGCAAGTAACCTCACGAACCAAGTGAGAAATATCGCAAACGTTGCGACCGCGATTGCGGGCGGTGACCTTTCTAAAAAGGTCACGGTCGACGTCAAAGGGGAAATCTTAGAATTAAAAAACACGATCAACACGATGGTGGATCAGCTGAGTTCTTTCGCCTCTGAAGTGACTCGAGTCGCGCGTGAAGTAGGTTCGGAAGGAAAACTCGGCGGACAAGCGGAAGTGAAGGGGGTTGCCGGCACCTGGAAAGACTTGACCGATAACGTGAACACGATGGCAAGTAACCTCACAAACCAAGTGAGAAATATTGCGAACGTCGCTACTGCAATTGCCGGTGGTGACTTATCGAAAAAAATTACCGTCGACGTCAAAGGCGAAATCTTAGAACTGAAAAACACCATCAATACGATGGTGGATCAGCTGAGCTCTTTCGCCTCTGAAGTGACACGAGTCGCTCGTGAAGTGGGCTCGGAAGGCGCACTTGGCGGACAAGCGGAAGTAAAAGGGGTTGCCGGAACCTGGAAAGAACTCACCGATAACGTGAATACGATGGCAAGTAACCTCACGAACCAAGTAAGAAATATTGCGGGCGTGACGACAGCCGTTGCGAATGGCGACCTCTCTAAAAAGATTACGGTCGATGTGAAGGGTGAAATCTTAGAGCTGAAAAACACGATCAATACGATGGTGGATCAGCTGAGCTCCTTCGCCTCTGAAGTGACAAGAGTCGCGCGTGAAGTGGGCTCGGAAGGAAAACTCGGCGGACAAGCGGAAGTGAAGGGGGTTGCCGGAACGTGGAAAGATTTGACCGATAACGTGAACACAATGGCGAGTAATCTCACGAACCAAGTGAGAAATATCGCTGAAGTGACAACGGCCGTCGCCACCGGTGACCTTTCGAAAAAAATCACCGTCGACGTTAAAGGCGAAATCTTGGAACTGAAAAACACCGTGAACACGATGGTGGATCAACTCCGTTCCTTTGCGTCGGAAGTGACTCGGGTCGCGCGTGAAGTGGGCTCCGAAGGAAAACTAGGCGGACAAGCACGGGTCGAAGGGGTTGCGGGAACCTGGAAAGATTTGACCGATAACGTGAATACGATGGCGAGTAATCTCACAAACCAAGTGAGAAATATTGCGAGCGTGACGACCGCTGTTGCGAATGGCGATCTCTCGAAAAAAATCACGGTCGATGTCAAAGGCGAAATCTTAGAGCTTAAAAATACGATTAACACGATGGTGGATCAGTTAAGCTCTTTCGCGTCGGAAGTGACTCGAGTGGCCCGTGAAGTCGGCACAGAAGGGAAACTCGGCGGACAAGCGCGAGTGGAAGGCGTTGCCGGAACTTGGAAAGATTTAACCGACAACGTGAACTACATGGCGAGTAACCTGACCGAACAAGTCCGAGGGATCGCCAAGGTGGTGACGGCGGTGGCGAGCGGAGATCTAAAACGAAAACTTGCTTTAGAAGCCAAAGGCGAAATCGCGGCGCTTGCCGATACCATCAACGAAATGATCGTGACGTTGGGAACGTTCGGAGACCAAGTGACTTCGGTCGCTCGCGAAGTAGGTGTCGAAGGAAAACTGGGCGGCCAAGCTCTGGTTCCAGGTGCTGCAGGCCTATGGCGCGATTTGACGGACAACGTGAACCAACTTGCTGCGAATTTGACGACGCAAGTCCGATCGATTGGGGAAGTGGCAACTGCGGTTGCGAAGGGTGATCTCACTCGGCTCATCACGGTTGACGCTCGAGGGGAAGTCGCCGTCTTAAAAGACAATATCAACGAGATGACTCGAAACTTGCGAGATACGACTCAGAAAAATACCGAGCAGGACTGGCTAAAAACCAATCTCGCAAAATTCACTCGAATGCTGCAAGGGCAACGGGATTTCTTAACCGTTTCGAAAATGATTTTATCGGAGCTTGCGCCCCTCGTGGATGCGCAGCACGGGGTTTTCTATTTAATGGAAGCCAGCGCCAATGTGGTGACGGGTGCGATTCCCGTGACGGCAGTTGAAATTTCTAAAATCCTAAGACTCATTGGAAGTTATGGGTATCGGGAGCGCATCCATCTTTCGAACCAATTTAAAATCGGTGAAAGCTTAGTCGGACAATGCGCTCTAGAAAAACAACGTATTCTCTTAAGAGATGTTCCGACGGACTATATTAAAATCAATTCTGGCTTAGGAGAAGCCAAACCTCTCAATATCGTCGTCTTGCCTGTTTTGTTCGAAGGCGAAGTGATGGCCGTGATCGAACTCGGATCTTTCCAAAGATTCAGCGAAATTTATTTAACATTCTTAGATCAGCTGACAGAAAGTATCGGGATCGTTTTGAATACGATTGCCGCCAGTATGAGAACGGAAGATTTGTTAAAGAAATCCCAATCTCTCACTCAGGATTTACAGTCTCAGCAAGATAAATTACAAAAAACGAATCTCGAGTTAGAAGACAAGGCTCGATTGCTTTCTGAGCAAAAAGCAGAAGTCGAAAATAAGAACCGAGAAGTGGAACTCACAAAACTTGCGCTTGAAGAAAAAGCCGAGCAATTGTCTCTCACCTCAAAATATAAGTCTGAATTCTTGGCAAATATGTCGCATGAGTTGCGAACGCCTTTGAACAGCTTACTGATTCTCGCGAAAATGCTTTCGGATAATTCCGACGGCAATTTAACCCCGAAACAGACCGAGTTCGCACGAACAATTCACTCCTCGGGAAGTGATCTTTTGGGCCTGATTAGCGAAATTCTCGATCTCTCCAAAATCGAAGCCGGTAAGATGGCAGTGGATATCACTCAAGTACCGATTCTCGAATTCAAGAGCTATGTCGAAAATGCCTTTTCACAATTGGCTCATAACAAAGGCGTTAAATTCAATGTGGATATTGAGCGACAAACACCGCGTTTCATCTCTACCGATTTGAAGCGTCTGCAGCAGGTTATCAAAAACCTGTTGTCGAATGCTTTCAAATTCACTGAGCGCGGTTCGGTAACAATGAAAGTGCAAACGGCGCGATCGGGATGGAACCCGGACAATATGTCTCTCAGTGCGGCTCCCAATGTTTTGGCGTTTTCAGTCACCGATACCGGAATTGGAATCGCCCCTGAAAAACAAAGACTTATTTTTGAAGCCTTCCAGCAAGCGGATGGCACGACCAGCCGTAAATATGGAGGTACTGGGCTCGGCCTTTCTATCAGTCGTGAAATTGCACGGCTTTTAGGAGGAGAGATTACGGTAGAAAGTAGTCCTGGAAAGGGAAGTACTTTCGTCTTCTATGTTCCCGAAAACTATTTGCAGGTCAGCCAAGCGGCGAAAGCTTCGGAGCGTACCGTTATCGAAAAACAACCGGATGGAAATTCATCGGTTTCATTCACGAGTGTCACTCGTGAAAGTGATTTCAAAGTTGAAAAATCAACACTGAACCCAGATACGGTAGTTATCGATGACGATAGAGCTTCGATTACTCCTGGTGATAGAGTTCTCCTCATTGTGGATGACGATTTAGCAGCTTCTCAGTCGCTCTTATCCGAAGCGCATACCAGAGGATTCAAAGGGATTATTTGCCTTTCGGGGGAACAAGTTGTTTTGTTGGCCAAACGATTTCATCCGGTTGCAATTACTCTTGATGTGAAGCTTCCCGATGTGGACGGTTGGGCCGTTTTAGATCGTTTAAAACATGATCCGGATTTGCGTCATATTCCTGTCTATCTTTTGACCGGTGTGAAGGGAAAACGACGTCGTGCGATGAAACTCGGGGCCAAAGACTATTGTGAGAAGCCCGTACAACCCGAACAGTTCGATAAGATTTTTGGCGAGCTGAAAGAAATACTCTCTGAAAGGGAGAGGACTATTCTGGTGGTGGAGGACAATACAGTCCAGGCTCAATCGATCGTTGAGCTCTTAAGCGATGATCGGTCCAAGTCACTCACGGCAAGCTCGGGAGAACGAGCTCTGGAAATTATCCGGGAAAAAGTGGTGGATTGCATTGTGCTGGACTTAGGACTTCCTGACATGAGTGGCATCGAACTCTTGAAGAAAATCCAAGAGATCAATAAAAATATTCCGGTAGTGGTTTACACCGGAAAAGATCTGTCGGATTCAGAACAAAAAGACCTCTCTCTCTTAAGTGAAACCATTATTTTAAAAGATGCGAATTCGCCAGAGAGGTTGCTTGCCGAGGTGACCCTTTGCTTGCACAACGTGGAAGCGACTCTGAAAGAAGAAAAGAGAAACTTAGTTAGAGAAGCGTACCGAATTGATCCGATCTTATCGGGTAAAAAGGCGCTTGTAGTGGATGATGACGTCCGAAATATTTACGCACTTTGTTCGATTCTCGAAAGTCAGAAGATGGAGGTCCTATTTGCCGAAAATGGCAAAGACGGAATTAACCTCCTAAGGCTTCACCCTGAAATCGATGTTGTTCTGATGGATGTCATGATGCCCGAGATGGATGGGTACGAAACGATGAGAATGATTCGTACCATCCCTGAGTTTATCAAAACTCCGATTATTGCCGTGACAGCGAAAGCGATGAAAGGGGACAGAGAACGTTGTGTCCAAGCCGGCGCAAGCGATTATTTGGCGAAACCGGTAGATCCAGCGCTTCTTTTCTCACTGATGCGCGTGCATTTAATGGGGCGGGATGAAGTGGACCTTCCGGTCCACGAAACGTCTGCCGAGTTACATTGAATGTGATGCAAACAAAAACGTTGAAATTGAATCATGAGCTGGAAAACATGGAAACTCGGTTTTTGATTGAAGCGATTCGCGAGCGGTACGGATATGATTTAGCGGGATATAATCAGGAGATTCTAAGGAAAGAGCTGATAAAGTGTTCTCGTAAAATCAAACAGAAAAGTCTCGGCGCGCTTCAAGATCGCATATTGAGAGACGAAACGCTTATAGACCCCCTCTTAGAACAGCTGTTCTTTAAGTCAAACGAAGAATCGTTTTTACCCAGGCTTTTTAAAACTCAAATGCGAAAAAAAGTGCTCCCGATGCTGAAAACCTATCCTAAGGTTAAAGTTTGGCATCTGGGCTGTTCAGATGAGGCTTTGACACTTCTTTTTGTTTCTCTGCTCAAAGAAGCTGAACTTCTTGACCGGACTCAGATTTACGCGACTGAAATGAGTGAGAATGCAACAGAGAACGCACGATCGCACTATTCCAAAAGTAAGTTTAAAAAATACGCTCACGCGATTTCCTTTTTTCCATATAATTTTCTTTCGGACAGTTCATTTAATGAGTTTCAGTTAATTTTGATGAGCACTCGGATGGCCGATCTCGACTTGATCACGAAAGATAGAGTGATGGGGCTGATTCACGACAGTAGTAGCCGACTCGGATTTTTGTATTGTCCTGAAAAAAATCTTTTCAAAGAATCGACGTTAAAAAACCAATATAAAATTTTAGATGACAAGCTGGGTTTGTTTCAGAGGAGAGTTTGATGATGGGCAGCGGGAATAAAGTCACGATCTTGGTAGCGGATGATAATCCGCAGAATCTTTTGACGATCGAAGCGATCTTAGAGACTGAACAGTACAATGTCGTGACCGTTCGGTCAGGAAAAGACGCCCTGAAGTATCTTTTGGATAACGAGGTGGCTCTCGTCATTTTAGATGTCTTGATGCCGGGATTAAATGGGTTTGAAACGGCAAAGACGATTCGGGACCGGGAAAAGACAAAGCGAGTTCCCATCATTTTCACTTCGGGATTTCAGGTAGACGAAACCGACGTTTATCTCGGTTACGATTTAGGGGCAATTGACTACATGACTTTGCCGCTCATCCCTTATGTAGTGAAAGCAAAAGTAGCAGCGCTTGTCTCTCTTTATCTCAAGGAGAAAGATTTGCTCGCGCAAATGGAGCGAATTCATCAGATCGAAAAACTGCAGTTTGAGCACGAGAAAAAGTTACTTTTACAGGAAGGCGAGCGACAAAAGTGGGAACTTGAGAGAGCTCATCAGCAGCAGGAAATGGAAAGAGAACAAAGAATTGCCTCGTTGACCCAAGAGAAAGCCCTTGCGCTTGAAAAAGTAAATTCAGAGCTCACACGATTTTCAACGGTGGTTGCGCACGACTTACAAGAGCCTCTGAGAACTGTAAGCTGTTATCTCTCTCTCTTACTCGAAGAGATCTCCACCGAGCAGAGCGCGAAAGCAAAAGAATACATACAATTTGTTCAAGACGCATCGAAACGAATGTCGACTTTGATATCGGATCTTTTGAAGTACTCTCAGATTAATAATCAAAAGGAGGAAAGCTTGGCGGTATGTGATTTCGCAGAAGTGATTCAAAAGGCAGTCAAAAACTTAGACGGCGCCATTCAACATAGTCGTGCCGAGATTTTGTATTCCGACTTGCCTCAAGTCTACGGCAATAAAGGCCAGCTCACTCAGGTAGTTCAAAATTTGATCAGCAACGCAATTAAATTTGCGCCCGAAAGAACTCCGAAAATCGAAGTGAAGGTTGAAGACGATTCTGAAATGCTGACGTTTCATTTTAGCGATAACGGTGTCGGAATTCCCAAAGAGAGTCTGGGAAAAGTCTTTACCCCTTTCGAACGTCTTCACAACCGAACGCTCTTTCCCGGCACCGGGATCGGACTTGCGATTTGTAAAAAAAATATCGAGAAACACGGTGGCAAAATCTGGGTGGAGTCCGTTGAAAGTCAAGGGACTACGTTTAGCTTTTCTCTGCCAAAACCTGCAGCAAAAACGTCTGAGCGTGAAAATCAGGCTCCTTTAGAAGGAATGCGAGTTCTAGTCGTTGACGACGACGACAGTATCGGACTTCTTCTCAGTCGCTATTTTACCCAATATGGAGCTGCAATGGATGTCGCACAAAGTGGAAAATCGGCAATCTTGAAAATAAAAGAGAAAGAATACGATTCGATTATTTTAGACATTCAAATGCCCGATATGGACGGAATTGAAACCATGGAGCGCATCCGAAGGAATGGTGTCAAAACGCCGACAACGGCCTACACCTCGATGGATTTTAGTGAGAGCAAAAATAAATTTTTGAGTGCGGGATTTTCTGAAGTCGTGAGCAAGCAAAACGGTCTTCCTGGCCTGACGCAGTTCTTGAGAAAACATTACAAAGCGAAAGATTCTCAAGCTGACACCGTTGACAGAGGAAATGAATCAAGAGTTAATCCTGTATAAGTAAAAGGACAAAGATCATGAAAAATGAATTTCAAGCTCCCGTAACCGAACTGGGAAAAGTGGCACTTCTCCTCGATAAAAATCTGGATCGTTTTAATCAATTAGTGACCGAGCTTGAACGAACAAGCTTTGAATCGGATAAAGGGCTCGAGCGTGCGATTGAAATCTTAAAATCCGTCGATGAGACTCGCACCGATCTTCAACATTCCATGGTCAATTTAGGAAAGTCACTTGATTCGACTCGCCAACAAAATGAACGCGCCGAAGCTCTTCTGTCTCAAATTCTTCCTAAGATTCAGGAAAGAAAAGACAAAGAAGATCAACTGATGGAACGCTTCCAGCTTCTTGGCAGCACGGTCTCAAAAATCAATAACGCCGTCTCGGAGTTTCGGTCAATCAGCTCCCAAGAAATTACCGAAGAAGATCGCAACCAGTTGGTGCATCAGATCCCCGAAGTCAGTAAGCAGCTCGGCATTTTGGTCGACGAAGCTGGCAAGCTTGTCACAGAAGCCAAAACCTCCAACATGAAATCGCTCGAAAAAAACGCCGACTCGATGAGAAAAAGTCTTGCCGCCGCGCGGAATCGTCTCGATCTTCTTTGCAATACCCAAAAATCTGAAGCGCAATCTCTGCACTAAGGCACGGGTTCGCACTCTTCATTTAAGGCCTTGCTCCAGGGTTTAGCGGTGAACGACTTGAAGTCCGGGAATATCACACGAAAGCCTGGCTCTAAAATCTGTCCTTTGGGATTCTGCGAGATTTCAGATGCAAAGGCCTCGGCCCGGATTTGTCCAAGGTATTTCACAAGCTCCAGGACGCCTTCTGCGGTCTGCAATTTGGATTTGCATTTTTCAATATATTTTTGTGCCTGAGTCTGATGGTATCTCGCGTTTTTTGTTTGATCGGTTAAGTTTTCAAACAGAACTTTCGCATGAGGGAGAGGACTTTGTTTTAAGTTCGCTTCAAATACCGTCTTCCAATCATTTCCTTTTTCTGGAACGAGTCGCAGTAATTCGCATCTTTTCTGAGAAAAGAGGGGGCGGGTCATGTCGACCGCCAAGACATCGGCAACAAATTCTTTGTCGATAGCTCCCCCTACGAGTCTGTCGATCGCGGTAGAATCCGAAACGGCTTTGACGGGAGTCAGCCAAGCATGATCTGCGTCGACTTCTGCAGTCTCCGGGAATCGACTTCCCAGCTCTTTCAATGCCTTTAGATAGTCCGCTTTTGAAGTGCGCGTGACTTCACTCGCGCCGAGTCTCTCATCCAAAAAGAATCCCAAGGGAACAGTCACTTCTTTTTCGGGGCCGGAGAGCGGGTAGGGTGAGCTTTGCAACTGTAATTCTTCCGCGCAAAATAGGGGTCTCAAAGCGATTCTTAGATTCGTTTGCTTTTTTATTTTCGAATCGGTGACTTTAGAAATTCCGAGGGCGACTGAGTTTGCAAGCTCCATGGGGTCTTGAAGCGATTCCATCAATTTTTTTACTTTCGCATCGGGTTTGAGATTTCCGAATGGCAAGGGTCGTTCTTCAAACCACCACGAATCGTGAGGCATCGAGAATTCTTTTTGAATCGGACCTCCGGAGACATGACACCCAGAACATCGCAGTTTACTGCCGAAGCTGGGTTTAGCCTGGCCGGGATTCAGATGAAGCTTGCTGACATCTGACCAGATATCCGCACTATTTCCACGGTAAAACCAATTGGGGCCTTTAGCGCCTCCGATGAGTTCGTAAAAGTTATAAAGCTTCGTTTCGCGGTCCCAAGCGATGAGTTCGATCATCAGTGAATTTTGATCGGGGGTTTGTTCTAGCGTGAGGGAACCGTTCGGGCCAATTCCAGTAAAGTGTCCGAAAAAAAGCTCTTCTTTTTTGACGGCTTTGGAAAGAGTTCGAGGTTTCGCAATTTCGGTCATTTCAAAGAAGCTAAAACTTCCGAGTTTCGGATTGTGAAATCCTCGGTTAGCCACCATCGTGGTCGTAAACTTTGCGCCTTCCTGCTCGAGCAGCGTTCGAAATTCAATCACATTTTGAGGACATTCTTTCGTTGAATTTAAGATTTCAAAAAGTGGGTCTCCGAGCCCTGTGACGATTTGATTCGATGAATTCAGAATAGGGCAGCTGAATGTTTGCCAGCTTAAAGCCTGTGCTAAAAACAGTAGAGTCGTAAAAGTTTTCATTCCTCTGTCTTAGCTAGAGCGACAAGATTAGTAAAATGAATCGATTTCAGCATTATTGGTTAAATTATTTCATTGGAAGAACCGCCCAGATGCCTGATAACACTCAGAAAACGGAAAGCCTAGAAAGATTAACACCTCCGACCGTATACTGCCCTCCGTAGTCATGTACCGTATCGGTGGACCCAGTCGTTACAGAATTTCGATAGAAGACGTCGGTACCCAAATTTCGGACAGAGCCGCTCGAGCAATTGAAGATTTTCTTTCATTAGATGAATAGTTTCACCTGATAAAAGTGGAGTTTTCTTCATAATTGCTTCCCAGTCTAAGGAGACCGGACAGATTTTACGATAAGTTCGTCATGCGTCTTTCTCATTTGTTGGTGATTAGTTTGGCTATTATTTCGAGCTCTGCATGGAGCTCGGAAGATTTGCAGGCCGGCTGGACGCCAGAAGCGAAGGCCTATTGTCATTTGATTCCGATGATAGAGGACACCTTTCTCCCTCCGGAAATTTTTGAACGCATTGCCTCAACGCCTGCGGGGGAAATTTATCAAGAGATTGCAAAGGCGCGAATCGCGAATGCGATGACGCCAGAGTCAGTAACTCTGACCCTTAAACAACTGTCCGGATTTGGAAAAAACGCATCCGAGTTTTTGCTAAAAATGGCGATGGACGACAAAAAGCAACCTTGGGTCCGGAGGTTAGCAGCGACTTCTCATTGCGATTCCAAATATCCAGAGTTTGTCTCTGTCCTCCAGAGTCTTGTGAAGTTGACTCCTTTTCCGGAAGAGCAGTTGAACTTGGTTAAATGCCTCGAAGCAATCTCACAAAAAGCTGCTCTGGAGTCAGCAGTAGAGCTCTATCAGGAGCGGGGCGTCCCCGATAAGTATGATTCTCTCAATTTAATAAGGATAATTAACGATGCAAAAGAGCCAGTTCCTAAAGACCTGATTAAACTGCTCAGAAAGTTACAGGAGTCTTCTGATGTCATGCTTTCGATGCATGCAACCGCTGCCATTTACGAAAAACACAGTGGTTTAGAAGGCACTGCCAAACTCAATAGAAAATTATCTGAAACGGATCTCTGGAAACTTGATGACTCGGAATTAAAATATGCACTGAGTCCGCTCGTCGACGCCATCAAAAAGGAAAACGATAAGAAATTGCTCTGGAAGCTTTATGAATCAGTCATAGAGAAAAGAGGGGCGTCCCCTTCTCAGTATCCTCGGACAAAAATCCAGATCTTACAGAATCTCTTTTCCTTAGGAGAGACAAAATCGAAGGAGCTTCTCGAAGCATTCGAACCCGATAAAAAGTTCGGCCCCCAAGTGACAGAAATTTTACAAGTAAAAGCGGCGCTCAAAAACAAAGAACGCGATTGGGAAAAGGAGGCGAGTGAACTCGTTACAGCGGATTCACCAAGCTACGAAAAAATTCAGGTGCAGAACGCTCTGTTCAAGATGGCGACCACTTCAGCAAATGCGGGTGTTTTCTTAAAGCACATTAACAGCCCCGATTTGGGAGTGATTCTCGCTGCGATGAACGGTTTGGCAAATCGGCCTTCCGAAGAATCGAGCTTAGCGATTCAGAAAAAGCTGAAGAGTTCGTCTCCTGAGGAGTGGTTTGCACTGGCGATACTCAGCGCTCGAACACCCCATTTGCTTCCTTCTGCAAAGGACTTCCTGAAAGGTTGTCCTCGTTCTCAAAAGATGGAGACGCGTTATTTCGGTGGCCAAGAATTTCCTAGAACTATCAACCACGAATTGAAATTTCCAGAGATCCATCGAAGACAGCTCGGGGGAACTTGTCATGTTTACGCCGCTGCCGCTTTATTCGAAGAATATTGTCACCGAGTCACCGGGAAGTTCGTTCAGATTTCGCGTCCCTACCTGATCTACAAACACTTCCGACAAAAAGTTCAGAAACTAGATAAACCTCCGCAGGTTAAAGGCAGCTTTTTTGAAGATAGCATCGACGGGGGCATGCCCTACGAGAGTATGGCAAAAATACTCAAAGGAAACGTCTGTTCAGAGAAAGAATTACCGCTTAATACAGAACAGCTTTCAAACATCATTCAGGCGCCAATCATTAATAAAGACGGACATTATACGGAATGTTGTCAACGTCCAGCGACCACGGGAGAAGTTTGTCGCGCTTGGGATTCCGAAATCAAGTGTCGGCTGGACAGTACTTCCTCACACTGGGATATCGATAAAGGAACTCGGGTCTGGACGAAAGACCCTGTTCTTGTGGAATGTCTAGAATCCAAACCCGAGATGAAGCCATTCGAACCGCTAACCGCCAAACAAGCAGTCCAGTTGCTAGAAAAAGGTTACAGCATCCAGTGCAATAAACACTTTACCTACGATACAGGGGAATCTGGACCTCACGCCTTTTTAATCGTAGGCTACAATTTAACTAGCTCTCAATTCTATTTGCGTGACTCAAACCGCGCAACTTTGAGCATGGATATGGGCGGACCGAAGGACGTCGCGTGCCAATCTGCCATGATTTTGCAAAATTGATTTTCGACTAAGTCTTTAGGTAGAGAGCGCCACGTTCTCCATTACCAAAATCCCGGAACAGTCCCTTTGGGACTGGGTTTAAGAACTTCTTTGCATTCGCTATTAGGACAAGACTTTCCTTGGTTGAGTTCTTTGATAAACTCATACGACTCCGTGAGAGTCTTCTCTGCATAGTCTTTCCGCAAAGTATCTGGAAACGATTTCTCTACCTGCTGCATGCAGTAACAGATTTCGGAATGCGATTTGTTTGCCTGGCTGCCGAAAAGTTGTTTGTGTCCGATGTTGACTAGGTAACGGTCGATACCCAACGCCATTAAACGCTTTCTTTTCGCATCCCCTAATTCGACGGCCCGTTTTGCCCATAAGAATGTTTGAAAGAAGTGTTCTGGAATATTTCCATGTTGAAAGACCATGGCGGCTGCTGAAAAGTCTTGAGCTTTTGAAAAACAACCTTCGCCGAAGATTTCTCCAACCCGTTTTCGGCGCACTTCGTCCCATCGAGACATTTCCATCATTTGTTCAGGATTCATCGTTTGAAAGTTAACCCTGTCCGCCTGGTCGGCGATTTCAATTTCCTGAAGCTCCCGCGAACGTGCTTGCAACCGAGCGCTATCCTCTTGGCAGGAAATATAGGGTGCCATCGCACGAGTGGGAGTCGCAGCACAGCCTAACAAGACCAAAGTGAATAATAAGAAAAGGGGGTTTGTCGAATAGCTCATTTGCGGAATGTACTCCATTTAGGAGTGCCCGGGGAGACCAAGTTGATTTAAAACCAAAAAAGACTATGATGCTCCCTCGTTCTTTGAAAAAGGAGTTCAAGGCTTAACCCTCATGGATTAATCCTGAACCCTTAAAATTTCGCGACCAGCGAAATTTTCCGGGGGTGACCAGGTTTCGACGTGGGTAGTGAAGCTAGGAGTTGCATGTCGAGTTCGTTCGCTGACTCGTAAAAAAAGCGGGCAACTTGTAATTGACAACAATTACGCAATGGCTGCCTAATTTAGGCCAGCCCGTTCTGATTAGTTTCGGCTCATGAGCTAGTTAAGGACGCCATTTAGTGGGCTCGGGTTCTGATTTGTTTCTCAAGGGTCAGAACCTTAAAAATACTTGGGGCTAAGCTGAAAGTAGTCTGGCTCGGAGGACAGCTTTCGGACGAAAACCAATCTTCGAGACACACATGTAGTAGCTCCGGTGGAACGCTTACGGACGCGGGTTCGATTCCCGCCACCTCCAATTTTTTTAATATTAATATTAAACTTAATATTAATATTTAGCGGCGCAGCTGCTTTGGTGTTTCCCTAAGTGGAGTTGGAGTAAAGTAATGATTGAATGGATTGAGACTAACAAGACTATTTTATTTAGTGGGCTTGGAACGGCTATTTTGATTTTTGTCTTGGGCAAAGTGTTCTCTTCTTCAAAGAAGGGGCGGACTCAGACTCAAACTCAAAAGTCAGGCAATAACTCAACGAACGTTCAAATCGGCGACGTTCATAACCACAATAATTCGGATGGCTGATCAATCTCAAAAATCTGGTGATAGTTCCTTTAGTATTCAGGCCAAAACAATTTCTATTACGACCGGTATCACCTATTCTGAAGCAAAAGAAATAGCGCTTGATGTATTTAAAACAAATTTCATCCAATTAAAAGGGGAAGCTCTCCAACTTGTTGATGCACGTGCCGAGGAACTATTAACTAGCTATTTAGAAAAATTGCAAAATGAAAAACCTGGAGCGATTGGGGCAATGGCAGATCCGGACGTTCAATACGCTATCTTTGAGTCTCAGAAGGCTTATGCCAGGAGTGGAAAGAAAGAGCTTGGAGATCTCCTCGTGGACATTTTAGTGGAAAGGACCAAACGAAATGATGAGGAATTAAAAAAAATAGTTTTAAATGAATGCATTGAAGCCGCGCCAAAATTAACTGAATCTCAAATTAATGTTCTAACTCTGAGGTTCTTAATTTGTCATACTCAGAAAAATGACATCGCTACGATTTCTGATTTTCATAATTACTTCGTAGATTATGTAAAACCATTCTGTAACAAACTCACAAGGCACATATCAGATTACCAACATCTAAATTACACGGGCTGTGCCTCAATAAGTATGGGATCGAACGATTTGCATGGAATCCTTAGCAAGACCTATCAAGGACTTCTGACAAAAGGTTTTGATCAAAAGGAGCTTGATTCTCAGACGCTTAGTGAGGATCAAAAGAAAAAACTGATCATTCCTTGCTTAAGAGATCCATCCAAATTTCAACTTAATACAAGAGCTGAAGAAGAGTTTACTGAAAAAGCAAAAGAGGCGGGACTTACTGATGGACAACGCGACACCTTGCTATCATTTAATAGAAGAGTCCTTTCCACTGGGGAGTTAGATACAGAATTGATAAAAGCTGATCCAATAATGCAGGATTTCATTTCTTGTTGGAGAAAATCGCAATTTAAGTCCATGGATTTAACTTCAGTCGGTATTGCCATAGCTGTTGCCAACGTTAAGAAAACAATTGGGGAGAGCATTGACCTCTCTATTTGGATAAAATAACTGTTGGATTAAAAAAGTGAGGGACAACAAAAAGGTAACTGCAGGCACAAGAGAAGCGCCTGAATGATATGCTTTTGTTCCTGTTCAGGTATATTCCCAGAATAACGCAAAAGGACTCTGACGGGTTCTAAATTCGACCCCCCACCTCCACCGTAGGGGACACACTGTCAAGTTCGATGGGCACATCGGACGGAATTCCGAAATGGTTTTAAGAATTTATGACAGACAATAAAAAGTTCGATAACGTTTTGGGAAGTTTGTAAATTGAGAAAACATAAATGAACGCTTGGACACATATCATTCTCGGAGGAATTGTAGCTACGATTGGTGCCGTTTGGGGAGGCTACGGCTGGTATCTAAAAACTGAGGAAGGGAAGCTGGAGAAAATGAGCGAAATAAAAATCAAGGATCATAAGACTGATTTGAAAGTCGAAGATTCAGAGCAAGCGATCGGTATAGAGGTTAGCGGAAATGCCACGCTTCAAAACACAGAAGTGAAAGTGGATGCTAAAAATACAAAATCCGTAATTGG
>CALCZU010000082.1 GCA_937903155.1 uncultured Bdellovibrionales bacterium
AGCAACCTTTGTACGCGGAACTGGGAAGGTTGCCGCGCGTGCTACGCACGCTCGCAATGACGGCTTACAGCCTACTTTTTTCGGCGACGTAGGCGATGCCTTGAGCATTGATCTCAATATCCAAGTTTAGAACTTCCCAATTAGCGGGAGTATCAGGGATATTTTTGAGAGCTAATTGTTTTTTAAAATAGCCAAGAAGCAGGCTTGCGCATTCTTGCACCAAATCTTTACCCATGAGCGGGGATTTTTTCGCGTTCTCTAACACTTCCTCATGGAATTCTAAATGAATGAGAATCTCCTTCGCCGCCTTCTTTAAATCGGTCAATTTTCCATAGTGGGTCAGATACGCGAATGCGGCGCCTGAATCTACAATGCGATGAATACTTTTCTTTGCTTCTTCGGGATCAAAAT
This sequence comes from uncultured Bdellovibrionales bacterium, assembly GCA_937903155.1. Lineage (GTDB taxonomy): Bacteria > Bdellovibrionota > FAC87 > UBA2466 > UBA2466 > CALCZU01. The sequence continues at coordinate 412 of CALCZU010000082.1, forward strand.
CGATGGGCGATGTCGATGGGAAAATAAAATCGGCAGAAACTTGGGGGTAACGAACTCCAAAGGCATCGCCAGTGAAAATCGCACCGATCGAATGTTCCATAATACAAAAGTGGTGGCTCGAGTGTCCGAGAGTGTGCAAGAATGAAAATTCCAACTCACCCCATTCGAAGCTCTCGCCATCTGCCATCGATTTGACTCTTTTCGCGTCAATCCCGGTGATCACTCCATAAAGATTTTTAAAGTTTTCCTCTCCATAGACTTTCTGAGTACTCGCAATGAGCCGTGTCGGATCGATAAGCGTTCTTGCGGCTTTTGGATGGGCGACGAGGGTAGCATTCGGACAATGGGGGAGCAGCGCACTTGTTCCGCCCGCATGGTCGAGGTGTGCGTGAGTGACCATGATCCACTCCACCGAGTCGGGCTTTAGTCCCACTTCTTCTAACTTCTTTAAAAGATAGGGTACCGCGTGCGTGGTGTTGTTCTCGATAAAACACGCCCTCTTTCCATCTTCAATTAAATAGGCCGCTGCAAACTGGGGTCGGATGTAATTGCAATCAATCGTATGAATTCGAATCATTGGCCTATTGTATGCATCAACCTGTGTCATGACAATTCCAACGAAAGGTTTTTAAATAAAGATTCTTAATTCTTTAATTTAAATTTATGAAAAAACTATTTTTTCTTTTTGGCTGGGCGACTGCTTTATTTGCGGTGGACCCTTCGCCACGGGTTATCTTAGTCGTCATCGATGGGGTGAGACATGAGGAGTCTGTCGATCAATCCATCATGCCCGGCCTTCAAGCGATGAAAAAGAAGGGGCTCTCATTTGAACAGTTTGAAATCAGCAACTCTGAAGGGATTAGTCTTCCTGCCTACGCGGATATTTTCGCTGGTAAAAGACAAAAAGAGATCACCTCGAATGATTTAAGTCCCGTTGAACTGCATAGCTACTCGCCCACTATTTTTGAAGAAGTCACTCGGCAAAATAAACTCAAAGAAGAAGAAGTCGCAATTGTCCCTTCTTGGAAGAAACTCTGCCCATTGGCTCTAAGCGGAAATGCCGAGAAATCCAAGATGATCCTCGACTGTTCAAAGGCGGCGCCTGAAAAATACGAAGACTCGCGCGCCGATGTGGAAACTTTTGCTTCGTTAAAGAAGATTTTGAGCGAGAAAACCCCCAAACTTGTTTTTGCGCACTTTGTGGATGCCGATGAAGAGGCGCACGCTCAATCAAAAAAGAAAAAAGATAAACAGGATAAAGGGCCTTATTTAGACGCTCTAAAGAAATCGGACGAATACGTTCAAAGTATTGAAAAACTCATCGATGAAAATCCCTTCTATCGAAACAAGACTTACCTCCTTGTGACAACCGATCATGGAAGGGATACTCAATGGACCGATCACGGAAAATGCTG
>CALCZU010000083.1 GCA_937903155.1 uncultured Bdellovibrionales bacterium
GCGAAAACTTTAAGAAAAGTTTCCTAATTATTAAAGGCCCTGGCATCACCGCTCAAAACATTTCTACTTTGCGAGACCATCGAGACCTCGCACCCACGATTGCGAAAATCTTCGGTGCGAAGATGCACGCGTCTCAAGGAAAAGACTTGCTGACAAATCCTTCCCGCACCCAAGCGAGCCTTCCTCCCAAACACTAGAGGACTGATTTAATTTTTTGACGGATCCACGTGTGCAATGGGTCCGAGTGGCTACGTTCGTGCCAGATCTGAGCGATTCGAATGGGTTCAATCTCAAACGGGCCTTTAAATATCTCAATCGGAAAAAATTCCTGAGTGGCCTCAACGAATCTTCGAGTAGCGGTCAGAACAAGGTCTGATTTTGAAATGGCAGCAATCGCTGAGAGAGCGTTCGGAGTTCGCAAGGTGAGATGCCTTTTCATTTTTAGTTTTTGAAGATTATCATCCGTTGTCGTCCATAAAGCGCCTTGTGGATTGATGAGCACATGATTGTATTGGGTGAACTTGGGAATCGTGAGTTTTGAAGTGAGAAGAGGGTGGTTCTTCCTCACCGCACACACATAGGGGTCTAAAAAGAGTTCCTGTTTAATGAAGCTTTGAGGAATTTCTTCTCGAACGACGAGGACCGTAAGATCATACTCGCCTTTTTCGAGTGCGCCTTTCTGTAAATTCCCTTGAGAGGGCCGGAAATTTAAACTAATTCCCGGAGCTTCCTCTTCCATGATTTTCGTCAGAGCGGGGGCGAGGAGAAACTCGATATAGTCGGTGGTTGCAACGGTGAAGGAACCCTTCGCAGTTCGGATATCAAATTCCGTCTTGGAATAAACTTTTTCTAAATTACGCATCATTTCTTGAAGTGGTATGTAAAGTTCCTGCGCTCGTTTCGTCGCCGCAAAACCCCGCGAAGTTCTCACGAATAGCGGATCGTCGAACTCCTCCCTAAGTAATCGGAGCGCTCGAGAAAGATTCGGCTGAGACATTCGAAGTTTCTTGGCCGCCTCAGTGACACTCTCTGTTTCAATGACCGCCGCGAGAATCGCGAGCAGGTTTAAGTTCTTATTTGTGATATTTGGTTTTGATATACGGTTTATCATTTTTATATATTTTATCTATATCCACAAGTTTTCTAAGGTCAACTCATCTGCTTAAGGGAATGAACTCTTAAGGAAATTTGGGGGAATATCCAATGAATCAATTTATCCGAAGCTTCGTCGTCACCTTACTCGTCTCTGTCTCGCTTTTTGCGCAAATTATCGAAAGCAAGAAGATGTCTGACATCTTAAATACCGTCAGTCCCAATGCACTGGTCATCTTTGACCTCGACAATACCATCATGGAGGCAGGTCAAACGATTGGCAGTGACCAATGGTTTGATTATCGGGTCAAAATCCACGAAAGAGGGGGATACACACTGGACCAAGCGCTGACAAAAGCGTCCGAAGAATGGGAAGCAGTAAACTATAAAGCCCGCGTGAAAATCGTTGAACCCGAAACGGTAGGGATCATTCAAAACCTCCAGATGAGAGGAATCCGCACCATGGGACTCACGGCTCGTCCAGCGACTTTCTTGGAGGAAAGCTTAAAGCAGTTAAACCGCCTGGATGTTCATTTCGATCGCGAAACTGTGAGCGAAGAACACATTACGTTGAAAGACAAAGATGTCGCGACTTTCAAAGACGGTTTAATGAGTGTCGGCGGAAATAATAAGGGCACTATTCTTGTGAAGCTTTTAAAATATCTCAACTACAAACCAGGTCGCATCCTCTTTGTGGATGATAAATTAAAAAACGTGACCAATGTCGACAACGCACTGAAAGCCGCTTCCATTCTCTCTTTTGCATACCGATACAGCTTTACGGACGAAAAAGTTGCCGCTTTCGACTCACGCCTCGCCGATTTCCAGTACCAATACTTCTTGAATCACCGGGTGGTCCTCACGGATAAAGAAGCACGGGCCCTTATAAAATAGCTTGTTCTTACGTTCCTCAGATGACGTCCTGGCGATTCCGCCAGGACGTTTCCTTTTTTGCCCGTCTTTGAAAAATCGCATTGATTTCCAGTGTTTAAATCAGACTAAATTAAAAAGTGACGATTTCTTTTGGCTAAAGTGTTAAGTAAGCGCATCGCATGGCACAAGATATCGAAAAGCTCTACCTTCGGTACGGACCAATGGTCTTAAGAAGGTGTCAAACTCTATTGAAGGACGATGCACGCGCCAAAGATGCGATGCAAGAGACGTTTATTCGAGTGCTGGAAAAATACGCAGGTAAAGAAATCGAAAGTCCTTCGAGCTTTTTTTATCAGATTTCAACGTCCGTTTGTTTGAATCAGATTCGGCACGAGAAAGTGAAACAGAAAGTCGCTCCAGAACTTGAATATGTCTCGACCTTCTGTGACGGACTCGAAAAAGGGATTTGGTCACGGATGGTTTCAACACTTTTTGAAACAGAACTCGAATCCACAAAGTACTTAGCCGTACTTGTGTACGTCGATGGTTACACGCTTGAAGAAGCGGCAGAAGAAGTAGGGCTCAGCGTTTCGGGGGTTCGAAAACGGTTGAGAGGGTTAAAACAACGCATTCAAGAGAAAGAAGGGGTTAATGAATAATTTAAATTTACCAGAACTGACCCTGGAAAAGTTCTTGCTCGGAGAGCTTGAGACCGAACAGACTTCCAAAGTGAATCAAATCTTGGAAGAGGAAAAAAATCTTCCCGAGTCGCAACGTGCTTTAACGCTTAGGCTGGAATCTCTCAAAACCAAAAACGAAAATTTCTCCTTCCATTATCCTTTCCACCAGTTGGAAAGCAAGCTTAAGCCTCAGAGAAGACCTTCGGCAAAACCTTGGGCAATGGTAGGGGTGGCATTTGCTTCTCTTTTTCTCTGCCTCTCCATGTGGTTGATTCCGCAGTCCGAAACGGGTCGACTGAAAGGGTTGACGCCATCACTTTCCATCTATTTAAAAGTCGGCACTGAAGTCCGAAAATTAAATTCAGGCGAAAGAATTCCAAAAGGCGGGGAAATCCAAATCAGTTACAATAGCGCTTCGAAAAAGTACGGAGCGGTGATTTCGATGGATAGCCTTGGCAATCAGACCTGGCACTCTCCGGAGAAACCAGGAAAGCTTATGAAGCTAAAGCAGGGTGAAACAGCGCTGCCCACGGCATTTGTGCTGGACGAATCCCCGAATTTTGAAAAGTTCTTTTTGGTCGCGTCTGATGAAGAGTCAGAACTGCAAGCGTATCTCAAAGGTTTGAAAGTGAAGAATGAAAAAACGGGAGAAACTTATTGGGAGCATGGTGTTCCCCCCGGTGTAGAAGTAAATGAATTTCTCTTAAGGAAATAAGCATGAAAAATCTACTCATCGTGTTTTTCGCGTTTTCACAAGTCGGTTTCGCTCGCCATGAAACCGTTATTCGACGTTACGCTTTATTGATTTCGAGAGAAGACGGTGGCCGCTCCAATCCTAAACTCCGTTATTCGCAATCGGATGCAAAGTCGCTCGCGAAAGTCTTACACGAAGTGGGTGGCGTGAATGGTTCCGAAATGTCAGTCGCTTACAACCCTTCTCGAGCCGAATTAGCGACACGCTTTCAATTAATGAAGCAGCTGATTCAGAGACGGAAAGCGATGAAAGAACGAAGCGAACTCGTTTTTTATTACTCAGGTCACTCGGATGAGAGTGGGATTCTATTAGGCTCCGAAAGACTGACTTATCACGACCTTAAAAAATCGATTCAAGCTCTGAATGCTGATGTGAGTATGTTGGTTTTAGATAGTTGTGCCTCGGGAAGTCTGACTCGTTTGAAAGGTGGCGTAAAGGTCGCACCTTTTTTGACGGAGTCGCTGTCAAACTTAAAAGGATTTGTCGCGCTCACTTCGAGTTCCAATGACGAAGCCTCACAAGAATCGGATAAACTAGGCGCTTCGTATTTCACCCATTACCTGATTTCGGGTTTACGAGGTGCTGCAGACATTAACTCAGATAACAAAGTGACCTTAAACGAAGCGTATCAATACGCGTATCAACAAACTTTAGCACGTACCGAAAAGACTATCGCCGGTCCCCAGCATCCTTCGTACACGATTCAGTTGTCAGGGCAGGGCGAGCTTGTGATGACGGACTTGAGAAAAGTTTCGGCGCGACTTCTGCTAGATGCGCCGATTCAAGGACGGATCTTTATCCGAGATCGCAGCGAAAAAATCATCGCGGAAGTCGCAAAATCGCAAATCAAGCCACTCATTCTTGGACTCGAGCCCGGCCTCTATACTTTGCTCTTGTCTCAAGAGGGTGATCTGAGAAGTGCAAAAGTTGTTGTCGCAGAAAACGCCACACAAAGCGTAAAACTTTCTGACTTTAAGGCGTTAGACTTAGAATCGGCCGAAAAAAAAGGCGGAGTCTTTGAAGAACGCGATTTTCTAAAAGTGGGTGCCGAGTTTTCGGTGGTTCCAGGCGTCTCTACGAATCACTATCCTCCCGCATCGACGATTAACAATTTTCATCTCTCTATTTTTTATATGACGCCTGCTCAGATCCGAGGGTTTGGTTGGTCGATGCTGGGAACGTCCATTGCGAAAGATTCCGTCGAGGGCATGCAGAGCAGTTTCATTTTTAATGATAGCAAAAAATATGTCACAGGACTTCAGTTCTCTACCTTCGGAAATCGCACCGGAACTCTCACCGGAGCCCAGTTCTCTGCGGGTTACAACGCGACTCAAGATCTGACGGGCTTACAGATTGGCGTATGGAATGAAGTCAATAAGGCCGGCAAAGGTGTTCAAATCGGGGTGAGTAATTTTGAATCGGGAATGACTCAAAGTCTGCAAATTGGGGCTTTAAATCTTTCGCAGACCCCAGAAAAATTGGCGAGTCAGTGGGGCGCCGTCAATTTCTCAAAGAGTGTTCAAGGGGCGCAAGGTGGGGGATTAAACTACGCCGAAGATACAAAAGGGTTTCAGGTCGGCGCCGCAAGCTATTCTAAAAAAATCGTAGGTGCACAAGTTTCTGGATTTAATCTCTCCAAAGAAGCGGTGGGAGTGCAGGCAGGGGCTGTGAATTACGCGAGCAAAATTGAAGGTGCGCAGATTGGCGCGATTAATCTCGCAAAAGAAGCGCATGGAATTCAGATTGGGTTTTTTAATTATGGGGCCGAACCGGATGCGTTTACTTTGGGGCTGATTAATATTTCGAAACAAAGTCCTTTCAGAGTCGCGTATCACTTCGACGAAATGAGTCATCATCTGCTGGCCTTTAAGTCGGGAACGAGATTGAGTTACACGTTTTTGGAAGTCGGCGTAAAAGACTTTAGCTCTGAATTTATCGAACATACCGAAGCTTTTGGGCTGGGAATCGAGCTTCCATTAGCGTCGATTCTTTCGATGGGACTTGAGGTCTCTTTGACTCGACTCGATGTGGGAGATTTTTCGGAGAATGGTCTTTATTATGCCGAAGCTCGTCTTTTTCCGAGAGTTTCGGTGACCTCGTGGTTAGATTTGTTCGCAGGGATTTCTGTAAAGAAGGATTACACTCTGGGTTTGGCGGACGAAACGCCGATCCGAGAGCGTCCCCGAATCGGATACATCGCCGGTCTGGAGTTCAAACTCTAGTTCTTAGGGAAGAAGTAATCCGGGGTGTTTCTTCACCAGTTCATTCTTAATTTCCTCTGAAAGTTTTTTCCCAAGGATCAATTTTTTCAGATTCGGAACCCTTAAATTTTTAAGCCCTTTTTCAGTCACTTTCGTAGAGATTAAATCGAGAGTCTCAAGTTTTGTGAAGTTTGAAAATTCTTTGATCCCTTCGTCGGAAATTTTAGTCGTATCCAAAATCAATGTCTCTAAACTCGGAAGTTGGCTTAAAACTGCAAGGCCTGTGTCCGTTATCCTGCTGAAAGTTAAATCGAGTGAATTGAGACTTGGAAACTCTTTAAGGCTTTTCAGTCCTTCGTTGGTCACGTTTGTTTCTGCGAGGTTGAGATATTCCAGATTCTTCAATGGAGCGATTGCTGCAAGTTCAGCATTGCCGAAGCGGGTTAAGGCAAGATCTAAATGGGTGAGTTGCGGAAGTTCCTTTAATCGAGAAAATCCAGAGGATGTAATGCGTGTTCCTCTAAGAATCAGATGCTTTAAGGTTTTAATTTTTCGAAGGCTGTCGAATGACGCATCAGTGATCCGAGTTCGATCGAGATTGAGGATAGTTAAGTTCTGTAATAAATGGAGATGAGTTAACTTTTCATCGCCGGTATGGGCGTTTTCTTTGGGAAGAGGTGACGTCCGGTCGGTGTAGAAATCGAGTTGGAAATTATCGATCATTCGATATCCCAGGTCTAAATACCGAAGGTTTTTAAGAGAGGAGCTTAAAACGGGAATGTCTCTTCGAGGAACGCTAATCCAGAGCGGTTTGGACGTGAGCTGGGTGATATGGCATTGGAGACCGGCGCCCGCTAGATAGCCATAGAGACCGATGGGATGCTGAAACTGAGCTTGAAAATGATGGGGTTGGATTTTCTCCAAACTTGCTTCAATCCAGAGTCTCACATTTTCAGGGTTGAGTGTGAGCAAGTCCTGGAAGAGTTCCGTCTCTCGATTGACTCGATGGACGATTTCGGCACTATCTTTTTTACTGTTTTCTTCTTTGGCCCGAGCATTTTCTAAAAACCTCAACTCTTCGGGGAAAATGAAACTGTACGGTCGATTTTTCCACGGCATCTCTGCTATCGTTTTCGGAAGCTGTCGCTTGATTTCTTCTTCGATTTCAGAAAAGGCGTAAGTCTTATATCCAAAAGTGAGCGATTTCGTTCCTAGCTTTTCTTTGGCTTGAGAAAGTAATTTCGAAATTTCTTCCGATGTCTTCAACCCAGACCGTTTCCCAGCGAACGCCGCTTCGATGAGGAACTTCGCATTTACAGTATTCGGAAAAAGTTCGGGAAGCGCATTCGCTCTGTCGAAAGCGGTGTCAAACAAAAGGCTAGCAACGGAGAATTCCCCTAACTCTAAATTGAATCGCGCCGCGAAAACCAAGGCATTCATTCCGGCAACAGTGAAAGGGTATCGTCGCGCGACTTTTAATAGCAGATGAAGATCAGACTCTTTTTTCGCTAGATCAAATTCGGTTTGAGCCTGCGTTTCCCCTTTAAACGCACAACCTTTTAAGAGGTCCCGATTTTTTTTCCAAGCCTTCACCACATGATTCCAATACATCTGGTAATGATTTTGCCAGCCTTGTTTATCACATGACCAATGAGTCTCTTTTGCAAAGACAGATTTTTCACCGCATACGGACTCAGGGATTTGAAGTTCTTTAGAAGGCTTTGCAAAATCGTCAATCATCTCTAAAATCTGGGACTTCGAGAATGTAATCTGTTCTTCCGCTTTTTCGTTAAATCCCCAATAGTAGTCATCATAAAGGTAGGGAGAAGGTGGAGCAGAGAATAATGGCAGCGACAGACACGCGAGAAATCCGAATAGGAACGCTTTCATTAAATTTCCTCCGATTTTTTGGTCAGAATCAAACCTGGATTATTTTTCAAAATCTCTTTTTCAGCATCGTCCGAAATGTCATTTGAAAATTTGAGTTCTTTAAGAGTCGGGATTTTCAATTGCCGAAGACCAGATTCCTTCACGTAGGTTGAGCCAATGTTTAGATATTCAAGTTTTTTCAATTTGTTCAAGTCTTCAATCGCATCGTTGGTGATATCGCTTCGGTAAAGGCTCAGATGGGTTAAATGGTCGAAGGCGTGAAACGATTTGACGTGGCTACTTTTCAGTTGGGTGTTTGAGAGAAATAAGCGCCTAAGATTTTTAAGGGCTCTCAGTTTTTCGATGCCTTGAATAGTGACTCCAGTGTCTCCTAAGTTTAACGATGTTAAATTTTGTAGCTCTAGGAGGTCCTCAATTTCTTTCGCCTCCAAAAAAGAGCCGTTAATAGTGAGTGCCGTCAGTTTTTTTAGAGTACGCAGCTTAGACAGTCGGACTTCACGGATAGAGGGTTCAATGAGGTCGAGCGTTTCAAGGCGGGGGAGATCTTGAAGGAATGCAAGAAAGTTTGGCGTGAGCTCAGCCCGAGCCAATCGCAGAGAAGACAAGTTTTCTAGACCTCTCAGTTCGTCGTAGGCGACGACTTCCCAGAAGATTGGAGTCAAATCCAAATGCGCGAGGTTTTTAAGAGGGTGGAGACGTCTGATTAGCTTGGCATCAACGGATTGTCCATTGAGTTTCAGAGAGCTTAGTTTTGTGAGTGACTTGAGGGCCTCGACCGTGCCCTCATTGAGGTCGGTCGCGGCGAACTCGAGATGCTGGGTACTCGGGACATCCTTACTTAAAATCATTTTCGGTGTGCCCGGAAGAAATATCCACAGAGGTTTGTAAGTAAGCTTTGAGTGGTGACATCTGTCGGATAGGTAAGGCACAAAGTCCATCTGTTCAAGCAGTCTAATTTGATTTGGGTCGAGATTGTCGACTTCAGTTTGCACCCATCTTTGTGTTTTCTTAGGATTGAGTCGCAAAAGAGAATAGTAGAGCGATGTTTCGCGATTGATACGAGATTGGATTCCGTTGGAATTAATTTCAGAACCTTCCTGATGGGCGCGAGTGTTCTCAAGCTCTCGCAGGCGTTCGGGGAAGACAAAAGAGTAGGGACGAGCGTTCCAATTGAAATCTTTGCTCACTTTCTCTGTCTTCTCAAACTCAGCTTCGAGTTCAGTGAAAAAATATTTCTTCCGCCCTATTGTAAGGGGCTCTGCTTTCAAAATCGCTTTCGCATTTTTCATTAAGACGCTGAGTTCAGCGGGGTCTTTGAGACCGGATCGTTTTCCAGCAAAAGCAGCGTCGATAAACACTTTTGCAGTGAGGTGTTTTCCCAGGTACTTCGGAAAACTTTGACCTCTATCGATAGCCGTGTCGAACAGAAGGCTTGCCGTCGCAAACTCTCCAAACTCTAAATTCAATCGGGCGGCGTAAATTATGGCTCCCATTCCTGCTAAGGTAAAAGGGTAGCGAGAAGCAACTTCTAATAAACTTTCGAGGTTTCCACTTTTTTGTGCCTGTAAGTAGAGAGATTGGGCAGTAGATTCGCTTTTAAATGCGCAGACTTCGAATAAATCGGCACTCTCTTTCCACTCCTTTACGATTTTATTCCAGACGAGTTCGTAATTGTTTTTCCAACCCTCTTTATCGCAGGACCAGTGAGCGGAGGCGGTAAAAAAACTCTTCTCTCCGCAAAGATTTTCAGAAACTTCTAAATTTTTATTTGAAGGTTTTGCGAGACTTTCGATGGAATCTAAAAGTTGTGTCTTCGAGACGGGACTTCGACTTTCGTGGTTTTCTTCAAATCCCCAATTGTGTTTTTCATAAATGTAATTCGTTTCCATGGCCATGGAAACAGGAGCAAGCAAACCCAGAAGAAGTCTTAGCGCCTTTTTCATGGGGTTTAACGTATAGCGTAAATTAAGAAAGCGTCAACACTGCTTTAATTGGCAAAGAAGATCGTAGAGTGGTTTCAAAGCATCGACATCTGTGTGCTTATCTAAGACCACCGTTTTTTTAGATTTGAGATTCAAGAGCACGCGCCAGTGGCCCTGGATATGATACTGCTGATCATTGTGGAAGACTGGAGCCACATTTTTGGTAGGTCTTTTATTGACGAGATCCACACTTTCAACTTCAGACAAAGGAATCAGTCGCTGCCAAAAAGTCTTTTTTCCAAATTTGTAACCCATCCGAACCGTACGGCTTTGAATCGAAACAAACTTTTTTACGAAGACCAGTTTCAAACCGATGAGAAAATAAAACGGGACACTTAAAAAAATCAGTGCGACTAAAGTGAAGTCAAAAGCGTTTCCGGCTTTGACTAGATCTGCGAGCAGCATGTGCGATGCGAGACCCATGCAAAGAAGCGCAAAACCTGCGATTGCAAACAATGCCCAAAACGCAAAAGGGACTTCCGTTTCTTTGAATTCTCCCGCCGATAGCGGCTTTAAATCGATGTAAAATCCCATAGCGTCTTTGTCCTCGAATCGCGTCCTTTCGGCAAGGAGAAATGTGACAAGCCGTCTCGGCTCGGCTAGGATTTCGCTCGTATGAAGTCCAATCAATTAATCGACCTAGTCAATACTTACGGCGCCCATAACTACCACCCACTTCCCATCGTGCTCACCAAAGGCCAGGGGTCAAAAGTCTGGGATAAAGAGGGAAAAGAGTATCTAGATTTTCTCTCGTGCTACTCGGCGCTTAATTTTGGTCACCAACACCCTAAAATCGTTGAGGCTTTGAAAAATCAGGTCGAAAAATTAGCCGTTTGCTCGCGCGCTTTCTATTCGGAAGAGCTCTGCCTTTTTTCGGAGGAACTCGCGAAGTTTACCGGTCTTGAGATGGTTCTTCCGATGAATAGTGGTGCCGAAGCCGTCGAAACAGCGATCAAAGTTGCCCGAAAATGGGGATACCAGAAGAAGAAAATCCCTGAGAATCGCGCCAAAATCATCGTCATGGAAAACAATTTTCATGGGAGAACCGTGACGATCGTTTCTTTTTCGACCGAAAATTTATACAAAAAAGAATTCGGCCCTTTTACGGAAGGGTTTGAGACGATTCCCTTCGACGACGTCGCGGCTTTAGAAAAGGCAATGGATTCGAATACCGTTGCAGTTTTAATGGAACCCATTCAAGCAGAAGCAGGAATTCTCGTTCCAAAAAAAGGATATTTAGAAAAGGTCAGAGCGCTGTGCTCTAAAAAGAATGTTCTCCTAATGTTTGACGAGATTCAAACAGGCCTCGGTCGCACGGGGAAAGACTTTTGTTTCCAACATGAGAATGTTCAACCCGATGTTTTGATTTTAGGAAAATCTCTCGGAGGCGGCGTGCTTCCGCTCTCTGCCACGATTGCCAACCGTTCGGTCATGGAAGTCATTCAACCGGGCGAACATGGATCGACGTTTGGAGGAAATCCGCTAGCGTGTCATGTAGGACGGGTTGCTTTGCAAATCCTTAAAGATGAGAAACTAAGCGGGCGGTCTCAGAAGTGGGGAGACATTATTTTTGAAAAACTAAGATCCGAAAAATTACCGATGGTAAAAGAAATCCGCGGCAAGGGATCCCTCGTCGGCATTGAACTCCTCCCCGAATCCGGCGGCGCGCGAAAATACTGCGAGCGCCTCTGCGAACTAGGCGTTCTCTGCAAAGAAACCCACGACTACGTCATTCGAATTGCGCCTCCGCTCACGATTTCAGAAAAAGATCTTGTCTTTGGAGTCGATAAGATAGTTGAAGTGATTAAAGACCTTTAGGTCGCGCGATCTTGCGCCCCGACCTTTCATCACCAGAAAAGAATCTTGGATGTGGCGGGGAGCGGGCAGCAAAATTTAAAATTGTGGGATCCTTTCACATTAGAGAGGATTTTTCGGAGAGGTCGACATAGCGCTGCGGATCAAAGTGTTACTATTTAGTAGTCCAGGATGGCCAATGGTATGGACCCCGCTCTTTCAAAACCCCAACAGAGGGGAGATAAAGAGT
>CALCZU010000084.1 GCA_937903155.1 uncultured Bdellovibrionales bacterium
CATACGAGATAACGTGATGTGACTGGAGTTCAGACGTGTGCTCTTCCGATCTAGTAATGAACCGGGCTGTAATAAAGAAGCGGCTCTTCCTGCACAAGTGACAAAAACGAGAAATTTTTAAGACCTTCCTTGCCTAAAAAGTTTTCAGCGAAAGCAGTTCCCATTGTTCCAAACGGACTTTCAAAACCAAGAGAAGCCAAGAGCGATTCGGGCGGACGGATTTCCCAAACTTCGTAATTTTCACCAGGAATATTTTCTCTCGCTGCTTCTTCGATGGTTTCCTCGAGGCCTCCAACCTTGTCAATGAGCTTCAATTGAAGCGCGTCTTGTCCAAGCCACACTCTACCTTTAGCTGCGGACTCCGCTTCCGTTTGATTGAGCTTTCGTTTTGTGCCGACATATTTCACAAACCCCGAATAGTAAGTGTCGAGGAGCCGATTCATGATCACGCGTTCATCTGCATTCCAGGACTTTGCTTCCGAATAAATCCCAGAATAGGGGGATCTTCCGGTGATTTCTTTTCTCAAATCGAGCTTCTTATAGAGCCCCTCTAAACTAAATTTTCCCAAGAAGACGCCGATGGAACCTGTGTAAGTCAGCTTATCTGAAAAAATTTTTCTTCCGGGAGCTGCGATCATGTATCCGCCGCTAGCGGCAACATCTCCCATCGAAATATAGACGGGGATCTCGCGATTCGTTTTTTCTACGAGTGAAGCGATTTCGCTGGAGGGTAGGATTTCTCCTCCGGGACTCACAACTCGAAGAACAATCGCTTTCGTCAAAGGGTCTGACAAAGCTTCTTGAAACGCTTGTTCAATTTTTTGGGGGGTGACCTGGTCCTCGCTAATAAGCGAGAGAGACCGTCTCCGATTCTGAAGGATATTTCCCTGAGCGGTGACGACGGCTATTTTAGAAGGAAGATTTAAAACGCTCCGATAAGATTTGTTTTCCTTGGTGACGATTTCATTTTTGTGAAGCTTCTCTAAAGTCGGACTTCGTTTTTCAATCGTGTCGATTAAGCCTAAAGATTTCGCATCCTCTGCCGTTAGAATCACCTTATTTAAAATTTCGTTCCAGGTAGATTTGGAAAGTTTGCGATTTTTAGAAAAAATCTCCAAGAGTTCGGATTCGATTTTTTTAAGCTCTTCGGTAGTCGCTTTTCTGGAGGCTTCGGACGCTTCTTTGCGGGTGAATGTTTCAGGAAACGATTTATATTCGCCTTTTGCTAAAAATTCGGCTGAGACACCCAGCTTATCCAAAGTTCCCTTTGCATAAAACCGCTCGGCTCTCGGGCCGAGGATTCTTAGCTCTCCTTCGGGATCCATCACGATTTCAGTGGCAGCGCTCGCGATTAGATACGATTTAGTATCCGCATTGCCTACAACAGCGGTGACTTTTTTTCCACTCTCTCTCACTTTACGAACGGCGCGCGAGAGTTCCTCTGCACTTGCTAAGCCCAATGGAAAATCATGAATCTCGAGCGTCAAATTCGAAAGCGAAGAGTCCTCGCTAGCCACTTTTAACCTTTCAAGAAGGTCTAAGAGCGAGGGGCTTCCTTCTGAGAAGAAATTGCCATCCCGCCCTTCGTTTGAAAGCGTGTGATCGAGAACTAAGTGAAGAGTTCTCGGCCTAAAAGCAAATGAATGGTTCGGAAGAGGCATTGTCTGCATCCCGACAACCACCATTTTTTCATTAGAAGTCGGTTGAGCCGTCGCAAAAAACGAAAGCCGTCTTAAATTTAACTTGATCCCGACTTGGTATTTGTACTCTTCATGATAGCCACCGCTTAAATAAACCCCTTTAAAAGCTTCGAACTGAGCATTGACTTGGTAACCAAAGTGATTCGCGAATTTATCTCCGGAGGTTTCAATATCTCCTTGAATCATCCACCGCTTATGAGGCATCCAAGTCATTCCGGCTACACATTGAATAGGCGCCTGTAGATTTCCGACCGTCGGTCGATTCAACTTATTAAACATGAGTCCTAAACTTAAATAAGACGTTGCGCGCACTTGCAAACCGAGATCGACTGAATGAATCGCTTTTAAACTATCGTTTTCTGAGCTGGTGAAAGAGTACCGGCCCCCCAAAAATAATTTTTTACCGATAGGGACGCCCGCCGCCCCCGAAAAGCGCAAGTAGGGGTCTTGCATCACTGAGAGCTTTTCAAATCCCAATCCGATAGAACCGTAAGCCATCGAAAATGCAAAGTCATTCGGCGCTCCGTCGCTAAAGGCGTATTCAAAGCTACTCGTTAAACGAGCGTTATTGAGAAGAGTTTGGTAACTGAGAGCAGAAGGGTTTGTAAAAACACTTCTCGAATCATAGTAATGCGAGACACTTGTCCCGACTTCAAGACCAGAGTTTAAAGTGTCTGAAAACGCAAGCGTCGAAACCAATACTAATAAAAGCAGTTTTATATTCATGGCGATCCTTTAGGGCAGGTTTCACTCAACCATTTTTTTAGTTCATCAATACTTTTTCTGTCTTCTGGGGAAAGCGTCCAGCCTGCATAAAAAGAAAGAGCGACATTTCCAGTGCAGATTTTTGTTACGTCGTTGGGAAGAAGACTTTTTCCGGCTTGAATAAAGGAAGCGATATTCTCAAAGTTATCTAGATGTAGTTTTGTGCGTTCGTGGTATGCGGGAATTCCTAAATAAATCGTCTTCTCGGGCTTTTCAGATGCCCATTGGTTTGCCAGACGGATATTTTCAGTCAGAAGTTTTAAGTAGTCGGCTGAGTTTTGAGATCCAGAGTCGTAAAGCATGACGTCAAGTCCGTCTATCGCTGACAGAATTTTTCTAGCCGCGGCTTTCTTCCAACTCGAAGCCTGAGAATTTTCCGCGATAAAAGGGACAGCGAGTCTTAGTTTCAATTTAGGACTCAACGTCGATTTCAATTGAGTTAAGAATTCGACCAGCCACTCTTCATTCCCAGTGAGAGGTTCGATGTCCAGTTCAACCGCACTGAAGCACGATTTGGTGAGAGCTTTATTTAAATCGTTCCCCAGCAGTTCTGCAGCCGTGACCGAGAGCGAATCTTTTTTTCCTAATCGGTGGGTAACCCAAGCGATCAATCGGTAGTCTTTATCGCAAAGAGATTTCCACTGGCTTGCCTCTCCGACCGTTTTTAAATTTCCGCTTTTACTAAAAATGCCTGTTTTCAAAATTAGAAAGCTGGGCTCGTAACGGGTATTGAGAGCGCGAGGGATTTCTGGCACTCGCTTGTACCAGGCTCCAAGTTCATAAGCCTGTGAAAACTGGGAGAAAAACAATAAAAACCACAGCGTGAATCGGTTGAATGGGGGCCTCAAGTTGCACTTACCTCGTCCTTTTGGTATTTATTCCATTCTATGGCACTAGATGCACTCGAAAAAGACAGATTACGACAAAAGATGGCGGTTCGTCTTGGCGTATTTCTCGAAAATTCTAAATTTCTGACCTGCATTAGCTGCCATTATTACGAAGAACCGCATACTTGTGAACTCTGTCAAATGACGCACACCGAGGAAATGGTCGTCGTTAAAAATCGTGCGAACAAGAAAATGCACCTGGCATTGAGTTGTCTGAAAGAAATGATTCGTTTCCGAGTCGTCGACGAGGTCGAAGATTTAGGCCGTTGGCTTGAAAAGATGGTGGAATTAAAATCCGATTTCGAAAAGAGAAAATTAGAATCCGCACATCAACGTGAAGAAGAACGGAAAAGGCTCGAGAAGAAAGTTATTTTAAGAAAACGCAGTCCTCTTGTTTTAGGCTAAACTGATCACAGTGAAACCACTCAAAATTGAAACTCTACCCATCGGTGACGAACTCCTCACAGGAAGAATCGCCGATACGAATTCGCAATGGGTTGCAGATAGGCTTTTTGAATTAGGAGCCAGGCTTGAGCGTTCGAGTGTCATCGCCGATGAGCCCACGACCATCCGCAATACTTTGCAAGAGGTGGCTGGAAGGGCAGACATCGCTGTAGTTTTTGGTGGCCTAGGCCCGACATCGGATGATCGAACTGCCGAGTGCGCGGCAAAAGTCCTGGGAGTAGATCTCGTCGAAGATATTCCCTCAAAAGAAAGGTTAATAACCGCACTCAAGGCCCGTAACCGGGCCATCACTCCGCAAGCGCTGAAACAGATTGTTTACCCTGAAGGAACACTCCCCATTCCCAATCTGAAAGGGGCTGCGACGGGCTTTAGCTTTCATTTAGAGGGCTGTAAGTTCTTCTTTTTGCCAGGGGTGCCTTTTGAGATGAAGGCCATGTTTTCTGATTTTGTATTTCCAGAGATCCAAAAATATCTTTCACAATCTGAAAAGCTTCTGCACGCAACGTGGAGATGCCACGAAATTCCCGAATCTGAATTACAAAGACTCATGGATCCGATCGAAGCGAAGCTTCCAGCCAATGCTTATCTCGGATATCGGACCCGCTATCCCGAAAACTTTTTAACACTTTATTGGAAAACGACATCTAAAGAGCATCCTCCCGAAATGTTAGCTTTCGAAAAAGAGATTTCGAGTCTGGTCTCGAATTATTGCTACAGCCAAGAAAATGAAGAGCTCGAGGAATTGATTTTTGAAAAGTTAAAAAAGCAGAAAAAGACTTTAGCCGTGGCTGAGTCTTGCACCGGCGGGCAAGTGTCGGAGATTTTGACTCGAGTTCCTGGAATTTCTGAAGTTTTTTTTGGAGGCGTCACGGTTTATCAAAATGCCGCAAAAGAAAAACTTCTCGGAGTGACTCTCGCAAAACCCGAAGATGCGGTGTCTGAAAATTGTACTTTGCAGCTTGCTCAAAAAATTAAACAGATTAGCGGTGCTTCGATTGGCGCTGCAGTGACGGGTTACTTAGGTCCGAGCGGAGGGACTGAAAAAGATCCGATTGGGACGATTTATCTCTGTGTTGTCGGGGAGAAAGTCTTCAACAAGCGGGTGATGCTTCTTGCTCGCGATCGCAATATTGTCAAAAAAATCGCTGCGACTTTTCTACTCGCAGAAATCAATCGCGTTTTAACGTAAAAAAAAACCTCCGAATTTCTCCGGAGGTCTTTCAGATTCATTAAGGCTTAAATTTTACTCTTCGTCTTCACCGTGGCCGTTACCGTTGCCACTCAAAGCGTATCCAGCCGTCGCGCCCATCGCAGCACCTGCAACGCCAGCTGCGGCCATTTTGCCGTATCCAGTTGTCGGTTTTGCAGCTTGTTTTTTCGCAGGAGCAGCAGCCGCTTTTTTAGGAGCAGCTTTTTTTGCTTTTGCGGGCTTCTTAGCTTTCGCAGCTTTCTTTGCTTTTGCTTTTTTAGGAGCCTTTTTTGCTTTCGCTTTTTTCGCAGTTTTCTTTGCGGGTTTTTTCGCTTTTGCTTTTGCTTTCGCTTTTTTCTTTTTCGCCATTTGAATCCTCCAATATTGTAATTCGAAAAATTGTTCGCAAACCTAGCATATTTTTGATGCGGGATCAAAGGGGCCATGTGTCAGAAATATTTAATCATTTCCGCGAAATTGGTATTGCAAAAATTTCAAAAAGAGTTTATCCATGATCTTAAACAAGGCAGATCTGTTTTTTAAAACAAAAAATCAGGGGTCAGAAGTTTAGACGATCTGGTACCAAAGTCATGGGGGGCTTATGGCCAAGAGAGTTAGGGCAACGACCGCGAAAATCGCATTACTTGCGGCATCGAAGAAGAAACCTGCTGTTAAGCAAGCCAAAAAAGTAGCTACAAAAGTTGTCGTGGCCGCTAAAAAGCTCGCAAAAGAAGTCCACACACAGCAAAAAAGCATCAAAAAAAACACCGACAAAATCGCCGCAAAAGCCGCTGAACTTTTGGCTAAAAAAGCCGAAAGACCAGTCGCTGCGCTCGCGGCTGTCGGAGCAAAATCCAAAAACGTGATGTTCGGAAAGTCCGCTGGGAGACCTCCAGGTCGCCGGGGCAGACGTCCCAAGAACATGGATTACCAACCTTCGAATAACGAAGAAGAATCCTATGTGCTTGAGAATGACTACGAAACGCTCGAGTATGATACGGGCATTCGGGTAAAAAGCGGAAAAGACGACGTCATGAGTTTGGACAGGGTAGAAGATTTCGACGAAGAATTGAACTTCGATTGGTAATCCAGATCATTCTCCTTCTATTTTTAAATTCGTGATTCGGGAGACCCAGCTGTAAGTCGCGTCGCTTTCTTTTTTCCAGCGTCGCACGTAGCGGCAGGGTTTCTTTGTTTTCGGGTGAATGATGGGTTGTTCGAATTCGCCGAAGCCCACAGCTACAATGCCTTCCACTTCGAAGGTTTCGGCATTTAATACGGGCGAGCCCGAATTTCCGGAAAATAAATCCG
Organism: uncultured Bdellovibrionales bacterium; assembly: GCA_937903155.1. Lineage (GTDB taxonomy): Bacteria > Bdellovibrionota > FAC87 > UBA2466 > UBA2466 > CALCZU01. The sequence goes on from CALCZU010000084.1 coordinate 6,318, forward strand.
AATCAATTTCGAAATAGGTTTCAGAATTCGAATTCTGGTTGTCTTGAACTTTCCCGGACTCGACGACTTTGAGCGGAATACCGTGGGGGAACCCCATCAGGATGACCGGCGTGCGAAGGGCAGGGGCTTTATCGCTCAATCCGAAGGGTTTTCGATTCCTCACGGCTCTATCGAGCTGGATGACGGCATAGTCGGGGTCATTTGAACTTGCGAGAAGTTTCTTGCATCCATAAACCTGATCTTTTCCAAACGAGTGAGGAAACTCCTTTTCGTTTGAAATCTGAAAATCGAAAACAAAGGAGAGCGAATCGCAAACCTCTTGATTGGCCACACAGTGCCCAGCCGTCGCAATTCGGTCTGGCGCGACGAGGAATGCCGTACAAACGGCGGGATTCATTTGGTTTGCATAAGTTTCATCTGGGCAGAGTTCTGCCCATTTTTCGTAGGTTTCGGTTTTTGCAGAAAGCTTCCACCCGGTTTTCAAGTGTTCGAGGGAGTCTGTCTTAAACACTGCAGCCACTCCCGAAGATAATTTTTTTAAAGAATCAGGAACTTCATAAAATTCTCTGCGGTGGTCGGTCACATGAATCGCCGCAAAGAGCGAAGAGCTCAGAAGAGAAACCAAAATGAACTTCATGAAACAAAACTAGAAGCTCGCGCACTCCAAAGGCAAACGCTCGGAGAAGATGTCGTTTTTTTTTGATAAGGTTTTATTTGCGTACTGAGAAAAGCAAAGATTGACTACGAAGTTTTCTCACTTTGATGGACGATAATATAGACTTCTTCTATCGAACGGTCCGTCGCCGATTGAACCACAAATTCATTTCCGTCAATGACGATAGAATCCCATTTTTTAGGAATTTTTTGCATTTTCTTTAAAAGATAACCGGCCAGAGTTTGGTAATCTTCGCCTTCCGGGACATTGATTTTCAACTGTTCTTTGATGTCGAAAACTTCCATTCGCGCCGAGACGACATAAGAATTGGCGCTGATTTGGCGAAACTGTTTTTCGGGCTCGTCGAACTCGTCTTCGATTTCCCCCACGAGTTCCTCCATAACGTCTTCCATCGTGATAATTCCTTCAGCGCCCCCATACTCGTTCACGACTATTGCCATCGGGCGGGATTTCAACTCTAAGAGTAACTCTTCGATCGGTTTACTCTCCGGAACAAAAAGGGCCTGCTGCATCGAACTTTTAACCGGTTTGGTGAGGTCTTTCGCCTTCAGGCAATCAAACCCCTGAATGACACCCACAATTCTATCAATTCTTTCGGAGTAAACAGGCAGACGGGAATGGCCTGACTCAGTAAACATTCGAACGGCTTCGGAAAGCGGTTCGTTTTCTTCAATCGCGACGACATCGATGAGCGGTCGTAACATTTCCTTCACCGTGATTTTGCCGAACTCCAAAATGCGCTCGATTAAAGCTCTTTCAGCTTGGGTCACATCGGTCCCGCGCGAACCGGGCAGTGACGCTTTGATCTCTTCGCGGGATAGAAAGAAACTTTTATGAGAACTGTCCCCGACGATAAATCTCAAAGCGCTTGCGTAAAACTCAAGAAGCTTCGTGAAAGGATAGAGCGCGTAGCTCGCAAAGTAGAGAGGGCGTGCTAATTTATAGACGAGGGCATCGGCATTCGCCCGGCCGGCCATCTTTGGAATAAATTCTCCGAAGATAAGAATAAACGGTGTCAAGGTGAGTAAACTCATCCAATCTTCATGATTGGGTTGGTGTTTCAAAAGATAGAGGGTCGCGACGGTGGTTGCACATGAAATCGCAAGGGTGGTTCCAACGATAGTCGTTGCGAAAAGCGTCTCGGGTTTTGAAAGAAGCTGTTTTACCAAAAGCGCGCGAAAATGTTTTTCTTTTGCTCTTCTTAAAATCTGAGGCCGACTGGCCGAGAGAAAAGTGATTTCAGATCCTGAGAAAAAAGCTTCGATTAAGACGAAAGGAAAAACAATCAATAGCGTTGTTAAAATGACGATCACGAAGGTTTCCCTTCTGTTTTTTTACGCGTCTGAAACAGAGTATTGAGAATATCCTCGAGCGTGATCACACCATGGTAACGACCATATTCGTCGACGACGAGAGCGATATGAATTTTCTTTTGTTTAAACTCTCTGAAGAGTTTTGAAATGCGTTTGTGATTCGAAACAATGTAAGGCGAAAAAGTGGCGCTTCGAACCGCATTTTCATCGTTCGTGGGATCTTTGTCTAAAAGTAATTTCAAAAGCTCTTTCGTATAGAGAATCCCCACTACGTGCTCCGATTTGGAAAGAACAGGGATACGGGAGTAAGTTTTTTCTCGGACTCGGTTAAGCGCCTCGCGAGGACTCAAACCTTCAGGTAAAGTAAAAACGGCATTCCAAGGCGTCATGATCGAAGAGACCGGTTGGTCGCTAATCTGGAAAACGTTGTAAATCATCTCCTTTTCGTCTGAATCAAGGCTTCCGCTCTCGGCACCCGCTTCAACCAGCGTTAAAAACTCTTTTTCAGAGATAACGCCCGGCGTGTTTGAGCGAATTCTTAAAACACGTAAAATTCTTTCGCTGACAAAAAGAAAAATGTTTCGAAGGGGCGTAAACAGCGCGTGCACCCAAGTCGTTGGATAAACCAAAACAGACGCGACCAACACGGGCAATCTAAACGCAATGATTTTGGGAAGAATTTCTGAAACGGTCAAAAGTAAGAACGAGGAAACAACAATTGAGATGAAAAGGATCTGATTTTCGCTCCACTGGTGAAAGTTCAGCTGAATCAGTGTCACGACGAAGCCTGAAATCAGAATTCCGATCGTCTCGTTTCCGATGATCAAAGTAGAAAGAAGCGACTCTGGACGTTGCACAAGCGCACGGATTCGCTTGTGAAGGCCCGGTCGGGTAGCTTTTAAATGCTCTAGTTGAGAAGGAGTCAGTGAAAACAACGCCGCCTCAGCTGCCGCAAAAATCCCTGCAGCGACTAAAAGCACGGGAATTAAAAAGTAATATATATGAACGAGCATGTAGAGAGCGCAAAACAATGATTCTATTGTTTTTAAAGGCGATTTGTCAAAAGTGGACTTCTTTCGTAAGGTCGTTCCCTGTGAAACAAGCAAATGCATTTTCAGTGATTGAGTGGAATCAAGACTCCCTACTCCTTTTGGATCAGACTCGCTTGCCGAGTGAAGAGGTTTATCTTCGAATTACAAGTGTTTCCGAACTCGTCGCGGCCATTCAAAGTCTTGCAGTCCGAGGGGCTCCTCTTCTAGGCGTGGCAGGCGCCTATGGTTGCGTTTTGGCGGCACTCGAAAGTATGAAACTGGCGGAGAGCGAAAGGAAGGCGCACTTTGCGAAGCGTCTCGACGAGCTTGAGGTCTCTCGACCGACGGCAGTCAACCTAAAGTGGGCTATCGACCGACAAAGAAAAGTTTACGAGAAAAACCAGTCGGATTTTTCGACACTTTTTGAGGCTTTGAGAATGGAAGCCAAAAAAATTCATCTCGAAGACAGAGAAGCCAATTTAAAAATTTCACAACACGGCGCCGAGGCACTGCGCGAGGGCGCTGTGCTAACGATTTGCAACAGCGGAAGTCTTGCGACCGGCGGAATGGGCACAGCGTTTGGAGTTTTGTCTCATGCCTTTGACCTCAAAAAGATTCAGCACGTTTACGCTTGCGAAACTCGCCCGCTTCTTCAGGGCTTAAGGCTGACAGCTTGGGAACTGGGCAAAAAAGAAATCCCTTTTTCAGTCATTTGCGACAGTATGGCAGCTGTCGTTTTAAGGGATAAAAAAATCAGTGCGGTGGTAGTGGGAGCGGATCGCATTGCTGCTAACGGGGATGCTGCCAATAAAATTGGGACTTATCAACTGGCGATTCTTGCGAAACACTTCGAAGTTCCCTTTATCGTCGCGGCTCCGACTTCAACTTTCGATTTATCAATCAAAGAAGGCAAGGATATCCCCATCGAAGAGCGGAATAAAAATGAGATCTTATCGGTCCTTGGCAATAACCAACCTGTTCGTTCATTTGATGTATTTAATCCAGCCTTTGATGTCACTCCTCATTCTTTGATAAGCATGCTAGTCTGCGAGGCCGGAATCATCGAAAATCCGGACGAAAATAAAATGAAAAGGTTTTTTGCCGAAAGCGAATGGAATTAAAAGAAATAAATTCTAAAGAAACTCGTTTGAGAGAACTCGTGGGACTGCATTCCCAACGTTGTTATGATTTTGTGAGATGGACGATTCTCGATACCGAAGCCGCGGATGATATCCTAGTCGATGTCTTCAGGGATTTTGGAGAACGATTCCGAAAAATAGAAAATGAAAAAAGGGAATGGAAAATACCTGTACACCTATATCCTTACCAGATTACCTGGTTGCACCTAAGGAAAGTGCTTTTAAAAGAATCTTTTTCATTTGCGTTAGATGACCATGGAAAGCGTTTTCTGGGGATTGATACGAACTTGTCACTGAAGAGTTCTTTGGATTCGGAGTTTGATCGAAAATTATTTCTTTACCGACTCAAGGGAATTGATGTCGAACACCGCATTCCTATCATCTTAAAAGATCTCCTTAAGTTTGAAGACGAGGAAGCCACTCAAATCCTAGGTCTTCGGTGGGGAGTGTATCGACACCGTCTCCACCGTGGAAGGTTGGAACTGAAAGAGCTGCTTAAAGGCAGTGCCAAAACTTCTTTTACAGAGCTAAAACCAGGATGGGCGACCTGAAATGTTAATGACGTGCTTTTTTTGTCAGAATTTATTGTCCGATTTTTTAGAAGGCATTCTTCCCTCTAATCGCCATCAAGAGATGTCAAAACATATTGACGCTTGCAAGACTTGTAGTCGAATTAAAGACGAACTCGAAAAGACGCTCTCTCTCATCCCGTCTCTTCAGCCGAATCGTCTCGATTCAGCGCTGACCATGAGGCTCGAAGAAGCTTCACTCGCTGCGAAAACCACATTTCTTTCTAAATACAAATGGAAACACGCTTTATGGGGGGCCGTGCCCGTGGTTCTGTTTTTATTTACCTTTTTATTTCCATCTATTTTTCCTTGGGTTTCTTATGTGAGAAACTATGAAGGGGAATCCAACTTTAGCCGTTATTTTCCGCTTCTTCAGGGAGCAAACGAGATCATCGATGAGCAAGCAAACTGGCTTCACTCGCGTGAGCCTTTAACGGGAAGTGTTTGGGAAGAAGGCGGCATGTCGCCTGAAGAATATGAAAAAGCGTTTCAAAAACCCTCTTCGAAAGAAGCGACCCGATGAAAATTGCGCTTCATCAGTTGAATCCGAAGATCGGAGCGGTCGATGAAAACCTGAGAATGGTTTTGAAGGCGCTTGAAGAGTCGAAGAAGCAAGGGGCGGAACTTGTGCTTTTTCCCGAGCTCACTTTCTTAGGATATCCCCCAAGAGATCTCCTAGAATCTTTAGAACTCGTCAAAAGAAATGAAAAAGCCGCGGAAACTGCCGGGAAGCAAACCCAAGGTCTCGCCGCCGTCTTCAGCGTTGTCGAAAAGAACTCAGCCGCAGGGCAAAAACCTGTTTTTAACGTCGCGCAAGTTTGGCAGGACGGAAAATGCATTTTGAAATACCGGAAAAAGCTGTTCCCCTATTACGACGTTTTTGATGAAGAGAGACATTTTCAACCCGGGGATCAAAATGGCTTTTTCGAAGTGGCCGGAAAAAAAGTCGCCGTGACGATTTGCGAAGATGCGTGGGGAAGACAAGGCTTCGAATGGGATTACCACGGCCGTGATGTAATCGAAGATTTGAAGGGGAGCGCACTGGATCTTTTGATTAATCTTTCCGCATCTCCCTTTCACTTCGGCAAACCCGAGCGTCGCGAATTGCTTTTTGCTCAGATTGCTCAAGAGTTAAATTGCCCCGTCGCTTACTGCGACCAGGCCGGCGTCAATGACGAACTCATTTTTGATGGCGCCAGTTTTATTTTGGACGCGAAAGGAAAGTTAGAGGCGCGTCTTCCCGTTTTCAAAGAAAGTTCGGTCACGCATCTTTTGGGACAGGCGGGCCAAATCAGCGCTTATCCCGCAACAAAAGAAGCTTGGCATTTCGAAGCCCTGGCCTTTGGCATTCGCGACTACGTAAAAAAATCAGGGGGCGAGAAACTGATTTTAGGATTGTCCGGCGGAATCGACTCCTGCGTTGTCGCTGCAATCGCGAAAGAGGCGGTTGGAAACCAAAATGTAAAAGCGGTTGCCTTACCATCGAAATATAACGCTTCGGCGAGTCTCTCTGATTCAAAACAATTAGCCGAGAAATTAGGAATTGATTTTCAGGCCGTTTCAATTGAACCGATGGTCCAGGCCTTTCTGAAATCACTGCCCGTCACCGGTTTAGCGTTAGAAAATATTCAACCGCGTGTGCGGATGACCGTGTTGATGGCGATTGCAAATAGCGAGAACAGAATTTTATTAAATACCAGCAACAAAAGCGAAATTTCGTGTGGTTATGCGACGCTCTACGGAGATACGTCGGGGGCCCTCGCAGTTCTGGGCGATCTTAAGAAACACGAAGTCTATGCGCTTGCGAAATATATTAATCGCAACGGTGAAATCATTCCCCAAAACGCAATCACCCGCGCGCCCTCTGCAGAACTCAGAGAAAATCAAACCGATCAAGATTCGCTTCCGGCCTATGATGTTCTGGATGAAATCGTCCGTCTCTTTATCGAAGAAGGAAAAACTTTCTCAGAGATAAAATCCCTCGGCGTAGATCCCAAAGCCGTTGACATTTTTCAAAGACTTTATCGATCGAGTGAATACAAGCGTCGCCAACTTCCGCCCGCTCTCAGACTGACTTCCAAAGCATTTGGAATGGGCCGACGGATTCCAGTTGCCGCCGATATTGTTTAGAAAATGCCGACTGAAAACTTTTGATAACAGCTTTCTTTGAAACTACGCATTAAAAATAAATAATGATGTTATGAAAGCTTCATGGCTAAACGTTGGAATGTTTGTTTCTTCTTGTTGGGTATTTTTTGTTTTCAAACAATGGCAGCGACTGAGTTGGGTCCGACTTGTCATGAGAGATTAATCCACTTTGCAAATGGTCAGAAAATTCTGCGACGGTATTTGAATGCCAAACAGAAAGTGGAATTGCAGAATTCGATCGTGGGTGCCAAAGAAAGTTTAGCGAGAGCCACGTCAGGACCCGAAGAAAAAACAGCCAGGGAAACAGTTGAGCGTCTCACAAAACAACTGCAAAAAGGTTATCGCGAATGGGATTTGAACGATTCGGATCAAAGCTGGAAAATTCCGCTCTATGCTACCGAAAATGAGCCGGTCGGCTCGGGCACCCACTTACAGCGCATGTCCCCCGCTGCATCCCTCCACGAACCTACGGTGAGTCGTTGGAATTGGTTAAAAGAAAGAGGCTGGTCCATTCAAATTGTAGGATTTAAATCCTGGGAAGAATTTTTCGAAATTCAAAAGGGTGTGGTTCAGAAAATGGACTTCAGTCAGAAAAAAATTAGCGTTGCTTTGCTTGATTTCTCAGACATTGATTTTGATGCCGAAATTGTCAACGTAATCGCTCGCACGTTTTTTAAGTGTCAGATCTATGAGGGGGAAAATCCTGACCTCTTCGTCAAAAGCTTCGCTGATCACGTGGAGAAGGCGCTAAAGAAAACCTCGGATGGAGAATCTGCCGTAGACAAGATCAAGACGATGGTGTCTGGAAAAGGTGGCGATAAGGGAAGCCAGCCGGGTAAAGTGGGGCAAGCGCAAGTGGTACGTGCAATTCTCACCCAGGCCGCCGTAGTCTATGAAGATCGATTTTCTGCGGAACAAATGCGTCTCTTTCGAAGGTACATCAAAGGAAGTACTCAGTTCGAAGACTATGCCTTAAAAGATGAAGCGCTTGTCAGTCAATACAAGCTCGTTCCTGAATTAGTGAAAGCGTTGACGCAAGAACCGAACATCCGAGAAGAGTGGACACTGCCATAAACACTGTTGATGTATATCAACATACGTTGGTCTCACTCGCAAAACCTTAATCGTTCCTTTACTGAACGCTGACACAAGACTTTGCAATATTTCGTATAACTGTCATTCAAAAATACTTCAAACATCGGAGCAAGACAGTTTATGAATCACAATGGATCAGCAGCAAACAACAAAAGAGATATTTCCCACTTCTTATTGATGCGTGTCGCGCGTCAGGATGACGATAAGCAAGTCGGCGAGTTGCTCTTAAGAGCCTTTGAACAAACCTATCGCTACAAACTTCCCGAAGTTTTTACGAATCGCCAAAGAAAAATTGAGTTGATGGATGTCGAAAGTCGCCGCGAAGAAGGCGTTGTTTATGTTCTGGAGCTAGGCTACCGAATCATCGGGACCTTTGCCCTGATGCCTCCTTCCTGTGGAACGAGCCAGTCTTGGGTTGCCAATTCCGCAAATCTTCGCTGTGTGGCTTTGGACCCGGATTTTCACGGTTACGGTTTTTCCGAAATGATGCTCGAAGAAGCCGAGCGAATTGCCAGAAATTGGAAATGCGAAGCGATTGTCTTGCACGTTCAAGATGGAGCTGAAGGGGTCGCACGCCTTTACCAAAAGAAGGGTTTTATTCGGGATCCTGAAGGCGATATGATGTCGTACGATAACCAAATTCTCGGATATCGATTGAGCCTCGACCAAAAATTGAACGTGATGGAGCCTGAAAAAAATCCAATGACTGCAAATGCGTCGTGAAAACTGAAAGTTCCGCACTTCTTGATGTTGGGGGACGCTTCAGGGCTCGAGGAACGCTCGAGTTTCCAGCCCTGAAGCGGGGACTTTATTCGATGGTGCTTGCTTGCACTTTTTCGGCAGCGATGTCAGCCCTGTTTTTTTTGGCGTTTAAAAACGAACCCGGTCTTTCAGTGCGAACGGGAAGTTTTTTACGCGTGCTTGCAAATTGTTTGGTGCTCAGTCTGATGGTTCGAAAAAAGCGGAAGAGTTTTCGGTTTTTTGGAAATAGAGAAGCGAGTCTTTGGCTGTGGGGACTTTTCGGGACCCTAGCCGTTTTGACTTTTTATGAAGGTATTGCAAGGTCGGGCGTCGCTCTTGCATCTCTTTTTCAAGGGTTAAGCGGAGTCGTTTTGATTGCGATGGGTCCGATCATTTTGAAACAAAAAAATTCTTTTCGGACGTGGGTAGCACTTATCGGAAGTCTGGCTGGATTTGTATTGATAAAGCTCAACTCGAATCAGCCCACTTCGTTTCAAGGGCTCGACCTCTGCGCGGTCTCTGGAATTGCCGCGGGTTTGGCCTATCTCATGTCGGCCAAGGCGTCGAAAAATAATTCGGCGGAAGTGATCATGTTTTATTGGTGTCTCTTCTGTCTGATAGCGCATCTTTTTTTATGGGTTTTAACGCCGATGCAATGGCCGATGGGAGTTTCGACCTGGATTTTCCTTCTGGTAGCCTCAGTTCTTGCTTCGCTCTCCCAGTATTTTACGACCGTTGCCTATGCGCTGACGCCAGCCGCGCCGGTGGCGTCCCTCGGTTATTTAACCCCAGTGCTGGGACTCGCGATTGACCTACTCATTTTTCGGATTCCCCACGGAGTGACCGAACTCGTGGGATCGATGGTTGTGATCGTCTTCGGAGTCTGGTTACCCTTTCTGGGAGCAGACTCAGTCAAAAAATAACGCGTTGAGTAATAGTGTTTGCAAGTCTGTAAATTCCTTGCCTGTTTAACGCAGAGTCTTTATATTTCCCCCACACCCATTTGCAGAAAGGCAAAATTATGAAGAAAAATATTATTGTTTTCATCGGCCTTGTGAGTGCTTCGCTATTTGCTGGCGGCACAATCACAGGAAAAGTTAACTACAAAGGAGCTCCCGGCAAACCCGTGGAAAATAAAATGACTCCTGAGTGCAAAACGGCCAACGCCGGTAAAGTCGTGATGAATGACGCGACTGTCATCAACTCCAACAACACTGTCCAATGGGCAATGGTTTCTTTAAAAGATGCAAAAGCACCTGCGGGCGATACCGGAACAGCAACCCCTGTGACGTTTGATCAACATGGTTGCATGTACACTCCTCACGTTTTCGGAATTCGCGTGAACCAAACATTGAAAATTTTGAACAGTGATGGATTTCTTCACAATGTGAACGGAATGCCAAAACAAAGTCCAAAATTCAACAACGGCATGCCGACTAAAGGCAGCACGATCGAAAAGAAATTCACAAAGCCCGAAATGGCCGTCCGTATTAAATGCGATGTTCATCCTTGGATGAATGCCTACGCAAACGTCTTCGATCACCCCTATTTCGCAGTCACGGACAATGCGGGTAACTACACCATCTCCAACGTGCCTCCTGGCGACTACACCATCGAAATGTGGCATGAAAAATTGGGAACAAAGACTGAAAAAGTGAAAGTCACTGAAGGCGGATCGTCGACAGTTGATTTCACAGCCGGTGCATAATCGGAAATCTTTGAGGTAGTAAAATGTTAATGGAGTCGCTCTCGAATTTGATGGGTTTAGTCGAATCGAGGGTCGACTCCATTTTTTATTTGTTCTTGTTTGCTTCGATTGGATGTTTTGTTTTGAGCGAACTGACGTGGATCGTTTTTAAATTCGGCAAACCTAAAAAAATCGACGTCCCAAAACAACATCTCGACTGGATTTGGTCCTTTATCCCAGCTGCGACGCTTTTGCTTCTCACCCTCGTGAAAAGCCGGTAGAGGCCAAAAAATGGAAATGCTAAGATGAGCGAAAAAGCCCTACATCGTTTCTGTGTTCTCACTTCTGTTTCAACCGTTTTCTTACTTTTGGCGGGTGCGCTCGTGACGAGCACGGGTTCAGGCCTTGCAGTTCCCGATTGGCCACTTGCTTACGGAAAATTTTTTCCTCCAATGGTTGGCGGAATTCTTTTCGAACACGGGCATCGAATGGTGGCAGGGACCGTTGCGATTCTGACCGTGATTCAAGCTCTCTTACTTTGGAAATTTGAAAAACGGACTTGGGTCAAACGATTGGGTTTCGCCGCGGTCGCCATTGTTCTCTTTCAAGCGGGACTGGGCGGAATGACTGTGATTTTGAGATTGCCTCCTCAGGTTTCGATCGCGCATGCGTGTCTTGCGCAGATTTATTTTTGTACAAGTGTCATCATCGCCACGGTGACCTCCGCGTCTTGGAAGGAACCGGTAAAAGAGAGACTCTCTTATGAAGGAGGCGGCGATTTTTTGGCGCAGCTTGCGCTTTGGATTAATCTTGGATTTTTCGCGCAACTCTTAATGGGTGCTTCGATGAGACATCTGGGCGCAGCGCTTGCGATTCCCGATTTTCCAACTGCCTTTGGCGGGATTTTACCTCCAGCTTGGACTTTTGAAATAGGGTTGCAGTTTGCTCACCGAACTTGGGCTTTTGGTTTGGTCTTGCTCGTCTCTCTTTTTGCTTACCGCGTTTACACAAAACATGAGACGCAGATGCGATTAACGGTCACGATGGGAATTTTATTAATGCTCATGAGTTTTCAGATTCTTTTAGGGGCCATGATTATTTGGCTAAAAAAGCCAGTTCCCATGACGTCGACCCATCTTGTAATCGGCGCTTTGAGTTTTGCGACTTCGATTGTCCTGACCCTTCAAGTGTTCCGATTGCTCGAAAAGGAAAAGATCGTCTCTCCCCAGTTTGAATTGAGTCCGGCATGAAGGCAGTCGCGGAAGAAATTTACGTTGCGGATATTTTAGAACTCACCAAGCCGCGGATTTGTGTTTTGGCACTCCTCATGACGACGTTAGGTTATGTTTTAGGCCAAAAGGGTGAATTTTCATTATCTCATTTTATTTTTTCGCTCTTAGGAACGGGCTTGGTTGGAGCGGGAAGTTGTATTTTTAATCAGTATGCTGAAATTGACACCGACGCGAAAATGTTGCGAACCATGAATCGGCCTCTTCCCACAGGACGACTTTCGAGTGCACTTGCGCTTCGTTTAGGGGTAGGGATGAGTGTCCTTGGTATCGTCATTCTTTTGATGACGGTGAATGCGGTGACTTCCATCTTGGGTGCAGTGACGGTGCTTTTGTATTTAGGTGTTTACACTCCTTCGAAGAGAATCAGCCCGCTATCGACTCTGATTGGCGCCATTCCGGGAGCGATGCCGCCTTTGATGGGATGGACGGCGGCGAATGGAAATTTTAGTGCCGAAGGTTTTTTGCTTTTTGCAATCTTGTTCATCTGGCAGATCCCTCATTTTTTAGCGATCGGTTGGCTATACCGCGAAGATTACGGAAGAGCCGATATGCCGATTTTGTCTGTCGTCGATACGGCGGGGCTTGCGACGAGCAAGCAAGTGATTTTGTATTCGTTGGCACTCATGCCGTTGACGTTGGTTCCGACGTTATGGGGAATGACGGGAACCAGCTATCTTGTAGGCGCAGTTTTTTTGAATCTCATTTTTTTAGGATTTGGAATTTGTTTAGCTTGGCAGCGCAATAAGACTTGGGCGAGAGCTCTCTTCCTAGTGTCGATTCTTTACCTTCCCGCGCTCGGGGGCTTAATGGTTTGGGATCGCCTATGAGTGTTGCGGTCTCGGCGTCAGAGCTCGAATTTGATTACGCCAATCACAAAGCTTTGAAAGGCGTTTCCTTTTCAGTGGAAAAGGGAAAGATTTTTTGTCTCGTCGGTCCGAACGGAGGAGGGAAGAGTACGACGTTCAAGCTTCTCTCAACCCTTCTGCCGCTTCAGAAAGGTTCGATTCAGATTCTGGGTGAAGACCTTCAAAAGAACTCCTCAAAGATCCGCGCTAAAGTGGGAGTCGTTTTTCAAAGCCCGGCTTTAGATAAAAAGCTGACAGTCTTTGAAAATATGATTTACCAGGGGAACTTGTACGGCAAATCGGGAACTTCCTTAAAAGACAGAGTCGAAATCCTCTTAAAAAAGTTCAAGATTCACGATCGTAAAAATGAAAAAGCAGAATCTTTGTCAGGCGGTTTAAAAAGACGCGTCGAAATTGCAAAGGCGCTCATTCACTCACCAGAACTTTTAATCCTTGATGAACCGACAACAGGTTTAGATCCGCTCGCAAGGATGGAAGTTTGGAGCTATTTAAAGCAAATGACTCACGAGGGAATCACAGTCCTTCTCACAACGCATCTTTTAGAAGAAGCGGATAAATGTGATTCGCTGGCTTTCTTGGATCAAGGAAAGCTTGTCGCAGCGGGGACACCTCTAGAACTCAAAGCCATTGTCGGAATGGATGTGATTACAGTCGTCGGAAAAAATCCTGAAGGTTTATCCAGTCAAATCCGCGATAAGTTTCATACGGAGACAACCGTCGTCGGCGAAGAAGTCAGAATTCGACGCAACGAAGGGCATGTTTTTATTCCGGAGCTTGTGACGAATTTCCCGGAGATTCAATCGGTGAAATTGGGAAAACCCACCCTTGAAGATTTATTTATTCAGCTCACTGGCCGGCAATTTGGAGAGGTGCTATGACGACTTCTCAAACTCTCTTGCCCATCTTATCCCTTTCGAAACGTGAACTCGTTCGCTTCTACCGACAGAGAAGCCGGATTATTGGAAGCCTTTTGACGCCGCTTCTGTTTTGGTTATTTCTCGGCGGCGGATTAACGGCCGCATTTCCTGATTCGACTTTGCCGGGTGGCGGATCTTTTCTGCAATATTATTTTCCTGCGAATTTAGTGCTCACGATTTTATTTGTTTCGATTTTTTCGAATATGTCTTTGATAGAAGACCGACACGAAGGCTTTTTGCAAGGAGTGCTTGTAGCTCCTGTGACAGGTGTGGGAATGGTCGGCGGCAAAGTTGTGGGCGGAGCATTGATTGCGCTTTTTCAAGGCGTTTTATTTGCGCTTCTCGCTCCGTTTGCGGGGTTTCATCTGGATGTCGTCAGCGCGTTTGAGTTAGTCGCTATATTATTTTTGCTTTCAGTTATGCTGACATCTCTCGGTTTTGCTTTTGCTTGGAAAGTGGATTCAAGCCAGGGATTTCACGCGGTGATGAATACGATTCTTCTTCCGATGTGGATTTTATCGGGAACGTTTTTTCCGTTAGAACGCGCGCCGATGATTTTAAAACCTTTGATGTATCTAAATCCTTTGAGCTACGGTTATTCGCTTGTGAAATCCGTGATGTTCAAGAGTTCGGTAGAGCCTTTTACGACGCCCGTTGCTCTCGGCGTTTCGTGTCTCTATACTTGTCTTTTTATTGGAGTGGGGATTTGGCTTTCGAAAACAAATCGTGAGGTCTTAAAATGATGAAAAAAAGAGTCGTAGTGATTATTCTTTCGCTTTTTCTGATGCCGATTGTGTCTTTGGGCATTTTAACGGCAACCGATAGTCTCTACACAAAACCTTTACCGACTTATGGCGAAGTTCCCGATTTTAATTTTGAGAGTTCTCAAGGCAAAATGGTTTCTCGCTCGGAGCTGTACCGCAAAGTTTGGGTCGCAGGTTTTGTTTTCACAAACTGCGCCGGCACGTGTCCCTTGATCATGGGAACCATGATGGAAATCGAAAAGACTTTTCTCTTCAAAGAAAACTTCCGCATGGTCGCTCTTACGATGGATCCCGAGCGCGATACGCCCAAGGTTTTAAGAGATTATGCCGCTCAAAGCAAAGCTGACCCCTATAAATTTTTATTTCTCACGGGCGACAAAAGAGACATCCAAAACTTTGTCCAAAACGGCTTCCGCTTATCTGCTGCCGAAGATAAAGAAGAGGGTGATATCACCCACAGCGGAAAGCTCGTTCTTGTCGACGGGTACGGAAAAATCCGCGGGTATTATGACCGCGAAGAATCGGGCACGATGAAACGGATTAAAAAGGATATTAAACGCCTTTTACGAGAGACAACTTACTAAATAACGCATTGAGTTACGGTATTCGATTCTTCTCTTTTCCGCCGAATTGAGCTATAGCTTTGGATTCGAAATTTCCTGTCGGGGCGTGGCGCAGGGGTTTAGCGCGCTTGCTTGGGGTGCAAGAGGTCGTGGGTTCGATTCCCGCCGCCCCGATTCATTTTGCCTCTGGCAAAATGATGTTAAGGTTAACCT
>CALCZU010000085.1 GCA_937903155.1 uncultured Bdellovibrionales bacterium
TCTGCCATATAAACCGCAACGCAATCGCCGGTGAAATTTTCAAGGCCGCGTCTAACGGCGTATCCAAAACCGTTTGGCGCTTCGTTATTCAAATAGCGAAGCGTTGAAAATTTCGTTTGAAGTCCTTGAAGGACACTCTCGGTTTTGTCTTTTGATCCATCGTTAATCACAAGAATTTCGTGATCAATTTTTTCTTCCCGTAAGGTTTGAAAAACGGATTCGACAGTGGATGGAAGAGAGTCTTCTTCATTATGTGCAGGAATAACAATGGATAATTTCAAAGGGTGTTCTCGCTTTTAAAAATGATTCTCTCGAACCCACAAAGGTTCGCCGCTCTGTTTTACAATTTTAACGGTCAGCCAGACTAAAAGAATCGAATAGCCATAGACCGGCAATGACAAAACCGAATAAGCATCCCAAAAATTTAATTTTAGAGGCGCAAAGACACGATGATAAAGCGAACCTGGAAGGAAGTATCCCACTAAAACCAACGATGCGAAGAGAACACCCGATTCGAGTTTTGGAATGATTCCCGTCGTTTTCACTCGCTTAAATATCGATGAGAGCGCGACACTGTAACCCATCAGAAGAAAGATGAGATAGTAAATATGGTTCCATTGAATCAAAGTGACCATGAGTAAACTGATCAGTGAAAGTTCAACATCCATTACTTCTTTCCCTCGTCGTAAGAGAAATAAAATTCCATAGAAGGCAATTAAACTTAAGGCAAAGATTTTAGTGATGAGTTGAGCAGTGGCGGTATTCGTGACCGGCAAACGCGCGAGCTGGCTCGTGCTGTCGTTAAACAGATCAAAGTTTGTAAAAAGCCGGTAGATTAACGAAGAAAAAGCTTGAGAGCCCGTCGCAGTCGTCCCCGCTCCAATTTTTTGCAGCATTCTAAAAGAGTAGCTCCACTCCCAACCGAGCGTTGCTTGAGTCACGACCCAAAGGCCGGCCATGAAAAGGCAAGCACTGGCGACGATTTTGTATTGTCTTCGCCACAGAAAATAAGGAACAAAAACGAGTGGGGTATATTTCATAAAAACAGAAAGCGCGAGGGCTGCCCCTGCCTTGATAGATTTTTTTTTTGCCGCGTACCAAAGGGAGAGAGTCAGAAAGAGAAATTCCAGAATTTCGATTTCAGCTCCTCTCAAGGCATCATACGAAGGCGAAAAGTTAAACCACAGACCTGAGAATAAACAGAACGCCGAGAACGAAGAGAGTCCTCGGCTTCTAAATAAGAGGTCGTACCAAAGATAGAATAAACAAAGATAGGCGATGAGGCAGACAAAATACCAAGCCCGCAGTGCTGTCGAAAAGCTTTTTAAAAACATCAACGGAAAAGTAACGAAATGCATCATGGGACCGTATTGCCAGGTGCGGTTCACCACTTGAATCGGCAGAAGGGGTTGATCAGGACTCAATTGCTTTTGCCGCATGTACTCACGGCAAACTTTTGGGGGCTGCACAATCGTATCAATCGCGACGTTTTCGCCCTTGGGAATATTTTTACCCGAGCAAAGTTCTTCATTGAGTTCCAAATACTGGCCACCCATCCAACCTTGGACCGAGGGGTTTTCTTGAATCATTTTGGGATTGAATTTCCAGGCCCAAAAACTGGGAAAGCCCGAGATGAAATCGCCGCCAATCGCGCTGTTGGGAGAAAGCCCTGAAGAAGAAAGAAAGTGCGCGCCAGAATAGAGAAGAAGCGCAAGGCACAAGAAATTCTTCAAAAAATCGCGAGACAGGGTCATTTCATCTTTTCTCTAAACCGTTAATTTAACTAACGCTATTGGCTGCGATGGGGGCTTGTCAACGCTCGAAAACAGGCCTCTCTAAACTTGCGTTTTGCCTGTTTCCAGGACTATAACAAGCTCTTATCTTGAGAATAAATGGGGTCACTTGCATGTCCGCCGATCGGATTCTAATTTTTACGGCAACACTGAATGAAAGAGACAATATTTTTGAATTCTGCAAAGCCATTTTTGCGGCATCTCCCCAGAGCGATCTTTTGATCGTCGATGACAATTCACCCGACGGCACGGGGCACTTGCTCCGCCGGATGCAGGAAACCGAACCTCGCTTAAAAGTCATTCACCGCCCCCAAAAATTGGGACTTGGAACAGCCCATAAGCTCGCGATGGTTTACGCGATTAAAAATGGCTACGACACACTGATAACGATGGACGCTGATTGGTCGCACGCTCCCGAAGATATTCCACGACTCATCAAAAGACTTGAGACCGCCGATTTTGTGATTGGCTCGCGTTATATCAAAGGCGGAACTTGTGATTATGTGGGCTACCGTCGCAACATCAGTATCCTAGCGAATCTCGCGGCGCGCTTTCTTTTGCGGGTTCCCACTTACGAATTTACGACGTCTTTTAGGGCTTTCCGCATTCCTTTTTTAAAAAAGATTGGTTACGGGAGGCTTCGCTCTCGCGGGTACTCGTTTTTTATGGAAGTGGTTTATCGAGTACACGAGCACGGGGGCCGCATCGGCGAGATTCCCATTCACTTTGCCGATCGCAAAGCGGGAACTTCAAAAATTCCAAAGTACGAAATTTTTAAAAGCATGTACCGTTTGCTTTTTCTGACCTTTTCGAGATTTTTTCCGCCGGCACCCGTTGGCAAAGGAACGGACCTTGGAAATTTAAAATGCTATTTGTGTGCTTCGCCAAATCTTGTCGAGTTGCATCCTAAAAAACAAAGTGCGGTGCATTCGGATTCCAAGGCCTATCGCTGTACAAGCATGGAGCACCATTCTCAGCCCCAGGTGGTTTCGTGCCTTGAATGTGGTTTAGATTTCGTACCGGACCGAGACAGTCTTCATGAGCTTTATTCGGATGTTGTGGATGAACAGTATCTGGAATTTAAAGACGCTCGTTACAAAACCTTTGAAAATGTTTTCAATCGAGTCTCGAAATATATTCCCGCGAACGGAAAACTTTTAGAAGTCGGCTCGTATTGCGGCTTTTTCCTCGAAACCGCTCGAAAACATGGAATTCGCGTTGAAGGCGTCGAGCCCTCGGCATGGGCATCACGATATGCGAGAGAAGAATTAAAACTCAATGTTCATCAAGGAACTTTAGAGCAAATCCAACCCACTCTTGAACGATCCTACGACACCGTTGCGATGTGGGATGTTCTGGAACATTTGAGCGATCCGCTTGTTGTTTTAGCCAACGCGAACGTTATCTTAAAAGAAAACGGATATCTTCTTTTATCCACGTTAGATGTGGATAATTGGTTTCCAAAACTTGCGGGTTCGCGATGGCCTTGGTTGATGGATATGCATGTTTTTTATTTTCGAACGCCTGCTTTAAAGTCGCTTCTTCGAAAGGCCGGTTTTGAGGTCGTAAACGTTGGACCCTATTCTCATTATATTTCTTGTAAATATTTGATCGATAAGATGGCGGCCCTACTTCCTACGCCTTTGAACCGAATGCTTTTGCTTTTGAGACCGCTGCTTCCTAAAAGCGGGATCTTCATCCCTTTTCAATTTGGCGATATTAAACTTTATGTTTGTAAAAAAGTTCCAGCGTCTGCGCCGGTTCCAGAAGATGACGAGTTTCCAAATTCACTTCTCATCCCGCGCCCTGCCTGGGGCGAGGCTCACGCAACTTTGTCATGACGGCGTCATTTCAAAAAATCGGACTGGGCCTACTGGTGCTTTTATTGACGGTGTATTCGCTTGTGCATTTCGTCCATGGCGCCTTTGGGTATCAAGGCTATGGAGATTTCTTTTTGACACTCGAGTGGTCGCGCCTTTGGTTTAATAAGGGCGAACTGGTCCACGAGTTCGGAGCCTATACGCCCTTGTACCTTCTTTTAATGTATCCCTTCAAAGAGATGGCGGACAATCAAGTCGCTACCGTAATGCATGTTCTCAATTTATCTTGCATGGCAATTTTAATCCGGTTGGCCTACTTCCGTTATGCAGTCGATTTGCCGAAGGAAACCCGCAGAATCTGGCTGTTTATTTCGCTGGTTTTAGTTCTAAACTATCGTCCCCTTTTGCTCGGGCTCTCCATGATTAAAATTGAGTTCGTCGAACTCGCACTTATCGCCATCGCCTTTCACAGTTTTCGGAAAGGAAATGATTTCATTACCGGCGCGTGTCTTGCGCTGGGAGCGTCGATTAAATTTGTTCCCGGTTTTTTTCTTGTCTACTTTTTATTGAAACGCCAATGGAAGGTCGTGTTTTACGGAGCTATTACGGGTCTCGCCTTGCTTGCATTGACCGTCTCTGTCTTCGGCCTCGCCTACCATATTGAATATGTCGAAACGTTAAAAGGCGGATTCTTGCCTTGGGTGGACAATCAATCACTTGAAGCGGCACTGCTCAGACTCTTTGTTCCTCTGCCTCCCAGTAGCCCGTTTCCAACAGTCACGGTCGCACCCATCGTCTTAAAGTTATTATCGCTAGTAAAACTCCTGATTGTTTGCGGCATCGCATGGGTGATTAGAAAACCGATTGAGTCCCGAACGAGTTGGAAAATCGATTGGGAAGCTGGGCTTTGGATTGCAGCGGTTCCGCTACTCCTCCGGTTTTTTAGAGACTATTATTCGATCTTTTTTATCCCCATCTTTTTTCTCGCTGTGCGCGAAACTCTTTTAAAACGCGAAAAACTTAAATTCGCGGCGCCCTTTTTGATCGCTTATCTTTTAATGGGACAGTTTTTTCCGATTGGTTTTATGACGCGACTGCCTCGGATCTATCCTTCGTTTGGAGGAAACTTCGATCTCTTCCTCTTCTTTTCGATTCCATTTTATGGATTTGTCTTTTTATTCGGCTGGTGTCTCTGGAAGACAATAAAAAATCAGGATGAAACTTCTTTCCGATAGCTTCACCCTGATCACCAAAGCGATTCTAAAAATATTTCAGCGCTGACGACAGCGAGGATCGCCCATTTTTTGGTAGTCGCAGACTTTGTCGAGACTCAAATAGGAACATCCGTCTGGCCCCTGAGCGCAGATGGTGTCGATCGCGGTGCCGGTATAATCGTATACCGAATAGCAATTTTTCCAACCCGTTGCCGGACTGTCTGGTAATTTGCAGCCGGTTTCAAAAGTGCAGGCGCTGCATCGGAATCTGGTTTGATAGTACTGCGAATTAAATTCTTCTGGACGTGGAACCCCTGCCGTCGCTGTTTGAGCGAAAACCAAAAGCGCCAAAGACAAAAGTCCAGCACCCCGGAAGAAGAATTTGATTGTTTGATTGAATGATTTTTTCATTAGATAACTCCCATTAATTAAATAACTAGACCCAATGCCGACCGTAGAGGATCTGCGATTTCGGTGTCAACAAACAAACCGAAATCTCACATTCTCTGCGGTAACACCCGTTTCATTCGGATGTGAGCGGAATCATTTCGCCTAGAGTCCAAGCTTCCAGCAAATCTGAAAAGTGAGACGATTTGGGATCGCCTGACTGCCCACCCGGTTGAGCGAAGAGACTTTTCTTCGGATCGGAAAGATCAAAAATGATTCGAACGGCACTCGCAGAGCCTTTGTAGTTCGCTCGCACGGTGTAAGCGCCACCGGGAAGCTTTAAGACCGGAAACTGAGCGCCGAGTGGATGGCGAATCGCAAGCGGGTTTAACTCCCCCCACTTGAGCGAACCGAGATCAGAAGGATTTGCGATAAGATGACGAGATTTAAACACTTCAATTGTACTTCTTACAGCAGCTTTTAAAACGTCCGGATAGGAAGAAAATTTTGGCGGAAGCAAGTAGATTGGTTTTTCCTCGAGTAATCTTTTCATCACGGCATCCTGAAAAAACCATTTTCGACGTCCCTCAATTCCATCCCATAAAGGATTCAAAAAAAGCTCCAGAACTTGCGCCCTAAACTCTTGTAAAATCGAATATCCTGCAGAATCTGCTTCTGCTTTTCCATTCCACTTGCTGATAATCTTGGCAACTGTTTGAAGCCAAGGGTCCGAATCTTTCTCGGAGAGGACTTCGAGAAGCTGGTCGCGATACCAAACATGGATTTCGGATTGGGTATCGAGCTGAATTTCTCTCATCCCTTCCCGATTCCATTTTTCTTTTTTGAGAAGCAGCTCCTGGATCCGATGAGCTCTAAACGGGGGGGCCCAATTATTCCCGAAACGAAAAACTTGAGAATCCATTGCGACGGTTCTTTGATTCGCACTCACGATCCATCCCGACTCCGGATCCTTCAGTTCAGGCATCTCGCTCGAGGGAATGTATCCTTTCCAAGCGTGTTTCGGATCTCTTTTTGTCGCGACACGGCCATCGAACCCGAAACGGTGAGGAAGCTTTCCAATCAATTTCCAACCAATATGGTTTGTTTTAGAAGCCGCCAGCAAGTTTAAAGCAGCCCCTCCCCAGGCGGACATGGCTTGAAATGCCGACTCGACACTCTGAGCCTGATTGAGTTCTATGAAATCGGCACTCTTGAGAACCTTTGGATCTAAAAGTACCCACTGCATGACATGGTCACGAATCACAGGTCCCCATTCGGTTTCTTCAACCACGAGAGAAATATCTTTTCCTCCCCTTACCTTGAGAGTTTCTTTGCGTTTCTGAATGCGTTTTTTTTCGATGCTCTTGAGAGGAATTAAATCAATTCGATCGGCTTCTCCGCTTGTGAGTCCCCAAGCAACATCACGATTTTGCCCAATCACGACTCCCGGAATTCCCGGAACCGAAACCCCCGAAACATTCAGAGCTCCCGCAAATTGAATTCTGTAGAATATATTTGGCGCTCTCAGATTAAGATGCGGATCGTTGGCAAGTAGCGGAAGTCCTGACTCTGTTTTAGAACCGTGTAAGACCCATGCGTTACTACCAATGGGAAACGGATCGGTAAAAGAGCGCGCCGCACTTTTTCTTTTCTCACGCGGTTTTTTCCACTGAAACTCTTTGGATGTCGGAATGGGAATCAGCTTGTGGCTTTTCTCTGGGAGCAATGGAACGTCCCAAAAGCCTTCGACGGGGGTCAAAAAGTCTGCCAATGATTTAGAACGTTTTTGATAGAGGGATGTTATCGCTTCCTCAATATCGCTCGTATTGGACTCAAAGCTCTCGCCTTCGATTTGAACCAAATCAAGATCTTCCGCCATTGCCGCTTGAACGAGAAGCGAGTCGACGACCGACCAAGGTTCGGGCAAGTATTTTAGCGTTTCAAATTCGAGGGTAGGCTTTTCAGTCAGCTCTTTGAGGTAGTAATTCACTCCGGAGGCATAGGCTTCGTAGCGCTTTCGCAACGTCGGATCCATCTGATTGCTAGCCGCTTCGGCCACATGGCCGAGCCCCCAAATTCGATGAACCCTATCACTTTCTGCTAGGGAGGGGCCGAGAATTTCAGCTAATCTTCCCGCGGTCTGACGTCGGATAAGGTCCATTTGAAAAATGCGGTCTTTCGCGGTGGCGCGTCCCTGACCTTCCAAAATCTCTTCGATACTTTTACCTTGAATCTTTGGTACTCCATGAACATCCCAAGTCGCAGAACTCGCACCCAGAACCCAGGACGAACAGAAGAGAAGAAATAGAACTCTCATCTGTCTTCGATCAATTCGCCCACAGTCACGTCGCTGTTGGCGAGAATCCGATGAATCAACTCATCCATATCACTCAAAAGTTTTCGTGCGGTGGTTTCAGAAAAACGTCCGTGGAGGAAAGAGATCGTTACCCACAATCGATTGGGTAGAGGATAAATATCCCATCTCAATGGCAAATGCGTTTGAGCCAATACGGGCGCGAGCTCGCTCACCTCGGGATCATTTTTATCGGTAATTTTTGCCGATGGCGTATTCACAATCACGAAATAACTATCGTAGAGTTCCTTTCCTTCAGGGACTTCCGTCCAAGAAGGGATTTGCAACATCGGAGTATATTCGTAGTCGTGAAGCTCAAACGCTTTATTTCGAATCTCATCAAAAAACAGTTTCAATGTTTTTTCGGGATCGATCTGAATCCGAAACGGAAGAATATTGCACAGCTGCCCTAAAATCTCTTCCGCCTGAACCGCTTCCGAGCGACCTGAGACCATCGTTGAAAAAAGCACATCTTGCGACTGCGTGTAGCGACTGACAAGCAGAGCCCAAGCGGTGTGATAGAGAGTGCTGAGAGTGACTTTCTCGCGACGGGTAAAGTCCATGATCTTCTGAGTTCTATCCGCCGGATAGCTCCAAGATTCCTTGGTATAGGTCGAATCGGATGTCAGTTCGTTCCCCGGAATAGACTCGGCTAAGAGCACTGGAGTTTTAATCCCCGCAAGCTCTTTACGCCAAAAATTCTCAGCGCTTTTCAGA
Organism: uncultured Bdellovibrionales bacterium; assembly: GCA_937903155.1. Classification (GTDB taxonomy): domain Bacteria; phylum Bdellovibrionota; class FAC87; order UBA2466; family UBA2466; genus CALCZU01. The sequence continues at coordinate 8,285 of CALCZU010000085.1, forward strand.
TCCACGTTATCTAGCCACTCCACATAGGGCGCATAAGGTGCCGCCGGTTCGAGTTCCAGAGGGGTTTCTTCCATCTTCGACTGATAAATCGTCACAAAATCTTGGACGATCATATTCAGGCTCCACCCGTCGTGGATCATGTAGTTCCAGCTGTAGAGAAGTTCCGTTTTTTCCTCCGATAAGAGTAAAACAATATTTCTTAGGAGAGGTGCTTTATCGACGGCGTAACCTTCACGACGGAGTCTGAGAGTTTCTTCGTGAATGCGGGCTTTTTGTTCGTCAGCTGACAAGTGTTTTAAGTCGAGAACCTCGTAACGGTGTTTGGCATCTTTTTCGATGACCATTAGAGGAGATTCGAGTCCTTCCGATACAAAAGACGCTCTTAACATCGGATGGCGAGCCAGTAAGGCGTCCCAAGTTTCCGAAAAAGCTTCCTCCGAAAAAGGAGCATCAAAAGGAATGAGCATCCAAACCACCGACAACCCTTCGGCTTTGGAATTTTGTAAGTGATGCAGTTGGTAATGCAGAAACGAAGAAACCGGATAAACCGCTTCATATTGCGGATGCGATTTTAAAAATGCATCTCGGACCCGGCTTTTCTGAACCGATTGATTCGGCTCTTGCGTTTTGACTTGCGGAAGTTTTGCGCCTACCGCTTTCGCCAGTTCTGCAATGGTCTGATGGACAAACATCTCTTTCGCGACCAGCGAAATTCCTTTTTTGTTCGCTCTCCACACAGCCTGGATCGCTTTAATGGAGTCACCCCCCAGAGAGAAAAAGTTCTGTTCAACGCCTACTACTTCGAGTCCTAAGACTTCACTCCAGATTCCCGCAAGCGCCTGTTCTAACGGATTGCGCGGCTCGATAATCTCGTGGGCGTTTTCGCTAACATCTAACGGCTCTGGCAAAATGGAGCGCGCGATTTTTCCGCTCGGCGACAGCGGAAAAGAAGGAAGAAAGCAAAAAAGGTTAGGAACCATGAACTCCGGTAATCTTTCCTTGAGATATTCCTTTAACTGGGGAACAAGTTTTCTTGAAGTTTTCAAGAGAAGCGGATGAGTCGAGAAAGCATGCAAAACATTTGCATCTTCATTCGTCTGTTTTTTAGGAAAGCTAAAGTTTGGCGTGCCAGTGCCACGGTTGAGGACAACATCGTATCGTCCTCTGGATTCGGAATGGCAAACACAAATCGTCGCGTTCCATCCGCAGGTTGCAGCTAGCTCTCTCCAAGCGCTTGGAAGAACCGTCCCTTGCAAAGAAATCGCTTCAACACCTTCTAAAATCGCTCTATCTTTCACAACCCTTGGATCTGAAATGCCACGATACGCAAGAATCGCTTCGTGAGTTGTTTCCATTTCATTTTTTACAGAATCAAGAGTGGAATCCTTCGCCCAATCCTGCCACTGAATCGAAGACAGTTGTCTCTCGGCTGTCTCAAGAACCACGTCGTACCGATAACGATTCATTTCATTGTCATATTTTCCCTGTTTCGGCTGAAGAATGACGGATTGAATCCAAGGAAGCTGGGATGGCAAAAGGCCGAATATCTCTGGACTTAAGACAAGCTCGGCTTCGGCGTGAATCGCTTGTTGGACTTTTTTCTTTAAAGTGTCAGTTGATACCTCAGTTTTCGCCTGAGCAAATGCAACTCCCGCTTGGAAATTTTCCAGAGTGTCGAAATTTCTGAGATCGCCTAAGAAAATCTTTCCCTTAGGATTCAGATGCTTTGCAGCTTGGTCCAAAACTTCTAAGAGATAGTCAACATTCGGAAAATACTGAACGACCGAATTTAAAATAATCAAATCAAACTTCTCATCGCCAAGCTTTGTCAGGTCATCGGCGCTGGATTGAAATACTTTTACATTGGGATAGCGTTTCGACGATTGCAGGTGTTTTTCAAGTCTTGCTACGGCGACGTTGGACACATCGCACCCAACATAACGCTCGCAATGCGGACTGATGCGATAGAGAAGAAGCCCCGTTCCGCACCCAATTTCGAGAATCGATTGAGGCTGATGTTTAAGGACTCGTTCTACCGTGTCATCTACCCATTCCTGCATCTCTTCTTGAGGAATTGGTTTCAAATCGTAACTACTGTTCCACCCTACAATATCGAATTCGGATTTCGTTGTAGCATCTGACGTGGAATAATTTTCGTTAAAGACCGTCTGCCACTCTTCCACCTGGCTTTCGTCTTTAGAAATTTCGGTTTCGTTTTTCGCAACGACGTAACCGACTAAACGCTTATTTCCAGTCTTATCCCCCTTTGCCAAAACAACCGCATCGGCCACGCTCGGGTGTTCGCGGAGTGCGTTCTCGATTTCACCGGTTTCCATCCGGATCCCGTTGACCTTCACTTGTTCGTCAAGTCTGCCTAAAAATTCGATATTGCCATCGTTAAGAAAACGCGCACGGTCTCCTGTTCGGTACATCTTTGCGAGACTCGTTTTCGTGAAAGGATCGGCGATAAATCGTTCCTCGGTCAGTTCGGGTCTTTGCCAGTAACCTTTTCCAACACCGACTCCCCCAATGTAAAGTTCTCCGGGTGCCCCGATGGGCAAAGGGTTTAAGTGTTCATCGAGGATGTAGAGCGTCAGATTCGCGATCGGTTTTCCAATCGGGACTGTTCTTAAAGTCGTTTCGGGATCGCACTTCCAAAAACTCACATCGACCGCAGCTTCGGTGGGACCGTAAAGATTATATAGACCGCAAGAAATCTGTTTAAAAAAGTCTTCCTGACTCTTAAGAGGCAGTTCTTCGCCGCTACAAATCACACTGCGGAGTGAAGGACAGTTTTTAAACCCTTCAACGTCAAGGAAAAGTCGCAGCATCGCAGGAACAAAGTGCAGGGTCGTCACTTTCTCTTCCTGAATCAACGTTTGCAGGTAAGCTGGGTCTTTGTGACCTTCTGGCTTTGCGAGCACGAGTTTCGCGCCTGTCAGAAGTGGCCAAAACAGTTCCCAGACAGAGACGTCAAAACTAAATGGAGTTTTTTGCAAAACAGTATCTTCTGAAGTAAGCGCAAAGTATTCCTGCATCCATTGAAGGCGATTGCAAATCGCTGCATGGTGCACGAGAGCCCCTTTGGGGCCGCCGGTCGATCCCGAAGTAAAAATCATGTAAGCCAATTGATCAGAAGAACTTCGCCCCACCAAATTTTCCGTTTTTTCTGACGCAATTTTTTCCCATTCGGAGTCTAAACAGTAAGTTTTTGTTTCGTGAGAAAGGATCGGCAATTTTGGGAGAAGTCGCTCTTGAGTCAGAAGGACCCTCGCGCGAGCATTCTTCGCCATATAGTTCAAACGTTCTTTGGGATAACTCGGATCCAGAGGAACGTACGCGCCTCCAGCTTTTAAAATGCCATAAATCGCAATTAGCATTTCAAACGAACGCTCCATCGCAACTACCACTAAATCATTGGGTCCAATCCCTTCTTTGACTAAAAAGTGCGCGAGCTGATTGGCTTTGGAATTAAATTCGGAATAAGTGAGAGAGAGCCCTTCAAACTGGAGTGCAGTCCGATCGGGAGTTTTTAAACACTGTGCTTCGAATAGATGGTGAAGTCCATCGGTCGCGGGATAAGCCTTCGAAGTATTGTTCCACTCTTCTAAAAGCGTCTTTTTTTCTTTTTGTCCAATAAAAGCAACTTGAGAAAGCGGCAATTCCGGAGCAGCGCAAACCGACTCTAAAAAACCCCGGTAGTTATTTACAAGTCTTTCGATCGTTTCTTTTCGAAACAGGTCCGAATTGTATTCGACTGTCAGCTCAAGATTCTCGTTAAAATCCGCAACCGAAAACCACAGATCAAATTTCGAAGTTTGGGTATCAACGTTGAGAGAATCCACCGTAAGACCTGGAAGCTCTTTCATATTCGGCGGCACGTTTTGGAGTGCGAACATCACCTGAAAAAGCGGGTTATGCGAAAGAGACCGATTCGGCTGGA
>CALCZU010000086.1 GCA_937903155.1 uncultured Bdellovibrionales bacterium
CGCTCGCCCATTCGGCTTTCGTGAGCTTTCGGGATTCTTCTTTTTGTTCTTTGGTTTTCAAAGTGTCGTGAGGAATCAAGCCCGAGCCTAGCCAGTAGAACACGAGTCCGACAAGCATTCCCACTCCGGCAGCGCCGAAGCCCCAATGCCAACCGACTTTTTGGCCGAGAGTTCCGCACACTAAAGGCGATAAGAATGCGCCTAAGTTAATACCCATGTAGAAAATCGTGAAGGCTCCATCGCGTCTAGAGTCTTCAGGTTTGTACAAGTTTCCGACCTGAGTCGAAATATTCGGTTTGAAACAACCATTTCCGCAAATCAAGAAGAGAAGTGCGAGAAGAAACATTCTTTCGCTGGCCATTAAAAAATGTCCAATCGCCATCAAAAATCCACCGAGGTACACCGTGCGGTACTGTCCTAGGAATTGATCTGCGATAATTCCGCCGAAGAAAGGCGTGAAATAAACGAGTCCAGTGTAAAGCCCGTAAATTTGTGAGCTCATTTGCTGAACGTTCATCGTTCCGAAGACACCGACGAGGAAGGATTCTAACGCCGAGAACCCGAGCACTTCATGAGACCGCGCGGGATCCAGAAGCAAATAGCTCGTCATGTACATGACCAGGAGGGCTCGCATTCCATAATAAGAAAATCTTTCCCACATCTCGGTGGCGAAGAGCACATAAAGACCGGCTGGGTGGCCAAAATATTCACGGCCAGACATTTTGTTATGGATATACGTTTTAATGGTAACCTCCTAAAAATTCGGATGAGGTACTGTCTTAACCGAATCTTTAAAAAAGTGATAGATAGAATCGACTCAATAAAAAATTTCTTGTCAGACGACAGACGCCTAGGGAATAATATCGCCACTATGAAAAACCATAATATTTACAAAAGCATACTCCTATTAACCCTGATTTTAGCGACTCCTTTTGCTTTTTCCGCCGATAAACCGAAGGGCGGAAAAGCCAAATCGGAAGCTGGAAAAGTGAAGACCGAAGCCAGCGGCCTCAAAATCGAGGACGTTAAAGTCGGTAAAGGTGCCGAAGCCGTTTCCGGAAAAACCGTGAAGGTCCATTACACAGGGACTTTAGTCGACGGTAAAAAATTCGACTCCTCCGTCGATCGTAAAGAACCTTTCACTTTTGATTTAGGCAAAGGAATGGTCATCAAAGGTTGGGACGAAGGCGTTAAAGGCATGAAAGTCGGTGGAAAACGCAAGCTGACCATCCCCGCAGATATGGGATACGGCGCTCAAGGAGCCGGAGGCGTGATTCCTCCTAATGCTACGCTCTTGTTTGACGTCGAGCTTTTGGAAGTCAAATAAGACTTTGATTTCAAAATTTTCAAAGACCCCCTGTTATGTTTACGATAGCAGGGGGCTTTTTTTGACCTTAAAAGAATGGGAAAAGGCATTTCGAAATTATCCCACTTCCCTCTTTTTCGCCGTCAAAGCGAATCATCACCCCGGAGTTTTGAAACTTCTCTTTAAACAAGGACTCGGAGCCGATGTCGTTTCGATTGGGGAACTCAAACACTGCTTAAAACTCGGACTTTCTTGTCGGAAAATTCTTTTTTCGGGGGTCGGTAAAACCGATACCGAGATCCGGTTTGCGATTCAAAAGAGAATCCACGCGATTCAAGTCGAATCCGAACATGAATTCGAAAGGATTTGCCATTTTGCAAAAAGATTAAAAATCGCGGCTCGAATCTCTTTTCGGATTAATCCCAATATCAATGTTCGAACAAATCCTTACATTGCGACGGGGCTTTATAAGACAAAGTTTGGAATCGATGAAAAAACGGCTGAGAAGCTTGCGAAAAAGGCGATCGCGTTTCCTCATGTGGAACTCGTGGGGATCTCGTGCCATCTGGGCAGTCAGATTTTAAAGACCACTCCTTTTCAGAAGGCCGCCAAACGCATGGTGGAGTTTTCGTTACGACTTCTTCGAGAAGGTGCCCCTCTTGAGTTTATCGATATGGGCGGAGGACTCGGTATTCAGTACGAGACCCAAAAACCGCCTTCGGTTGAAAGTTATGCCAAAACCCTTTTGAAAGAGGTTAACGACTCGGGCCTGAAGCTTTATCTTGAGCCGGGGCGCTCTATCGTCGGAAAACATGGACGACTCTACACTCGCATCATTCGGACTAAGAAAACGGGTCGGAAGAATTTTATGATTGTCGATGCCGCGATGAATGACCTCATTCGCCCTGCCCTCTACGGTGCCTACCACGAGATCACTCCCTTGAAGCGTATCGGAGGTCGAAACCTCCGTTGGGACGTTGTCGGCCCAATTTGCGAAACCGGAGATTTTTTAGGACTCGACCGTAAGCTTTCAGAGAAACTAAAGGCGGGCGATATTCTCGTCATTCATGACGTAGGAGCTTACGGGATGTCGATGGCTTCGCACTACAACATGCGTGAAAGCGCATCCGAAATCTTAAAATAGTGAAGTTACAGGTGCTTGTTTTCAGCACATTCGAGACTGTCGGACCACGATTCAGATTTCGGGTGATAGAAATCTTGATTCATGATTTCTGAAAGTTCGGTGACTTCCGACGGCGTCTCAAAGAAGACGCCGAATTCGCGGTTCATCGTTGCCGCTTGAGTCGAGCCATTCACGGACCCCATCCAGGCTTTTTTACCGTCGACAATGATGGCTTTCGCATGCAAATAGCCATTTTTACCGTTGAGTTTAATGTTTTTTGTGAACATCGATGTCTTGATTCCTGCATTGTCGAATTCAGTAAAAATCGCGGTGAGTTTTTTAACGTCATTGGGCTTCGGTTTGCCGAAGCTGCATGCGCTCGCCAGAGACACTTCGACCTTCACGCCCTTTCGAGCAGCATCGACAAGCGCTTTGTTTAATGATGGGTCTTTTAGATACTGGTTTTGCAGTTGAATGGTCCGTTTGGCAGAGCGAATCAACGTCACCAAAGGTTGGAGTGAATTAGGACCGACTGAAATCCGTTTCTGAACGGCTTCGCCCAAGACTTCGCTGACATCATAGTATTTGCCGGCGATATCGCGAGTGACGATCGTCGTAAAAGCTTGAATGTCAGACGCGTTATTGGTGATGAAAGAATAATCGCGGTTACAAGCATTCGGCCCGTGATCCAAATCGCAAAGGCTGCTCGTGTTTAAATTTCCACTCGAAACAAGGGCGTATTTAGAGTCGGCGATTAAAAGCTTTCCGTGTTGGAGACAGTTCTGTCGGCCTTCGTCGAAACAAAGAGAGTCTTTGAGAAAGGGAACGTATTCGCCACCGGCTTCGGTCACGTCTTCAACGAGTTGTTGTTGATCCGCACAGGGAACGCCAGCATCTTTTTTTTCTTCGAAAACTCTGCAGGAAGCTCCGACGGGGACCGGTTCTTTGACGATTCGGACGTGAACTCCCCTTTTCAGTGCAGCGCGAATCGCTGCAATCACTTTGGGATCGTCCATTTCATAAATTTCGAGGTCGAGCGTTTTCTTTGCGCCGTTAATTAATTTGAGGACGGGAGAACCTTTCGAGTTATCGAAAAGGCCGAGCTCCATTTCTTGTCCTGGAATTTTTGCGAAGAGGAAAAAAGAGAAAAAGAAACTGAGAAGAGCGAGTCGGGTACTACGATTGAACAAGTCCATTCATTACCCCCAAACAAAGAGTACCTTAATTTTTCTAAAAAGTAAGTTAGGAAAATGTTAAAGCATCGCGAATCAGCGGAGCCCAATACTGGGCTTCGCTAACGCAGGTCTCAAAAGCAGGAAGACACCAGTTGTCTTGTTCGACGAAAAAAATCGATTTTTGAAAAGGTTCTCTCACTTTTGCGAGTTGTTTTCCCGTGATCATTCCCGGTTTTGGAAAGGGCATGGGATGGCCCCAACGAGTCACTCGCAAATCTTTGACATCGGAAAGGCGTAGGCCTAAGTACGGGAAAATCGTCGATTGAAGTTCCGCCTTAAAAAGTTCAACGCCTTGTGAGACGGTCAAAGAAAGAAGCTCTGCGCGCGCGCCTGCCACCGCATACGGCTTATATAAGGTTAGAACCGTCGTTTTTCCGTCGGTGGATTGACCGCCGTAGATGACGTCAGTGGTGGCATTAAGGGACCTGTCTCCCACAAAAAAGAGATCGTAGAAATTTCTAGGAATATTTTTATCTAAAACGATATTGGCAACGAGGTAAGCGCGGTATTCGATGGAGTCAATGGCTTCAATCCGTTCGTCTTCCATGCCCGACAGAATTCTTTTGACGACAAACTTGGGACACGCGAGCACCGCCACATCCGCCAAGATTCGACAGGGAGTGTGAGTGGAATCGAGATAGGTCACTTCAACCCCGTCCCGCACTTTTTCTACGCGGATGACGGTTGCCGAAGTTCGGATCGAATTTTCAGGTAACGCTTCGACTAAAGTCTCGGTCAGTCGTTCTGCAATCGCGGCATTTCCTCCTGGGAAGAAAGCAATCTTGCTAAACTCTGCCGAGAGAAAATTGACTCCGGCGGCGGCGCTAATTTCCGACACCCCAGCGCCAAAAGAAGATCGGCAATAATTTTCTAAGAACCGGTGAAGACGTGTCGGAAGCGGTCCTTTCGTTTGCTTCTGCAAATAGTCGAGTAGAGAGATTTGATCCCACCGCAGAATTTCTTGTCGATCGGATTCGCTTCGGAAAGGAATCTCGGGAATTCCGGTGTGGTATAGGTTTTTAAGATGCGAGTAAAGACGTTGCGTTTTTTTCGACGAATCGGAGTGCCAAATCGATGCGTGTTTTTTTCCTTCGAAAACAATCGGGTCATCGACCGAACGTTCTTGCCACTTCCCGTAGAGACCGAGTTCCGTGAATAACTTCGCCACTTCACTATTCTCTTCGGGCAATGCAAAGTAAGCTGCACCGATAGAATAGTCGATTCCTTCGACACTTTCGCCTTTGCTATTGCCGCCGAGACGCGGAGCCTGTTCGAGAAGAATCGGAGCCAGGGTTTTTAACGAATGGGCTGTGAGTAACCCACTCATCCCAGCTCCGACGATCACCAAACGCCGTTTTTCAAATGCCGAACCGACTTCAATTCGAGTATTCAGGTCCGTCTTCCAAAGAATTTCGTGAACACGATTGGGTTGATCGCCCGTCCAGGCGTTTAATTTTGTTTCGGAACGATCGATTGGGCCGATATCACGGGGATTTGAAGGACTCGAAAGGCCACGCGCGTTTTTCGAAACCAGCTGCGAGCACCGAACGAGCGGCACCGACAAAACGGCGATCATCCCCGATAAAAAACTCCTACGTGAGAGAAGTGGGGACCGCCAAATGTTGAACATTTAAAATTTGAGATTGCGCACAAAATGGCAGGTATAGCCGCCTGGGTTTTTGACTAAATAATCTTGGTGATAACCTTCGGCCGGGTAAAACGGCTTGGCCTGGGTAATTTCTGTAGCGGCCGGCTTCTTCCAGGCACCTGATTTATCGACCCGTTCTTTCACTTTTTGAGCGGTAAGTTTTTGCTCTTCAGAATGAAAGAAAATCGCCGAACGGTATTGCGTCCCGATATCGTTTCCTTGACGGTTGGACGTCGTCGGATCGTGGAGTTTAAAAAACTGTAAAAGAATTTCTTCAAAAGTAATTTTTGCCGGATCAAACTCGATCTGAATGGCTTCGGCATGGCCCGATTTTCCGGTCTTCACTACCTCGTAGGTCGGAGCGGCGATATCGCCTCCCGTGTAGCCAACTGACGTTTCGATAACGCCAGGAATTTTTCGAATGAGATCCTGCATTCCCCAAAAGCAGCCCCCAGCCAGTGTTGCAATCTCCGTTTTCATACTCTTCACTTTCTTTGGCGAAGGATCAGATAAAGCAATTAAAGAAAAAAAAGCAAATATCCAATAAGTCCATCGCATAGGCCTACATTATAAACAGAGAGAGCGAATTGTCAGCAATCCATCGCATCAAGTTTCTAACTGATGACCCCACCAGAGATTTTGAATCGTGGCAGGGTCCCAAAGCTCTTCGAGTTTTAATTTTTGGCCATTATTGCGCATGGGTTCGTAGGTTTGCCGAGCCGAATACCTTCCAAAATGATGGACGTAGACTGTGAGTAGAACCTGGGGAAGCGGGATTTCTGGATTTAACTGGTGGCGTTTTGCCAGGGTGAGATAGAGGTGCCAGTCGGCCGCTTCCACTCGCTCGTCCCAGATCTCAGGACAGCGTTTCAGCAAATCGCGATGGAAGAGAACGCTGTCTCCTTTAATACCGTTCATGGATTCTTTTGTGGTTTTTGTCGGCGAAACAAAATTTTCGAGATCGCCGTACATCCATTTTAAACTTTTCCAAAGACGTTCGAGTTCTGATTTCCGAAAAACTTTTTGCCAGACAAAACTGAGGCCCGTGATCCGTTTCCATTTCGCTTTCAGATGATTCGACGCGCTTTGCGAGGGTTGTGCTTCTTGGCCAGAGGGAGAGAGCACTAAGAGAGAATTTTCACGAATTTTTTTCTCAAACGCTTCGTTCCAGGCACTCGGAAGCCAGATGTCGTTGTTTAAAAAAGCGAGTAGCGGGTAGCGAGCGGCTTTCAACCCTTGATTTTGCGAAATGGGATAGAGTTGATTGAACTCGTTGCGTAAATAAATGACTTTTTCAGGATGTTTTTTCGAAAGTTCTGCAAAAAAAATTTCGGAACCGTCTGTCGAGTGATTATCGACGATAATCAGTTCAAAAGGACTCGTAGTGTTTTTAGAAATGCATTCCCAAAAAAGCTGATTCATCGCTAAACCGTTATGAACCGCTGTGATGACAGAAAGAGCCATGTCTTTTTTTCGCATGCCTTGGCAGGTTAATCAAGTTCTTGTAAAACAAGAGTCCATGCACAAAGAAGTCCGAGCGCTAGAGAAATGGTTTAAGAAAGTACAGCGCCCCCTGCCCTGGCGCATGACAAGTGATCCCTATAAAATCTGGGTTTCAGAAGTCATGTTACAGCAGACTCAAGTCGTTACGGTGATTCCGTATTACGAGAAATTTTTAGAGGCATTTCCGACCTTACATGCGCTTGCAGACGCCAAAGAGGAAACTGTCTTGCGTCACTGGTCGGGCCTAGGTTACTACTCTCGCGCGCGCAACCTTCAAAAAGGTGCTCAGTATCTCGTCGAAAACTTTGCGGGACAATTTCCGAAAACTCGCGCAGAGATTTTGAAGGTTCCGGGGATTGGTCCGTATACCGCTGGCGCCATTTTAAGTATCGCATTTGATCTGAAAGAACCTTTAGTCGACGGAAATGTGGTTCGGGTCTTTTGCCGGTTTTTTGGGATTCAAAAACCCGTCACGGAGAAGTCGGTCGTTGAAAGTCTGTGGAAGTACGCATTGGATTGGGTTCAAGCGTCAGAAAGTCCCAGAGTTTTTAATCAAGCGTTGATGGAGTTAGGAGCCACCGTTTGCACGAAAGCCAGTCCACAGTGCACGATTTGTCCTATTCAAGAAAACTGCATCGCTCGACAAAAAGATCTTACGGCGGTGATACCGATGCCTAAAGTGCGCAAGCAAACGGAAGACCTGTATTGGATTCCCATGATCCATCAAAAGGGAAATGAATTCTTCTTAGTGCAAAATCCCAAAGGCGAGTGGTGGGAATCGATGTGGGATTTTCCAAAGCAGGAATTTGAAAGTTTAGCGGCTGTAAAAAAGACGCTCTCTGCTTTTAAAGCGAAGTCGAAAGATCTGACTTTTTTGAATGCTCAGAAGCATACGGTGACGCATCATCGGATTCACGTTTATCCGGTGCTTACAAAATCGCCGTTAAAATCCGAGATCCGTTCAGGAGAGTTTTTTCATAAGAGTAAAATCAAGACACTGCCTATGTCCTCGCTCGCTAAGAAAATATTGAACGAGTTTACGGATTAGAGTTCAGCAAACGATTTCTTCTTTGTGATCAGCGAGATTGCTTCGTCGCCTGCGGCTCCTCGCAACGACGGGGGGGCGCGGGGGACTTTTTATTTTTTTGCGGAGGGGCCGTTGTAGTAGAACTTTTTCTTCACTTCGGGCTGACGTACGGGACGGCCGAATCGCATCAAAGGGCCTTTGGGTTTGGCTGGAGCCGGACGTTTGCCGGTGATGATTTGCTCTTCTAAAGGATTGCTCGGAACCACGAAACTGAGAGCTTCTCCCTTACGGTCGGCACGACCTGTACGGCCGATGCGGTGGATGTATTCATCACGGCTTGAAGGGATATCGAAATTGACGACGAGATCGACTTCATGGATATCGAGTCCGCGACCGGCGAGATCGGTTGCGACTAGAATTGAGTTTGGATTTTTTCTGAAACTTTCTAAGGCTTGTTTTCGTTGAGCTTGGGTCAATCCGCCGTGAAGGCAAATCGCGGCGACCCCTTCTTTTTCGAGCAGGCGAAACAAGCGATGAGTTTTGGATTGGGTTCTCACAAAAATCAACACTTTACCCTGGCGCGTTTTCAGTTCTTCTAAAAGTGCCGTCGGCTTTTGAGCCATGGTGACTTTTCGAATCGTCTCTTTTACCTGAGTGCTGGGTTTCGAAGCGTCTCCCATTTTGACTCGAACAGGGGTCGTCACAAGCGAATTAATAAATTGCACGACTTCACTAGGTAGCGTCGCCGAGAAGAGGAGCGTTTGGCGACGAATCGGAATCTGTTTCACTACATCCTTAATTTGCGGCAAGAAACCCATATCGAGCATTCGGTCCACTTCGTCCAAAATCAAAACGCTGACGTTCTCAAGATTTGCCGTGCCTTCTTTCAAATGGTCATTTAATCGGCCCGGCGTTGCGACGATATAGTCGACGCCTTTTTCGATTTCTTTTGCTTGTCGGCGAAAGGATTCGCCTCCGACAACAAGGCTTCCTTTAATATTTGAACTCTTTGAAATCTGTCGAATCACTTTATGAATCTGGGTCGCAAGCTCGCGTGTGGGAGCAAGAATGAGCCCGATTTTTCCGGGGTTTAAGTAGATCTTTGCGAGCATCGGGATGACAAATGCGGCGGTTTTTCCAGTGCCCGTTTGAGCGGTTCCGACCACGTCTTTTCCGGCTAAGGCGACTGGGATGGTCGACTCTTGCACAGGTGTCGGTTTGACGAAACCCATTTCAAGAAGCGAGGTTTTCATTGAATGGGGGAGATCGAGCTCGTTAAAAGACTGAAAGGACACGAATACCTCTTAAATTTCCGTCGGTTAGTATGCTAAGGCCGAATGACATCGAGACTCTTCTCGATCCCTACTTTAGACTTGGCGCAACATAGTCGTTTTTCCCAAATTAATCACGAAAATTCGATGGCAATGACTCGCGGAGCGCCAAAGTTATGCTAGTATTACGCACACATGAAGTGGCTTTGCGTGATTTTTTCGAGTGTCGTTTTAGCAAGCCCTACAAAGAATTCTATCCCCCGCAGTCCTTTAGATTACCTGTCGGATGAATCAGTCTTTGAAGGGGGGAAAAGCCTATCCGCAAATTTGGAAAACATTCGTTTCTCTCCTCACCCTGAAACTCAATCCGAACGTTGGGTGCTTGATTTCTCGGACACCGATTCAAAAGAAATCGGAAAATTGGCGCCGCGATTTCAACTTCGCTATGTGAAAAGCGCTCCTCACAATAAATTTATTCTCGAGCTTTTCTCCATTCGCAGAAACAAAATTCAAATCAGCGAGATTAAAAAGCTCGTTCAAAAAAGTGAATGGATTGAAAATATTGTCATCTATCCGCCCATCGCCGAGGGTGAAGTCGCCTTAGAGTTTATTTTAAAAAAGCCCGTGAGTTTTAAAGCCCATCAACCCCTTGAGAACGAGGGGCGTTTGGTACTCGATTTAAAATCTGCAGAATCTAAACACAACGTGAAGGAGCGCCCATGGACAAAAACCAAAAGATAAAATCAGAAATCAAAGAAGCGCTTGATTATCATTCCAAGGGTCGTCCAGGAAAAATGGAAGTCATTCCGACGAAGCCTTGCCAAACAGCCCGCGACCTTTCGCTCGCTTATTCTCCGGGTGTCGCTCAGCCGTGTATCGAAATTTCAAAAAACGTAGAGGATGTTTACAAGTACACCGCAAAAGGAAATCTCGTGGCGGTGATCACCAACGGAACCGCCGTTTTGGGTTTGGGGAATATCGGACCCGAAGCCGGAAAACCTGTCATGGAAGGGAAAGGCATTCTGTTTAAACGCTTCGCGGATATCGATGTGTTTGATATCGAAATTAAGACAGAAGATCCGACCGAGTTCATTAACTGCGTGAAACTTTTAGAGCCCACGTTTGGCGGAATCAATCTCGAAGATATTAAAGCGCCTGAGTGTTTTGAAATTGAAGAAAAACTCAAAACCATGATGAACATTCCCGTGTTTCATGATGACCAACACGGAACGGCGATTATCTCGGCCGCAGCTCTTTTAAATGCTTTGGATCTCGTTCGCAAAAAAATCGGAAATGTAAAAGTCGTTTTCAACGGTGCGGGAGCCGCGGCGATTTCTTGTGCAAAACTCTACGAAAGTCTCGGAGTGAAACACTCCAATATCATTATGTGCGACAGTAGTGGCGTCATTTACGAAGGCCGCACTGACGGAATGAATAAATACAAACAACTTTTTGCGACCAAAGACAAAGCTCGAACTCTGACTGAAGCGATGAAAGGCGCCGATGTTTTTGTGGGTCTTTCGGTAAAAGGAGCCGTCACCCCTGAAATGATCTTATCGATGGCGAAAAAGCCCATTGTTTTTGCGATGGCAAACCCTGATCCTGAAATCAGTTATCCGGAAGCCAAAAAAGTTCGTGATGATTTGATTATGGCGACGGGCCGATCGGATTATCCGAATCAGGTCAATAATGTTCTTGGCTTTCCTTTTATTTTTAGAGGCGCTTTAGATGTCAGAGCGTCTTCAATTACCGAAGAAATGAAAATCGCGGCGGTTAAAGCGCTCGCGAAACTCGCAAAAGAAGATGTGACGGATCAAGTGGCTAAAGCGTACGGAGGAAAACAATTCCGTTTTGGACCCGAATACATCATCCCGAAACCCTTCGACAGTCGCGTACTTTTGTCAGTTGCGCCCGCAGTGGCGCAAGCTGCGATTGACTCCGGCGTTGCGAGACTGCCCTTAAATCTTCCTGAATACATTGCGGGACTCGAAAAAAGACTCGGCATTCGCCAAAGTTTTGTCCGTTCGATTAAAGAAAAAATCGGAGCGACAGAGATAGGTGGACCTGCTCCGACAAATTCGCAATTGGTTCGACTCGTTTTTCCTGAAGGAAACAATATTAAAGTGCTCCGCGCTTGCGAAATTATAATGCAAGAACACATTGCGGCACCTATTCTCTTGGGAAATGAAAACCGCATCCAACAAACAATTGAAAAATTGGGGTTGGATCACGTCAAAAATGCGCAAATCATTCAGCCGACGCTTTCGGACCAACGTGAAGAATACGCTTTTGATTTGTGGAAGTTGCGACAGCGCAAAGGTTTAACGAAAGACCAGTGTTTTTCGCTCATGAAAAATGAGAACTACTACGGGTCGATGATGGTGCGTCGAGGAGATGCCGACGGACTTCTCTCGGGCGTTACTCAAAGTTATCCTGATACGATTAAACCTTTTCTGCAGGTCGTAGGAACGCGCAAAGGGATGGTGATTGCCGGCGTCTACATGATGCTTTTTAAAGACAATATTTATTTCTTTGCCGATACCACGGTCAATATTGACCCCACAGCCCAGCAACTCGCTGATATAGCCATCTGCGCCGCCGAGGAAGCGAAATTCTTCGGAGTCACACCCAAAGTCGCAATGCTATCTTTTTCGAACTTCGGCAGTAATAATCATCCTGATGCGATCAAAGTGCGAGATGCGACGGCGCTTGTGAAATCTCGGCGCCCCGATATTCTTATCGACGGCGAGATGCAAGCAGACACCGCGGTTTGCCCTGACATTATGGAGGAGACTTTTCCCTTTTGCGAAATCAAAGGCGGGGCGAATGTACTCGTCTTCCCCGATCTGCAATCTGCCAATATTTGCTATAAGCTCATGCAACGCATCGGGGGCGCCGAAGCGATTGGCCCGATTTTAATTGGAATTAATAAGCCGATTAACGTCCTTCAACGTGCGGCCGATGTCGACGAAATCGTGAACATGGCGATGATCACCGTCCTCGAAGCTAAAAACATGGAAGCTTTCGTTAAAATCGGAGCATCGAAGTAGTAGAACCCCGTCATTGCGAGGGTGCGTAGCACCCGCGGCAACCTTCCCAGTTCAGCACACAAAGGTTGCCGCGG
>CALCZU010000087.1 GCA_937903155.1 uncultured Bdellovibrionales bacterium
TTCATTAGAAACCAATGGAAGTTTTTCGATTAAAGATGTTCCACTCGACGTGATCAAAGTCGTCGATATCAAATGTCCTGACAGTGGAGAGAGCAAATCGATGGCGTGGGAAAATCTTTCTCTTATTCGCAAAGACGATCAATTTAAATTTGTGGTAGCGTCCAGAAGAGATTTTGATTGGGCGATGGACATCGTTCGCGAACATAAACTTGAAGAAAAGTGCACGGTTCTCTATTCTCCGGCCTACGGCTTAGTTTCACCACGTGATCTAGCGGCTTGGATTTTAGATGCACATGCGCCTGTCACGATGCAGGTACAAATGCATAAAGAAATCTGGGGAACGGATGAACGTGGAGTCTAGAGGCGAACCTTCTTCTCTTCGAAAGCCCGAGTGGCTGAAAATTAAACCGCCGGGTGGCGAAAACTATCTTAAAATTAAAGAACTTTTAAAGACGCTAAAACTTCATACGGTTTGCGAAGAGGCGCGTTGTCCGAACGTAGCCGAATGCTGGTCGGGTGGAACGGCCACCGTGATGCTTTTGGGAGATACTTGCACGAGAGGTTGTAAGTTCTGCCATGTGAAAACGGGAAATCCCAAAGGTGTAGTCGACCCGCACGAACCAGAGAATACAGCGACTGCAATCGCAGCACTCAAATTAAAATATGTTGTTTTAACGTCGGTAGACCGAGATGACCTCCCAGACGGCGGAGCCGATCATTTTGCAAGAACTGTGGAGCTCATTAAAATCAAATCTCCTCAGACTATCGTCGAAGTTTTGATTCCCGATTTTTTGGGAGATACGAAAGCCATTGATCGAATTATTTCCTCGGGAACCGACGTGATTGCACATAATGTGGAAACGGTGAGGCGCCTCACGCCTTCGGTGAGAGACGGTCGCTGTGATTATGATCAATCTCTTTTTGTTCTAGATTACGTGAAGAAGAACGCGCCTCAGATTTATACAAAAACGTCGATCATGATTGGCTTAGGCGAAACACGAGATGAGCTTACGAAAAGCATGGACGACTTAAGAAAAATCGAAGTTCAAATTCTTACTTTTGGCCAGTATTTAAGGCCGACAAATTGGCATTTGCCCGTCGTAGAATTTGTAACGCCTGCGGTTTTTAAAGAGCTGGAACTTGAAGGTCTCTCGAAGGGGTTTCTTGCTGTTCCCTCCGGTCCGCTTGTGCGGAGTAGCTATAAAGCCGCCGAGCAATTCTTAGAAGGCCGCATTCGTCAGGACAAAGCGCTTCTGCACTAAAGCTTCGCGGAGATTTAATCTCGTTCTCGAAGAAGGTTTTCCATCCGATTGAGGGTGTTGTCTAGACCGTTTAAAAGGGTTTTGAGTTTAACCTCTACTCGTGGAGCCAGGTCAGTTTTTAATTCTGGTAGTAACTTGTCGAGTTCGACGAATATCGTGCCGAAATCCTCCATGTCCTTGTAGAAGTATTTCATCTCTCGATCTCGCGCGAGCTTTTTGATCGTTTCAAAGCGGTTCCTCGAATAGGCGATTCTCTCCTCATGAGGCATTGAAGAGGTGTCGATGGGTGTGAACTTGCGTCGGGTCGTTATTTTATATTGGAACGGGAAAGGATGAAGCTCTTTCGAAATCACGTAATCATCGTCATCAATTTCAAGCATTCGAAGCATCTCGTGGAAAACGAGATAATAAACATCTTGTTCTTTCTGAAAAAAACCGTCCCAGGATTTTTGATTCAAAATCGTGAGGCCTTTTTCTCCGAGCGTATCGACAACCGATTTGCGATTGTCGTAAAGCGGACCGGGTTTTACGGAAATGTTTTTCGCATTGAGAATTTTTTGCAAATCAAAAGTAGAAAGGGAATGCTTTTTGACGAACTTTTTTCCCGCTTCGGAGTTATTAAGATAGTAAAGAATCGCTTTTCCCGCTTTGAGATAGGTATCCTTGACGTCCTCAGCTTCATCCGCTTTCAAAGGAGAAACAAAGCACAAAAAGAGAAGGCTTACGAATAGGTAACGTGACAGCATTGAAAATTTCTTATTTTCGCTCTGGAAGGAGTGCATCTTCGACCTCATTATATCCTTTTTCGATCTCATCAAGTTTAGCTTGGTAAACTTTTTCGTCTTCTGGCTTAATCTTATCCGGAAATTCGGTGCCTAATCTTGTGATGAGTTTACGAATTTTTTCGATTTCATTCGGTTGATCCAGAGACCGGATTAAAAGTTTTCTAGACCTTTGAATCAGATAAAGGATTCTTTCGGCATACGGAAGATGAGAGGTATCTCTCGCAATAATCGATTTTGTTGAAACCTTGTATTTTTCTGGGAACGGTTTGAGAGCAGAAGCAATTTCGTCTTTTTCATCTGGGTAATCTGCGGCTTTTAACATCAGCTGAAATACGAGAGAATAAACATCCTTTTCGCTGGAGAATGCATCGAACCAAGGTTTTTTCTGTAAAACAATTTTCCCCTTTTCGGCGAATTCGTTGACTTCAATTCCTTTGGGATTTTTCAGCTTCTCTTCGGTGAGAGTGATTACTCGGATGGTCAGGGTTTGTTTTAGTGAAGTCAGGCTGAGCTTTGAGTCGGCCGCGAGTTTTTTGCCCGCATCCGAGTTTTCGAGATAAGAAATGACCGCTTCGCCAGTCTTAATGAAAGCAAAGCGAATGGGATCTCCCCCGTTGCCTCTTTTGTCGCCTGCGTCTCCGTACGAGAGAGGAATTAAAAGTAAAAAACTGAAGAGAAGTGTTTTAAAGGACATTTTTAACCTCAGGTTTAGTCAGGGGAAAAAGTTGCATACAAAGTTGATAAACTTCTGCTTTGGGAGGCGTTTCTAAATAAAGGCAAAGCTTGTCATGAAACTCTCGGATCATTTTTTTTGCGATCGGAAGCTTTAAAGGATCAATCGCCATCGTAACGGTCGTAAAATCACGAATTTCTAGAGAGTCATTTTTTAGAGAGTTTTTTGCGAGTTCTAGATTTTGATGGTGGGCTTTCTTCAAAAGTTCATTTTGAACTTCATCGGATGTGATGTACGCCATCGAGCCGCGCTGATATTTCCCTTCACTCGTTTTTTGCAGAAGCTTTAATCGGAGAAGACGTCTGAGAGCGACTTGGCTTTCATTCAGTTTAATATTCAGTCGTCGGGCGATCCATTTTGGATCGGCTTTAAAATCGGAGGTTTCGCAAAGCGAAAGAATTGCGAAATAATACCATTCGGAAGTGAGATCAAACTCATCTTCGGAAAGGGTGACATAGTCCGCCGTAAACTGGCTGCCGGGGAACAACTCCAGTAGAGCTTGGCGTTCTTTCGAATTCAATTCGAGTCCTTCAATGAGTCGGAGCGCCATTTTCTTGGAAACAGTCCGCTTTCCTTTGAGGATTTCGGAAAGCGCGGAATGGGTTGTCGAAAGTTTTTTGGCAAAGGCCCGGAGAGAGAACGAAGGGTTTTTCTTCTTCGCGAGCGAAAAAGAATCATTCAACTTCCGTTGAATGGCGATTTGAGCGGCTGCTTGGGCGTTCAATGAGGAAGCCATCTTTCTCCAGTCAATTCAGACGAAAGGATATACCAAGAAATATAATGCTTCGCAGTATGTTTTTCCCATAGGCGTGGTAGTGGTCCAAACTCTTTGGACCAGTCCGACGGAGGGTGTTTGGCTCTTTGCGTTATTGCCGTCCGCCCTATTCCATTGCCGTTGGAGCCTAAATCCACTAAAAACATGTACTTAATATGCCTTCTACAAATAAAGAAAAGTCCAAAACGGCCAAAAAAACCTCGAATGGATCAGGCAAAAAAACGTCTTATCTCCGGGAGGATTTATATCGGATTTTAAATGATAAAAACGTCGCCGATCCTAAAAAAGAACCCAAGATAGACAAAGAAATCTTGCTCGCGATGTACCGAAATATGGTTCGAACACGTCTCTACGACGAGCGTGGAATGATGTTACAGCGACAGGGCCGCATCGGCTTTTATGTTCCCTCCTTTGGTCAGGAAGCGATCCAAACAGGAACAGCTGCGTGCTTAAAAAAAGAAGATTGGATTTTTCCAAGTTATCGCGAGCCGGGTGTTTTTCTTTATCGAGGGGCCAGCATCGTTTCGATGTTTTGTAATCTCTGGGGAAATTCAGGAGATGTTTGTAAGGGCCGACAAATGCCCGTGCATTATAGTTTTGCCGACTTAAAACTTTTTTCAGTTTCGAGTCCGATTGCGACGCAAGTGATTCAAGCAGTGGGAGCCTCTCTGGCTTCAAAAATTCGAAAGACAAAAGAACTCGCAGTCACCTACTGCGGTGATGGCGGAACTTCCGAAACGGATTTTCATACGGGACTTACTTTTGCGGGAGCGATGAAAACGCCGACGGTTTTTATCGTCACCAATAATCAATATGCGATTTCGGTCCCACTCCATAAACAAACGGGCGCGAAGCGTTTGGCGGATAAAGCGATTGGTTACGGAATGCCTGGAATTGCCGTCGATGGAAATGATGTTCTCGCAGTTTATTCCGCAATGAAAGATGCTGAAAAAAGAGCGCGTGAAGGCGGTGGTCCGACATTGATTGAAGCTGTAACTCTGAGAATGGGTCCGCATTCTTCTTCAGATGATCCGACACGCTATCGCGATGAAAAAATGTATGACTTTTGGAAAGGCCGTGATCCGATTGTGAGATTTTCGGATTATCTTAAAAGCAAAAAGCTTTGGGACGATAAAAAAGAAAAAGCCCTCCATTCCGAAATCAAAGAAGAGTTAGCAGAAGCGGTTGAAAAAGCGGAAAAGATGGCGATTCCCGATGTCACCGATCTTTTTTCGGATGTGTACGCAGAAAAAACGCAGCAGCTTCTTCGACAAGAGGCAGAGCTTTTAAAAGAACAGGAACTTCGCGGTAAGTTTGAAAACACGAGCGAAGCCTTCCCCTTATAAAGGATTAGAGTATGGCAACACTGACACTTTTAGGAGCGATTCGAGACGGCCTTCTCAATGAAATGACTCGTGATGAGCGAGTGGTTTTAATGGGAGAAGACATTGGATTTAACGGTGGTGTTTTTCGAACGACCGAAGGTTTGCAAAAAGAATTTGGCGAAGACCGAGTGATGGACACTCCGCTTAATGAAAGCGGAATCATAGGGCTTGCGGTCGGAATGGCGGTAAACGGAATGCGTCCTGTTCCGGAAATCCAATTTATGGATTTTATTTTTCCGGCCTTTGATGAAATTGTCAGCGAAGTGGCAAAGATTCGCTATCGTAGCGGTGGCGGGTTTACCTGTCCGATGGTCATTCGTACTCCTTATGGCGGCGGGATCAAGGGCGGGCATTATCACTCACAAAGCGGTGAAGCTTATTTTGCTCACACGCCCGGTTTGAAAGTCGTTATCCCTTCGAATCCATACGATGCGAAAGGTTTATTAATCTCTTCCATTCGAGATGAAGATCCCGTGATCTTTTTTGAACCGAAAAGATTGTACCGTTCGATGAAGGGCGAAGTTCCTGAAGACGATTACACGGTTGAATTAGGCAAGGCGCAAATCGTAAAGCCCGGAAAAGATGTGACGATCATTGCCTGGGGAGCCATGGTTCCTATCTGCCAAAAGGCTGCAGAATTGTGTTTGCCACGCGGGGCAGATTGCGAAGTCATCGACGTCAGAACGCTCGTGCCACTCGATGAAGAAACGATTTTAGAGTCGGTGAAAAAAACAGGAAGAGTTGTGATTGTGCAAGAAGCGCCTAAGACCTGTGGTTTTGCATCTGAAGTTGCGGCTCTTATTGCGGAGGAAGCGATTTTATATTTAGAAGCTCCAGTGGTTCGAGTGACGGGATTTGATACGCCCTTCCCTTACACACTTGAGCACGTTTATATGCCCGATCCAGAGCGTGTTGCACTGGCCGTCGGCAAAGTAAAAAATTTCTAAAGAGGTAAGAACAATGGACTTTAAACTCCCTGATATCGGCGAAGGCGTTCACGAAGGTGAAATTGTAAAGTGGCTTGTCAAAGAAGGCGACGCCATTAAAGAAGATCAACCGATGGTCGAAGTGATGACGGATAAAGCAACCGTCGAAATTCCCTCGCCCGTGAATGGAACCGTTGAATCGCTTTTATTTCCGGAAGGCAAAACCGTTGAAGTCGGTAAAGTGATTATTAAGATCGCAGAAGGCGGAAAAGCTTCTGCAGCGGCACCGAAAAAAGAAGAACCGAAAGCTAAAGAAGAAAAAGCAGCGGCTCCTGCGCCAGCGAAAAAAGTCGAAGCGGCAAAGGCTCCCAAGGAAGAACCGGAAGCACCCGCGGAAGAAGACGAAGAAGAAACAGAAAGCGCAGAAGAAGCTCCGCAGAAAAAGACTGTCAAACAGGTCAAGCAAATCGAAACGTCGCATGAAGTTGAAGAAGATATTCCGTTTACGGTGCTCGCAACCCCTGCGACCCGAAAACTTTCTCGAGACCTAGGAGTCAACTTAAGAGAAGTCAAAGGCACGGGAATCCAAGGACGCATTAGCAAGGAAGATGTGCAACTCGCCTACGAAGGCCGACAAGCCGCCACTCCACGAAGTTCTCACTCGGGTGTGACCTCTTCGTCACTCGTTCCAAAAGGATCTTTTGCGCCATCTTCTAAAGTGGAAGCTCCGAGCCGCGGATCGCTTCAACGAATTCCGCTCAAAGGCATTCGCAAAAAAATTGCGGAAGCGATGACCCGCTCGAAACATACGGCCGCGCATTTTACTTATGTCGAAGAATGCGACATGAGTGCGATTGTAAAACTTCGCAAATCGGCTCTCCCCGAGGCGGAAAAACGCGGAGTGAAGCTGACATTTTTACCGTTCATTATCAAATCGCTGATCCCAGCCTTGCAAGAATTCCCCTTCTTGAATTCGTCTTTAGACGATGAGAAAGAAGAGATCGTTTTAAAAGGCGATTACAATATTGGAATTGCGACAGATACTGACAATGGCCTTATCGTCCCTGTCATTAAGAACGCGGACAAGAAAACGATTTGGGAACTTGCCGAAGAGATCCACACTCTTTCTGAAAAAGCGCGAATTGGAAAACTTGGGCTAGAAGATCTCAAAGGCGGAACCTTTACGATCACGAATGCTGGAAGTATTGGCGGTGTTTTCGCCACTCCGATCATCAATCATCCTGAAGTCGCAATTTTAGGAGTCAACGCGATTCGAAAACGTCCTATTGTTAAAAATGACGAGATTACGATTGGAGAGATGATGTTCCTCTCGCTGTCGGTGGATCACCGGGTGGTCGATGGCGCTGATGCCGCGCGCTTTATGAATCGATTGGTCTATTTCTTAAGTGAACCTCAGCGTTTGGTGTTTGCATGAAAAGTTTTGATGCTGTTGTAATTGGTTCGGGTCCTGGTGGATATGTGGCGGCTATAAAGCTTGCACAACTGGGAAAGAAAACCGCAATCATCGAAAAAGAAAATATCGGCGGCGTTTGTTTGAACGTTGGATGTATTCCTTCGAAAGCTTTGATCTACGCGTCTTCGCAATACCACAAAATGGTGCATGAAGCGGAAGAGATGGGTATTACTGCTAAAGGCGTCGATGTTGATTTAGAAAAAATGCAGACCTGGAAAGGTGAAGTCGTCAAAAAACTCACTAATGGCGTCGGATCTCTTTTAAAAATGAATGGCGTTGAAGTCATTCGCGGCACAGCGACTTTCAAAGACTCGAAAACGCTCGAGGTCAAAGGCACTTCGAACGAAACCGTCCAATTCAAAGATGTCATTATCGCAACTGGAAGCCGAGTCGTTGAGATTCCGCCGTTAAAATTTAACGGCAAAAATGTAATTAGCTCGACCGAGGCGCTCGAGCTGAAGAAACTCCCGAAAAAAATGATCGTCGTTGGCGGTGGTTTTATCGGACTCGAAATCGGAATCGTATACGCGAAACTCGGTACGGAAGTGACGATTGTGGAGGCCTTGGAGTTCCTATTAGCCAATGTCGATAGAGATTTGGTGCAAGTCGTTGAAAAAAGAATGCGAAAGCTCGGCATTAAACTTTTTACCTCTGCAAAAGCAATGGGTCTGAAAGAAAAAGATGCCTCGAAAGAAAAACGCATTCATTTAGAAATTGAGACGAAAGAAAAGAAAAAAGAATTCCTCGAAGCCGATGTGATTTTGGTTTCAGTGGGTCGTAAACCGAACTCGGACAATCTGGGACTGGATAAAGTCGGCGTTAAAATGGATACGCGAGGAAATATTACCGTCGATAAACAGGGAAAAACAAATGTCGCAGGCATTTGGGCGATTGGAGATGTGAGTGGAGCGCCTCAGCTTGCTCACCGGGCTTCGATGGATGGAATCATTGCAGCGGAGAATATTGCGGGACATAAGAGCTTTAAAGATTACAAAACGGTTCCCTGGGCCGTCTTCTGCGACCCCGAAATCGGAGTGACAGGACTTTCTGAAAAAGAAGCAACTGAAAAAGGAATTAAATTTAAAGTTGGAAAGTTTCCCTTTGCGGCTTCCGGGCGTGCGCTTAGCACTAATGAACCCGAAGGTTTTGTGAAAGTTTTAGTCGCAGAAGAAAACGAAGCGATTATCGGAGTGCACATTGTAGGGACCGAAGCTTCAAACTTAATCGCCGAAGCGACGCTTGCGATTGAAATGGGAGCGACGCTTGAGGATCTCGTGAAAACGATTCACACGCATCCGACATTGCCTGAAGCGTTTCCAGAAGCCGCCGAAGCTGCGTTCTCTCGAGCGATTCATATTTTCAAACCTGCGAGACCGCAGAAATCATGAAGGTCATTGACTTAGGTCTGTGCGATTATCAAAAAGCGTATCAAAAACAAATGGGATTTGTGGAAGATCGTTTTTCGGATCGCGAAAAAGAAGATCTTTTAGTTTTTGTAGAACACCCTGAAGTTTATACTTTTGGAAGAAAATACAAAGACGAAGTTCCAAACTCGCTTGTGAATACAGCAGTGGTTGAACGCGGAGGGGATGCAACTTATCACAATCCTGGTCAGCTAGTCTGTTATCCGATCATTAAACTCGAAGAAAGCAAAAGGGACTTGAACCTTTTTCTGCGTTACTTAGAAGACCAGATCATCGACGTCCTCGCGGACTTTGGAATTAAAAGCGAAGCGCGCGAGAAAAAAACGGGAGTCTGGATCCAGGGCAAAGAAAAAAAGATTGCGAGTATTGGTGTCGCGATTAAGCAATGGGTGAGCTACCACGGTTTTGCCCTCAATGTTTGTAACGAACTCTCGGGTTTTTCGAAAATTACTCCTTGTGGATTTAACTTTGAAGTGATGACCTCGATGCAGGAAGAGCTGAAACGTCCTGTGGATATCGAAGCGGTGAAGGCTGCCTTCATTAACGCTTTTTGAGCCGTTATTGTTTTTGCTCGGTTGAGAGGTCGAAAATCCGTCATTGCGAGGGTGCGTAGCACCCGCGGCAACCTTCCCAGCTCGGCATAAAAAGGTTGCCGCGGGTGCTACGCACCCTCGCAATGACGGGTCTCTAATATCCATTCAAGAGAGCAAAGCTACTACGTCGCTAGAGGGATTAACCCTTAACTTTTGGGAAATGACGAGTGCTGGCTAGCTCAAAGTGTGGGGAGACGTCATAATAGACCCATGAACCATCCACTGTTTTTTTTGGGAAGCCTTCCCTACGATTCTGTGATTGATGCGGTTAATTTTGTGAAACAATGCTCCCCCTCGCTGCCTTTTTTGCCGCAGCTGCCGGAAGCGAATCCTCAAGAAGATATGGTCGGGCAAGTCCTGCGGGGGATTGAGCTGGGACACTGGGACGAGCAGGCTTCGAGTTGCTTGGAGTATTTTCAGAATGAATTTGTGGATGCGCCTCGGTTTAAGATTCAACTGGCCGGGCCGATGACGGTGGCGCGAAGCCTCAGTACGCAGTTCGATGAAGTGACGCCCTCGTGGATGCAGTTTTTAAAAGGGTTGATGAAACAATTGCGTCAGGCGGGTTTTCAGCAAGAGATGTGGTTGCAAATCGACGAACCTTTTTGGTCTTCTGAAGTGCCCCTCCCACCGAATTATGTCGAGTTTTTAGGGGAAGTTCGCAAGTCGCGTGAGAAATTAAAAATTGGGCTGCACTCTTGTCATAAAAACCGTCCTAAAATGGATGAAGTTTTGGCGCCTTTTACCGATTTTTTCTCTTTTAATTATTCCGTGATGCCAACGACCGTTGAAGAAATTGAGACTTGGAATCAGATTCTCTCGATCACCGATATTCACTTGGTTTTAGGGGTTATCGCGAAAGGCGTCCCCTTTGAAGGAGTCATCACCCCTTTTGATGAGAATTTCCGAGACCGGTTGTGGGTTTCGCCCGCTTGCGGGCTGTACGATTGGACGTCCGAGGACATCCAAAAAACCTTCCAGTTCAGCACAGAGCCCAGTCTCCAGGCGCCTCTTGCCGGACCGGGTCAATCTAGGATAGATTTGGAAAATGCAAAAGAAACTTGAAAATCCGGCATTAGGTAAAGCAGATCGAAAAAAGCCACCGCGCCACTACGCTGTGATCGATCAAAAAGGCTGTACCGGATGTCATGCTTGCATTCCTGTGTGCCCCGTCGATTGCATTGAAGAAGTTCCGGGCGTTGACCACCCAGATTTTATGAGAGTCGTCGAAGTCGATCAAGATCGCTGCATCGGCTGCGAAGCTTGCGCAAAGATTTGTCCTTGGGAAACGATTTTTATGATTCAGCCCGAGCAACTCGAACCCGTTCAAGCCGAATATACGGTCCGCTCAGTTCTCTATGAGAATCTCGGAACAGAAGTCCCCTGCACGCTTAAAAAAACCGGCTCTGATCCCGCATAAAAATTTTTAAGAAATTACTCGGCGTCGTTGCCGATAGCTTCGACTGGGCAGGCTGCCATGGCATCCATGCACTGTTGTTCTTCTTCTTCTGTCTCGGGCTGTTTGTAGACGAGATCGTGATCGCCTGAAGCGGCTTCTTTGAAGTTTTTCGGTGCGGCTTCGGCGCAGACGCTGCAAATAATGCACTTCTTATCGACATACCACTTACCGGCCGCGTTATCTTCGTACTTGTCGTTTTTGTCTGCCATATCGAGTTTCTTGTAGCAGATCTCGTCTCAAAATACCAGATTTGGGAGGCGTTCTTGACCGGGCTGAAGCGGAGTGAGAAAATTGCGTTTCAATCCCAATTGAATTCTTCCGGAGATAGGTTCTATGAAATCACTGTTCATTTTATCTGTTTTTTCTGTCGTTTTATTCGCAAACCCTTATCCCGATCCAAAAGCAGTTCCGAAAGATCCGCTCTATAAAGAAACTCCGACGATTTTAAAAAGAATCTCAGCGGAAGAGTTAAGAAATCGAGGCTCTCAAGTTATTCGAGTGGATATCTCTTGGCACCCAACCGAGATTTACAAAGTCGAAAGAATCGCCATCGAAAACTCAGGCACTGAAGCCTTCGTCGCTCGTTCGACAAAAAAGCCAGCGCTAGGAAGTTATCTGGGAGAACTGCAAAGTAAGAAAAATCCCCGGACGATTTATTACGACTCTGTGGGAACGGGTTCAGAACTGCGACTTCTCACTCGCGGAATGACCTTTCGCTTTCCCATGCAAGAAGAACTCTCAGAGTTTACGTTAGCCGTTGAAGATCCCAAGACCGGGAAAATGCTGAAAACTTTGACGGTTGAAGTGGATCCAAAAGATCTCAAAGAATTACCGACGATAAGTCCTGAAATTCGAGAGATGAAAAAAGCGACCCTCACTCCCGCTTTGAAATTTAATATTTACTCTGATGGCTATGTCCCTTCCAGAGGAGGAACGTCCGACGCGTTCTTCGCGAGCGCGAAACGAGTCGTCGAAACATTGCAAAAAAATAAATTTCCAGGATTTGAACGATTTGAAATTGTCGCCGTCTTTGTCCCTTCAAAAGTTGCGTTAGGAACCGCAAAAAACCTCGGCCTTCCTGTGAAAACGCGAGATTCGTTTTTGGGGCTTTACTATCCCTACTGGAATAATTTTGGACGTTGGTACAACATCGTCTACCCTACCAGCGAGAGCAAATTTCGTGATGGCGTCGGTATTATTCCCTACGACTATCCTCTAATTTTGATCGATAACGCCGACTATTGGGGAATTGGAAACTTTAATGTCTTCACCGCGATTCCCACTCGTCACTCGGCCTTTACTTATCTTTTAACTCACGAGTTAGGCCATTTCTTTGGATTAAATGAAGAGTACGAAATGGGCGGAAGAACCGAACTCGCTTTTTCTCCTGCAATCGAGGAGCCATGGTCGCAAAACATTACCTTTCACCCCAAGCGAGGCGAATTAAAATGGGAGTTTTTGGTAGACAGCGCCACTAAACTTCCTACCCCTCACTCTGAATGGGGATCGAGTGGACCTCTAGGCGCTTACCGTGGCGGTTATGCTCAGACAGAACCGTTTAATAAAAGCCACAAGCCCGGAAACTCGTGCACGATGAGTAGCGGCACGCGTTTCTGTGCCGTCTGCGAAAAGGCCATGAACGAAAAAATCGATTGGGACACAGGTCACTGATTTTTAAGAGTGCGTTTTCCGACGAGAATCTGAAACCCGATGACCGAGATGAGCCCGCATGCGAGCATGACTGTCGTCATTGGAAAAAGCGTATCGTTGTGTAAACGACTGACGGCATACGAAGAAAACATCGCGACACTCCACTGAATGGTTCCAAAGAGTGCGGAAGCGAGGCCTGCTTGGTGCCCGTGATTGACTAAAGCCATCGCGGTAGAGTTCGGACCCACAAAACCCAGACTTGCGAGATATAAAAAGAGCGGAATCGCGACGGCCCAGATCGAGGTCGTAAAATTGGGCAAAATAAAAAGACTTAAAGCAATGAGTAGCGTAAAGGGTCGCGTGCTACGGAGAATTCTGTCGGGGCTATAATATTTAAGAAGGTATCGATTGATTTGAGAGGCGGTGACTAGTCCCAGAGCGTTTGAGCCGAAAATCCAACCGTAATGTTTAGGATCTAAGTGAAAAAGCTCCATGAAAACAAAAGGAGATGCGGTGATATATGCGAACATTCCCGCTCGTAAAAACGAATCGGGAAGACTGTAGCCCACAAACATTCGATCTTTTAAAAGTTGGCCGTAGTTTCGGAGGTACTCACCCCAGTTCTTTTGTGAACGTTTTTTCAGATGGGTCTCGGGGAGGAAAAACGCGACAAGCAGTAAGCAAATGAGATTTGCAGATCCTAAGAGAATAAAAATTGTGCGCCAATTCCAGTAGCTGATAATCGCACTTCCGATGCTCGGGGCGAGAATCGGTGCGAGCCCAAAGATTAACGTCATTGAGGAGAAAAACTGAGCGGCTCTTTTAGAGTCAAAAACATCGCGCGCGATGGCTCGAGTGATCACCATTCCGGCGCACCCTCCGAAGGCTTGTAAAATGCGAAGGACAATTAGAGATTCGATATTAGTCGCGAATGCACATGCGAAGCTCGCAATTAAATACAAGGTCATTCCGGCAAGCAACGGCTTTTTGCGGCCATAGCGGTCTGCAAGAGGCCCATAGAAAAGTTGTCCAAAAGCCATCCCGATAAAAAACGACGAAAGCGAAAGCTCCACGCTGGCGTAAGTCGTTCCGAGATCTTTCTCAATTTGGGCAAAGGCCGGCAGATACATATCGACTGAAAGAGGGTCAAACGCTGCCAGGGAGCCCATTAGGACGACAAATCCCCATGAATGCACAAATGAGTGCTGAATCGAATCGAGTTCCTTTTCGAGGGGTTTCTCAGCCATCCCCTTTTTATAGCGCAGGGATTGTCGGAAGTCATCGGAACCAGCCTGTCGTCCAACCCGTCGTTGCGAGGAGGCGTTAGCCGACGAAGCAATCTCGCTGCATAAGAACGTTCTCCTTTGTGCATCGAGATTGCTTCGTCGCTTCGCTCCTCGCAACGACGGGGTTGTTTTCCTTGAGGTTTTCGCTGAAAGGGAGGTGTAAAGAGTTAGGACAGTTATCACTTTGTGGTGGGTAGACTGCGATTCGATAGAGATTTCAAGGGGTTTCCCGCAGCAAATCCTGTCACCGTTGAAAGTTTGTACAGTGCGGACGAAGCACGCCTAATTGTGAAGACTATTTGTTTCTTAGCTAAAGAACACTTACGCACACGTTGGAACGGTGATTGCAATCTTACTCTTCGAACTTAACGTTGAAATTGTAACTGATGCTGATCGAAAGTGTCTCCCTAAAGGTGCGCTTTCTGAGAATAGCGGATGTAGATGCGGGGTTAGTCATGTTGAATGCAAAAACTGTTTTATCGATCTTAATGCTCCTTTCATTGGTTTCTCCTCTTCGAGGAGAAGAAACGCAACATACGGACAGCACTTCGGGTGAGAGAACCCAAGGTGCGAATCACGTTCTCCCAGAACAGTATAAAAAGCTTGGAACGCTTCTCACTCGAGACGATGAAGGTTCACTGAAGTTAGAAGTCACCGATTACGGTGATCCGGAGAAAAAAGAAGTTATATTGCGGACTAACAAAAGGGTTGAAAATACGGCCAATACTTCGCTCTGGGATATGAAAAAATCTCTCGCGGCGATTCAGACTTATCGAGAGAAGCTCGGCAAGTGCGACGAGCCTAGTTCGAAAGAATTTTGGAAGTTAATCGATGCTTATATTCTTTATCTTTCAGACAGCATCGGTTCTGACAAGACGATTCCTGTTTTAAGCGAAAAGAAAATTTACGCTTACACGATGGCAATCGAAAAATATATTACAGACAAACAAGACAAGAAAGATTTTGCAGAACAAAAAGTGAACTTTCAAAACTCCGATGCGGATTTGACATTTGCTTTGCATAATTTAGCGGCTTCGTTCTGGAAAGGTAATTTCCGAGGAACAGCTTTTGGCGAACGTTATTCTTGGAGTGAGTTGTCTAAGGATCAAGAAACAAAAGATCTCATCGCAAAAGCGAGTGAAGCGAGAGCCGAGTTAGCTAAACACAAAGATAAAGACACAAAACTTTGTAAACTCGATGCAGATATTGTGAAGCCGTCTCCGTCGCCCACGCCGGCGCCTTCACCAAAGCCAACGCCCGCACCGAGTGTGACGCCGACTCCCTCCCTCACTCCGACTCCAAGTCCATCACCAACTCCTGCTCCGACGATTAATCCAGCAGTCGATAGCACTGGCGCAGTAGGTACTGGTGGATCGGGTGCAGGAACCTCAGGTGGTTTAGCAGGTGGTGGAGTTAATGGTGGCGGTTTAGGTTTCGGCGACCCTGCAGCTCTAGCTCAGTTCCGAGCTTCGCTGGACGACGCTGCTTTCCGCAACCAACAAAATGAATTGCGTGCCGCTCAACAAGAGCAGCAAAACGCTCGATTGATTGAGCAGTTGCTTGCCGCCCAAAATCAGAATCAGCAGCAAGGAAATCGCTCTGCGACGCGTGGGGATACCGTTGGAGACTCTCCAACCTTGAGTCCGAGTCTGAGTTTAGGAAATCGTCAGCAGCCTAATCTAGCGCCTCCGACCTTTCCAACACCAGCGCCGGTTGCGCCGTTAAATCTGGCGGGTGCAATGACGCCGACTCAGATGCCCATTATGCCTTTTGGCCCTTCGATGACACAACCTTGGGCAAGCGACGCGAGAAGTTCCATGGATACAAAGATGGGATCTCTTTTAGAAGGAATTCTTGAGTCAAGTAAAGCAAACCAAGCCCTCATGACAAATGGATTTGGAATGTTGAATCAGAACTTGATGGCGAACAATCCGAACATGGTAAACATGAATCAATACGGAATGGGTGTTCCGAATATTAATCGCATGAACAGCGGTTTTGCGAGAGGAACGGGGAATACCCTTGCGACTCGCGCCAGTGCCGGAAACACGACGATTGGACGTCTCGGAAAAGCCCGTACAGGTCAAACAGCGCGAGCAGCCCGTAAATCGTTTAACGGAACTGCAAAGTCTGGGAAATTAGGAGAACTTTCTAGAAATCCTAACTCCCGAGTCAGCGTTCCTTAAGTCGACTTGGCGGCGGAGATAGATTGTTTTTCCCAATGCAGAACTTCAAAGAGCTTTGAGTTCGCAGGGACGGAAGAATGGTCTAAGAGCACCGAGTGAGAGATTTCAGAGCCTTCTCCGATCGTACAGTCATTTCCAATGACGGTACAAGGCCCGAGTTTGACTCCTTTTCCAATCACGCAATTTTTTCCAATTAAAGGTTCCGTCTGATTCTGCGATTGAAGGAGGCTTTCTGTTGCTTGTAAGAGTGAATGGAAATCGCCGGTGTCGTACCAGTAGAAGGTGTTTGCGAAATCTCCGTAGATTTTTGTAGGGCATTCCTTCATCAATGCGGGATAAAGAACATCGTTGATGCCACTCGGCTTTTCTTCCAGGTACTGAAAAATTTCCTGCGTCAAAATATGCATCCCGGTAAAGATCCCGCCTCGGACAGGAGCACTCGTTTTGTATTTCGGAAGCGCACAAAGGTTGTCCTTTGCGTCGATGCCGACGCGCGAGTAAAGCGGTTGTCGGACTTCATCTTTAAATAGAACCATCGTTGCGATGGCTTTTCGGTGCAGATGTCTTTCGATAAAGGGCTCGAGTGAAAGATTGGTCACAAAATCGCAATTTGAAAGGACAAAGGGCTCACCTTCGAAAAATGATTCCGCTTTTTTTACCCCGCCACCTGTTCCTAAGAGAACCTCGTTTTCGCGAGAGAAATAAAACTTCACGTCTTTAAACTTTACATGGGAGAGGTACGTTTCCACTTGAGAAGCGAGGTGGTGAGTGTTGACGATGATTTCGTTAATTCCAGCGCGTGCAAAAACTTCAGCGATGTGAAGCACATTCGGAAGATTGAGAATGGGCACCAGCGGCTTAGGAAGCTTGCTCGTAATCGGAAGAAGACGCGTTCCCAAACCCGCGCAAAGGATCATGCCTTTTCTAATTTTTTTCACGGCTCCTCGCATTTTGGATCCAGGATTCTATCGGGAAGATCATATCAAAGTCCTTGGGAAGAGACGTTAAGTTTTTTCTTAAAGCCAAGGCCATCTCCAGTGCGGGAATCAGATAGGGTAAATGAGTCGTTTTTTGATGTCGTGTGAAAAAGGAAGCAAAGGATCCGGCAGCTTTCAAAGTTCTTTGGAGAGCGACACTTTTTAAGTCGATTTCAAAAGTATCCCAGTTCACATGGGAAGAAATCGGATACTTCTTCAGCGCATTTTGATAAGTGGCAATCAGTGCCTCTCGTTCCTTTGGGCACACCGGAAGATAAGCATCATATAAAATGCTCGCCAAATCGTAGTGAGGGGGACCCATTCTCGCGTCCTGAAAATCAATTAAAACGAGCTTGTTTTCGTTGGGGAGAATATTGCGTGTGTGATAGTCGCGGTGAGAAAAGCAACGAGGACCTATTTTTTCGAGTTGCCGGCAAAATTGGCTCGCGGCTGTCAGATCGGTTGCTTTTTTCTGCTTTAAAAACTTTTCGGAAAGATGGTCGAGCGTAAAGGACATTTCTTGAAGGTACTTGTCGTGATCAAAATAACGCGTGGTGCAAGGAAGCGTTATAGGAACCGGAAAAGTCTTTCCCTGCATCTCGGCTAATAAAATGACTGCTTTCTCGATCTCCAAAATTTTTTTGTCAGGATTTTTTTGAATAAAATTCTGCAGCAAGTCATCACCCAGATCTTCCATCAAAAGAACGCCCTCTTTGGGATCGGACTTAAAAAATTGAGGGACCGGAATCCCTTTCGAATCCAAAAAATTTTGATGGGCGGGATAGTCCTGACTCAATGTCCACTCCGGGTCCCACAATAAAATGGCGGATTTTAAATTTGGAAGATTCTGAAAAAAAACCCTGAAAAAACTACGCGTCGAGCCATCCCCTAAAAGTTTAAAAACCTCAAAATCGGATTTTGTTTCGTTTCCAAATGATGCGGATATCCATTTAGATATCCAATTTCGTTGTAAATCCTGAGTAGCCATTGTCGTTTTTACCTTGAGTAGTCAGAATACTCAATAATTTCAGCAACTTATTTTAACTAAAGCCTTGAGAATTTTTTGCCGAAAATGTATTCTGTAAGGAGTAGTTCCCTCCTGTAGTTCGTCTTATAGAAGTGCACATGGAAGTGTAATCAGTGAAACTTAAAGAAACATTCAAACCCACCTTTCCTAAAGCGATCCTTTTTGCGGTCTCGCTTTGCGCATTTTTAATGTTGCGCTATGGGGCTTTCACAAATTCTCACTCGGCACGTGTCGCTCGCATAATTCCTTCGGCAAAAGCCGCTGCTCATAAAGAAGTTCCTTCTTTACAGACGCCGCCAGTTGCCCAAGAAACTAAAAGTGCTTCTATTATAGTCCCCAAAACCGCACCCCTACAAATTGTCCCAAAGAAAAGATTTACCTTACAAAGAATTAAAAGAAGCCGTGTCGCAAAGCGACAAATTGCTCGCAAGGCGTTTGTAACGTCTCCCGCCCTTGCTCAGATCTTAAAGTTAGAAGAAAAAACTTTCGAGTCAAATACCGAAGCTCTGAATATTCAGGGTCCACTCGAAGATTTTGTGACGTTGGGAATGTCTGAAGACAGCCAACCCACCGAACAACCTTATAATGCAAATTACTTTGCGGAAAATATACAAACATTAGAAGTCTTGGTGGCAGAAGAGTCTATCCCCGTTGAACCTGAACTTTTAGTCCAAGAACCCATTGTCAAAAAGAATTCCTTTACAGAGATTCGCGCAAGCCTCGAGCAGATGAAAGCACAAGAAGTGGCAGTCATTCCCGCTCCCGCGAAGCCTGAACCGACTTTAGTCCGAAGAAATCTCGTTCTTTCTAAGCCATTAAAAGTGGCTTCATCGAATCCGAGTCCCGAGCACAGTACTCCCGCGACTGAAACGCTTGCCCCGAGCACGGTGACTGAACCGGATGTTCGTAGAGAAAGCGAAGACGATAGCGAAGAAGAAGAACCGACTTTTGTTCAACCGAAAAAACAAAGTCCGAATCTTTCTCCGATGCAAGCGTCAGTGGCTCCCGAGCTTTCGAATTCTTTTTCTCAGATCGGATCTTCCATCGCGAAGAGTATCCAAAAAACGACGACGTCACTTCCTCCGAGTGTGACTACTCAAAATCCAGAAGTTCAAACCGTTTCTGTGGACACTCAAAAACATTCGCAAGTGGTTAATCAGGAGCCGCCTATTCACCCGTCCGGGGATATTCTCATTGGAAATCTTTTTGCGGATACGAGAGCCGACCAGTGGATGACTGAGAACAGAGGCTCAGTTGAGTTGTCCTTACACAAGTACGACAGCTATACGAACCCGGATGATTGGATTCAAATCCCCTATGATTCGAGAGATAAATCTTTCACCTATGATTCGTCCCAGCTTGTGGATCGTTATGAGCTCGTCGCTCGAGTTTTCACAGGGAAAGCAGCAGCACCGGCTGCGACGGTCATCTACCCTACGATTTTAGGACCAGAGAACTTTAGACAGAAAGTCTCTTTCCATTTAAAAGGGGAAGATTTTGTTCGAAATCGCAATTCCGATACGCCTGGCAAGCTGACTTTAAACCTCACTGTCTTTGAAGGCGCGACGGGAAACTATCGTCATCCCAAAGCGATTGAATCTGCAGACGTGACGCTTGTGGGTTTAGAGTCTTACGGACATTTTAAGTCAGATAAAGACGGCAATGTACGGATTGAAAACGTGCCCGCTCACTCCCAACTTCTTGTAGATGTTTCTGCAAATGGATACTATCCCACTCGCAAAATCGTCCCAACAACCGATACTCACGCTTACGGTACGGTCCAAATGATCGAAAGACAAAAAGTCGATACGATCACACGCTATTTTACGAAAAAGCCTCAATCCGAAAACCGAGCTTTAATGTTTGGACGGGTTTACCATCCCAATACCGGACGTCCTGTCCAAGACGACGAAGTTTTCTTATCCGGTCGTAAAGGTCACGCGCTTTACTTCAGTGCCTTGCCCGACACGTCTTTGACTCGTTCTACCTCAACCGGTCTTTTTTCCTTTTTAAATGTCGAGCCCGTTTTTCGAGCCGTCTCGAGAGCGCATTCGAACCATGCTTTTCCGACCCAGTTTCTTCCAGGTTATGCTTATTACACCGAGTTTGGCCGAGGCGGTAAAAAAGCTTTCAAAGCGGTTGTCACCGACCCCGTACAAAAGAATAAAGTTGTTCATGGATTTGCGAGCACCATCGGAAGCGTGAAGGGCCAGTTTGGCAGCGATGAAAAAGGCGCCTTTACCATTGAAAATGTGGATCTTCCTACCGGAAATATCACAGTGGAATTCCGCGCAAAAGATTATCCTGTCACCTGGTACACGCTTCCCTGGAGCTCGCGCGACGCTGAAAAAACCTATCAGCTCTACACCCTCGAAAAAGAATTAATCTATGAGAGTGCTGTGACCTTTGCGCGATTAAAGCCCGCAAAACACAAAGGCATTTTGGTTGGTGGCGTTGCAGCTTCTGTCTTTAAAAAAGCAAAATCTTGTATTCGAGCAGAGCTTCTCGACATTCACGGAAAGCCTTTGGCAGAAGAAAAAGGCCCCTACTTGCTTTATGAGCGCAGTAATCCGACAGAGGTTTGTTTGACCAAAAACTCTTCGGGCTTCGCCTTCTATAACTTAGATCCAGGAGAGTACGTTTTAAATTGGAAAGACGCTGCAGGAACAGTCCTCTCGACCCAAGTCGTTCGTGCGGGCGCAGATCGATTAAGCATCGTCGTCCGGTAGATTGTAAAGTCCGTCATTGCGAGCGTGCGTAGCACGCGCGCAATGACGATGCATCCAAAGTTCTTCTCGAGTACAGCGAGATCGCTTCGTCGCTTCGCCCCTCGCAAGGACTGCAAGTCCGGATTACATCTCGCAAGAGTCGGTAGCGAAAACACCTTTTCCGCGAAAAACAATCGAATAATCATTCGGAGTTAAAAGGTGAGAGAAAATCTCCTCTTTATAAGCTTCGACTATGTTTGCTGCTAAAAATTCTGGGTAAAAGTTTCTTCCTGCAAAACCGAGCGAGTCTTTGTCTGGGGGCAGAGTGTAGATCTGTTCCATCTTGGTGAAGCGGTATTTTTCAACGACTTTTCGAAGTCTTCCCACTCCCGAGTTATAAGAAGTGATCACCGTTCCCCAGTCGGGCAAAACATTTTTGTACATCTTTAAAAGACGAGCGGCGCTTCGCGTTTGTTTGAGTGGATCGGCCCACTCGGCTTCGGTGTGTGAGCTCATCATTTCTTTAGCGGTTTCTTTAGTGAACTGCCAGATTCCTAAGGCTCCGATTTTCGAAAGGGCGCGGGCATTGAAAGAAGATTCCACAAAAGGAATTCGCGCAAGTGCGACGGGTAATCCTTGTTGTTTAAAAACCGCTTCGATATGAGGTAGGAGATTTTTCGAACGGTAGAGCGCTTGTAAAAACATATCGCTTTGGCCACTCTGAGTTCGGATTAAAGAGATGTGACTCAAAATCGCTTCCTTACTTCCGATTCCCTTGGAAGAAAGAAAGGCTTTGATGGCTTCGCGCTCTTCTAACGGAAACGTTTTTGTTTGGGCGACAGAAGCGGCTTCGAGAAGCCGGGCTTTCAATGATTTTAGA
Source organism: uncultured Bdellovibrionales bacterium (assembly GCA_937903155.1). Taxonomy (GTDB): domain Bacteria; phylum Bdellovibrionota; class FAC87; order UBA2466; family UBA2466; genus CALCZU01. The sequence goes on from CALCZU010000087.1 coordinate 21,531, forward strand.
ATTTGCTTTTCCACTTGGTTCGCTTTGGCTTCGGCAGCCACTCGACTCATCGTTCGATAAAACGGTCGGAAATCGATGTAACCGTAGACAATGTTCATGTCCTGTCGGTCATGAACAATTCGGATGTTCGAGCTGTATCTTGCGTACACGTCGACCCAAAAAGACACAGAGTTTTTAAGAGACTCAGGCACTTGAAATTCTTTTTCAATGCGACCTCCGGGATCGGTGACAAAAGCACGTGTATTCACGGGGGATTCAACAAGGGTTTGAAAGTTAGATTTCTCAACGCCAAAGACATTGAGAAGAGGGGATTTTTGCCAAGTCGGGTGAAAGAAATCCCAGGCATTTGCGGGGATGACCAGAGGAACGGTTTTACTGGCGTCGGCTTGGATTTGGTCCCAGGTGGCTTCAGTTGAGGCTGCGGGAAGCAGTGAACTGATAGCCAGCAGTAAGCAAGCGGAAAAGAACACCACAGAACTCAAATTTAAGTGATAGGGATAGGTCTCAGTATGACGAATCCATGAACGGAGTTTACCTTTTTTAAGCCAATGCATTTTGTATCCCTGATGACAATTTACGGACGAGTGTTAAGCCGCTAGACGTTTCAGCGTCGACGACTGGGCAAAGAAACCCACTCTCGCGAAGCATGATTACAAGGCCTGTGCCACTACATCTGTCATTGCGAGCGTGCGTAGCGCGCGCGGCAACCTTTGTACGCTGAGCTGGGAGGGTTGCCGCGCGTGCTACGCACGCTCGTAATGACGGGAAATTATCGTGTCACAGGGATTAAGTCGTATTTGCGGAGTTCGGACATGGCGCGCTTATAGCCAATCGTCAGGACGTTTTGGAGGGTTTTTCCGTTTAGCGTGAAATGGTCGCCGAAAAACATTTCGCGATCTTTTGGTTCGGGGTGAATGAAAATATAATTAAGATTGAAGTTAAAATCGATTCTGTCGCAAAGAATTTTTGTGAGTTCGTTTAAGTCTTCAAGAGGGTATTTTTTCTGTTTGAAGAAATCGATGACGGTGTTCAAAGTCGCTTTTTTATTCTCGTGTGCTTTCTTTGCACCATAAACTTTCTGTTCAATCGCTTGGTAAAGCGCTTGAATAATAATGGCAGGAATTCCGTATTGATTGAGCGAACCGATTTCTTCTTTGTAGTGATAGGGCTGATGGGTGTAAGAGCAGAGAAGTAAATCACAGCCATTCTCTTTACCCACATGGGTTGAAAGTGTTTCTCGGATTTCTCCGTCAATGTAATAACGGCTTTTTCCTTCCCCGTGATTTATTTTGTAGGGAGCGTAGATCGGAGGGAGTGACATCGAAGCCGCCACTGCATCTGAAATCAAGGCATTGGACGCGTACTGGGAATATTCATCGACCGTCTTTTCAGTTCCAAAGCGCCCAAAAATAATTTTTCGAGAATGATCGAGTTGAGTGCCGACCACGAAAAGATCCGGCTTGAGCTCGTGAAAATGATCGGTCGTTAAAACATTTTCTCTTAAATATTCCGCAAGACCATGAGTCGTAAATAGGCCCGGAACTTTGAGGTTTCTTAAAATTAAAGACTCCCAGGTCGAAGCGAGGACAGGCGCTCGACGTAAATTTTTTAAAATTCCTTTGGGCTTAGGCCAGTTGATCGAGAGCATGTCTCGATAAGAAATCTTTGGAATCTCGCGAAAATTCCCGGGAATTCTAAAGTCAGAGTTATCAGTGAAAGAATTGATAATCGATTCGATCCCCACTCCTGAAGCGAGTAATGTTGAAATCAAAGCCCCCGCGCTTGATCCAACATAAGTCGCAATTTGATGGGGATGGTATTTTGGCTGCGGATAGGGCATTGCATTGACGGGCGTAATCGGATCGGATTTTCCGCCGACAAATGAAAAACCTTTATCTCGCAAAGCCAGAGCAACGCCGATATGAAACGCGGCCGCTTTGGTCGCCCCGCCACTGCAAATCAGTCCTGTTTTAGAAAACTCGATTCTGGTTTTGAATTTTCCGGCCAAAAACGCTATCCCCCGACGACAATCACTTCGTTTTCCAATTTTACCCCAGATTGTTCCCAAACTCTCTGTTTAACAATTTCGATGATGGAGAGAATGTCAGCCGCCTTGGCGTCGCCTAGATTTAAGATGAAGTTTGCGTGCTTCAAAGAAATTTGCGCGCCCCCGACCTGTAAGCCTTTTAAGCCCGTTTTTTCAATAAGACGTCCTGCGGAGAGGCCTTCTGGGTTTTTAAAGGTGGATCCGCAACTCGGGTAGTCAAGCGGCTGTTTTTCAGCGCGTTCTTGGATAATTCGAGCGACTTCCGCTTTTAGAGCAATGGGATCGCTTTTCTTAAGTTCAAAAACGACTTCAACAACGAGATTTCTTCCGACGGCATTTTGTTCGCGGTAACCAAAACTCAATTCCTCTCGTTTGTATTCTTTAACGCCGGATTCAAAGTCGAAGAGTTTGAGCGTTTTTAAAATATCGCCGTAACTTCCGTACTTCGTTCCGGCATTCATATAAATTCCGCCGCCGATCGTTCCCGGCACTCCGGCACTAAATTCAAGACCCGCAAGTCCTTCGCTCAAAGCCCAATTTAAAAAGTCAGGTTTCGAAACGCCTCCTCCAGTGCGGACCAGAATGGGTTCGGTTTGTGGAGAGTTCACGTATTCAATTTCTTGAAACGCTTTTGAAAGAGAAATTGTTATCCCGCGAATCCCTTCGTCTCGGACGAGGAGGTTTGTTCCCGTTCCAATGATCGTGAAGGGAATCGAATTTTTCTTTGCGAAACCCGAAAGCCAAGTGAGTTCTTCTGCATTTTTGGGAAAGACAAGAGCGTCGGCGGGCCCTCCCACTCGATAGGCTACGTGGGACGCTAAAATTTCGTCAAAGCAAACTCTCTCTTTAAACTTCGTTTGAAGTGAAGCTTTTAATTCCGAATTAAAATAAATCTTTGTAGACACTGGGGAGGTCTCCCGCTCCCAGAGTCATAATTAGATCTCCTGGAGAGCTTTCGGATAAAAACTGTTCAATCGCTTCTTTTGAGGAGCGTAAGTAGTTCGCGTCTTTATGTCCATCGCGTGAAATACAATCTGCGACCGTCGAACCGTCAATTCCTGCAATCGGAAGCTCACCGGCAGCGTAAACGTCGAGGACGGTGACCGAGTCACACGCTTTAAAACTTGTCGAAAACTGATCGAGAAGATCTTCAGTGCGTGAATAACGGTGAGGTTGAAAGACAACTCTCACTTTATTATTCGGATACTGTTCACGGGCTGCCGAAAGGACCGCACGAATCTCACTTGGGTGGTGGGCATAGTCATCGATAAAGACAACGCCTGATTTTTCACCGCGTCTTTGAAACCGTCTTTGAACTCCATGAAATTCTGCCAGTGCCGCAATCGAAATCTCTCGAGGGACGGCTAAGTCGTCTGCGACGGCGAGCGCGGCTACGGCATTGAGCGCATTGTGTTTTCCCGGAACTTTTAAAAGAAGAATTTCTTTTTTTCCTTCAATATTCAACGTCACACGCGAGCCTGTTCCATGAGGTTCGTAGGCTTCGATATGATAAGAATTCGAAGGGGCAAATCCGTAAGTTTTTTTTCTGCGGCTCACTTTAGGAAGAATGGTTTTTAAGTAAGGATCATCTCCACAAACGACACATAACCCATAAAAAGGAACTTTATTTAGAAAAGAACAAAAAGCCTGTTTCACTTTTCCCATCGTGCGGTAGTGATCCATGTGTTCTCTATCCACATTCGTAACGATGGCAATCGTGGGTGTGAGTTTATTGAAAGAACCATCACTCTCATCCGCTTCGACCACCATAAAATTTCCGGTGCCAAGACGTGCGTTGGTTCCGCCGAAATTATCCATTCGGCCACCGACCACAATGGTCGGATCGAGTTTCGCCTCGACTAAGATGAGTGAGATCATCGATGTCGTCGTTGTTTTTCCGTGAGAGCCCGCAACGGCAATTCCGTATTTTAAACGCATGAGTTCTGAAAGCATTTCAGCACGTGGAATTGCAGGAATCTGAAGGCGTTCGGCTTCTTGCATTTCGGGGTTCGTTGTTTGAATCGCCGAAGAAAAAACGATGAGGTCGACCCCTCTGATATTCTCTGCAGAGTGGCCGATGAAGACCTGAATCCCACTCGCTTGCAGCTGGCGCACGATATCGTTCGATTTAATGTCAGAACCCGTAACGGTGTAGCCGTGCCGACGCAAAAGTTCGGCAATCCCGCTCATGCCGATTCCGCCGACTCCGACTAAATGTATCTTATTGAACTTACTGTACATTATTTAACCCGTATCTCTAACGCAGTACAATACCATAGAGATTTAAATAGAGAAACCCTTCCGATATAGGCGGAGGGGATCACAGATTCAGCAGAATCGTGTCTGCGATTTTTCGAGCCGGGTTGGAGTGGGGGCTTCTCGCGAGAGTGGATTGCATGGATTGGAGTTTGTTCGATTCGAAAAGTGCTTCGATTTGCTGAAATAAGACTTCTTCGAAGCCTTCTTTTTGCTGCACCCGGACGGCTCCTCCGAGGCCTTGCATGAAGAGCGCATTGTCTTCTTGATCGTTTTGTCCTCTTCTTGGCAGAGGAACTAAGACGGCCGGGCGATTGACTTGAATGAGTTCAGTGACGGTCAAAGCGCCTGAGCGAGCGACGACGAGGGACGCTTTTTCGTATAACGAAATCATGTCTTCGCAAAATGGGAAGATTTCGTGTTTGCCAGCGAATTCATCGCCTGCGAGTTTTTTAAACTCTTCAACGTTACGGCCACCCGCTTGATGCAAGATTTTAAGATCGGGGAATTTTTTAAAAAGTCGTTCGCGAATTTTGAGAATCGCGAGATTGAGTGACTGTGCGCCCTGGCTTCCGCCTAAGATCACAAGATTTCTTCCGAGTTGTCCGTATTTTTCTGTGCGAGTTTCAAAAAACTGGGGTCTTAAGGGGTTTCCGCTGACAACACATTTTGACTTGGAGAAATAATTCGTGGCGCCTTCGAAACCGAGAAAGATTTTATTGGCGAGTTTGCCGAGAAAACTATTTGCGATTCCGACAGACGAGTTTTGTTCTTGCAAGAAGAGAGGATATCTTAAAATAAAAGCCGCAAGGCTGATGGGGAATGAGACGTATCCACCCACTCCGATGACGGCGACGGGCTTTTCTCGATGGAGAAAACGCAGGGCCCAGAGAAGTCCCTGCAAAAGAGAAAGTGCTGTCTTAATTTTCTTTAAGAGCGACTGGTTTTTAACGGCTCCCGTTTTGACTGTGTAAAAACGAAAACCTTTTTCAGGAACAAGCTTGGCCTCCATTCCATGAGAAGTCCCTACGTACAAAACCTCGTAGCCTCGTGTCTTAAACTCTTCCGCAATAGCAAGCGCCGGAAAGACATGTCCACCGGTACCGCCGCCTGTGATCACAATTTTTTTCATTCTTCGGACTTTACGATGGTCGTACGGGCGATGTTAAGAAGAATTCCCATCATCATCAAATTAACTAAAAGAGCTGATCTCCCCCACGAGATAAAAGGGAGCGGAAGGCCTTTCACCGGAAGTAGGCCCGTGACGCCTCCTAAGTTGACGGCGATTTGCAAGCAGAGAGAAAGGCCTAGACCGAAAGCTAAAAGATTTCCGAAGGGATCTTTTGCATGGTAAGCGACTTTGAAAACGAGATATGAAAAATAGGCGAAGAGAAGCAAAACTACGATGGCGCCGACAAATCCCAATTCTTCTCCAATCAAGGAAAAAATAAAATCGGTATGCACTTCGGGCAAGTAGAAGAGTTTACTGTTTCCGTTTCCAAGTCCGGTCCCAAACAGACCTCCCGAACGGAAAGAAAGAAACGACTGTATCGCCTGAAACCCGCTCCCTTGAGGATCAGCCCACGGATTTAAAAACGAAAAAAATCGGCGACGTCGATAATCGGAGGTCAGCATCGCAGTGACAAATGCGATAGCACCTAACGTCAGTCCACTTCCGAGGTAAATGAGTCTGAGTCCTGAGATGAAAAGCATTCCCAAAAGCATACAGGTCAAAAGTGTCGTCGTTCCCAAATCGGGTTGTTTAAAAATCAAAAGAAGTAAAATCACGATCGGAATACACAAGACTAAAATTCTCTTCCAATGGATTCGATTTTCTTTGTAAATAGCCAGTAAGTGAGCGGCATAAATGGCGAGACTGATTTTTGCGAGTTCGCTTGGTTGAAACAGAAGAGGTCCGATGTGAATCCAACGGGTCGCGCCCGAAGCATGATGTCCGATTCCAGGAATCCGTGTGGCGGCGACTAAAAGAATCTGCAACGCCATGATTGGAAATGCGTAGTCTCTCAGTTTTTCATAAGAGAATTTCGATAGCGTAATCATGAGAACCAACCCGATGATGGCCCAGATTCCCTGTCGAATGCTGTAGTAAAATTCCGAACCCTGCTTTTCGAGTGCCATCACTCCGGTGGCGCTGAAAAGAATAATTTGTCCGATGAGAAGAAACGCGATGACAAGCCAAATCAGTTTTCGATGATTAGGAAAAAGATGTGAGGTCATCCTCCTATTCTACTTCTTCTCGAGAATTGCCGCGACCCCCATTCCGCCTGCAGTACAGACAGAAATGATTCCCCGTCCCTTACCTTTTTGGTTCAAAAGTTTTGCGAGAGTTGCGACGATGCGCGTCCCAGTCGCCGCAAAAGGATGACCCAGCGCAACACTTCCGCCCGCAACATTGAGTTTACTACGGTCAATGGAGCCCAAAGGCTTTTCGCGGTTAAGTTTTTCGCGGCAGAACTTCTCGGATTCCCAGGCTTTTAGAGTACAAAGAACTTGTCCTGCAAAGGCCTCGTGAATTTCGTAAAAATCGAAATCCTGCAATGTTAGCCCCTGGCGCTTTAAGAGCTCGGACACAGCGACTGTAGGCGCCATGAGAAGGCCTTCGCCGTGAACAAAATCCATCGCCGCACTCTGAGCGTCGACGAAGTCCGCCAAAATCGGTAACTGATTTTTCGTTGCCCATTCCTCAGAAGAAAGAAGCACCGCTGAAGCGCCATCACTGAGTGAACTCGAATTGCCGGCGGTTAAAGTTCCCGAGGCACTGCGATCAAAGACAGGTTTTAGTTTCGCAAGTCTTTCTAACGTCGTATCGGCCCTGACAATCGTGTCTTGTTTTACTTTCTTAAACTCATGGACGAGATCATTAAAGAATCCGTCTTTGTATGCTTTGACCGCATTTTGATGGCTTGCGTACGTCAATTCGTCTTGGGCTTCGCGAGAAATCTTCCACTCTTTCACCATCAGTTCACAATGTTCGCCCATCGAAAGCCCGGTGCGAGGCTCTTTAATTCCCGGGATATCGAGCAGAAGATCGGTCGGCCGCAAGTGAAGCAACGCTTTTGCTTTATCGATCGCCGATTTAGCTTTATTCACATTCAAAAGTTTATTCTGCGCCTTGCGAGTAATCGCGATCGGCACATCGCTATTCGAATCGGTTCCGCCCGCGATTCCGCATTCAATTTGTCCGGCGGCGATCTTTAAAGAGATCTGAAGAGCGGTTTCAAGACTCGTTCCACAAGCTCTCTGAACATTGTACGCTGGAGTATTGGGATCGAGACCACTCGAGAGAACAGATTCCCGAGCCATATTCCAGTCTTTAGGATTTTGGAGGAGGCACCCGAGCGCAACATCTCCCAGTAGCTTTCCTTGCAGTTTGTATTTTGCAACTAACTTCTGCAGGACAAAGGTCATCAGCTCAGGATTGGTTACGCCTGAGTACTGAGCAAAAGATTTCACAAACGGGATCCGAGCCCCACCTAAAACAACGACACGTTTCGACGTATTCATAAAGCCTCCAAGAGGGTTTTATCCTACTTTAGATCGTGCCCGTCTGTCATTGCGTATCCTCCCGTCGTTGCGAGGAGCGGAGCGACGAAGCAATCTCGCCGATAACATGAGCGCCCTTCTGCCACGAGATTGCTTCGTCGCTCCGCTCCTCGCAACGACGGGTATTCACGTAAGTTTGAAAATTGCTTCTTTAGCGTCTGGAAACTGCCCTAGTAAAGACTCTCTCTTTGCCATTTCGAAATCTTCGAACTCGAAGCCTGGAGCGACGGTGCAGCCGACGAAACTGAAATCAGAGGTCTCAGGTAGGTAAGACCCGAACCAAGTGCCTGCAGGAACGACGTACTGTAACTTTTCGCCTTCAAAAACGCGAGCACCCAATCGAGTTTCGCACACTTTTCCCTCTTTCAATTCCACGACGATGAGCGGATCTCCTAAGTAGAAGTGCCAGACTTCATCGGATTTCAAACGATGGAATTTCGAAACGTTGCTGCGGGTGAGTAAGAAATAAATCGCCGTACTGCAAGCACGGTTTCCCTGTCTTTGCGTCGATTTAAATGACTGCGCGTAATATCCGCCCTCAGGATGAGGCGTCAGTTGATAATGTTGAATCAGGTCTTCGGCCGTTATCGTCTTCATCGATTAAACGCGGTAATCTTCCGCTTTGATCCCATACTTTTGAAGTTTTCTGAGTAACGTCTTCTTCGGAATCTTTGCATGCATCGCTGTCTGGTTGATCTTCCCCTTGAACGTTTTCAACGCTTTGACGATAAATTCCTTTTCAAATTGCTCTTTAAACGCGTGATAGTCGAGTAAATCGCCATTTTCTCCTGCGAGAGTCCCCGAGCCTGCGGCATTAGTTCCGGCGCTGACTTCAAAAGACTGAGAGGAATTGCCTCGAACATAACTCGGAAGGGATGTGACCGAAATCTTATCCGCACTTTCGATGACAAATGCGTGTTCAATCACGTTTTCGAGTTCTCGAATATTTCCCGGCCAGTTATGTTTCATCAAGACTTCCAAGGCCGCACTCGAGACTTCAACGATCGGCTTTTTGTGGATGTTTGAGAACTTCGTCACAAAATGTTTTGCAAGATTTTCGACGTCATCTTTGCGATCTCTCAGTGACGGCAAGAAAATCGGAATCACATTCAAACGATAGAAAAGATCCTCTCGGAAGGTTCCAAGTTTGATCATTTCTTCGAGATTTCGATTGGTCGCTGCAATTAAACGGACATCCATATCGATTTCACGATTAGAACCAACAGGCGTAAATTTTCGTTCTTGAAGCACTCGCAGGAGTTTGACTTGCATCGCCGGTGAGAGGTCTCCGATTTCATCTAAGAAAATCGTTCCCCCTTCAGCGTACTGAAAACGTCCAATTTGTCTTTGATCGGCCCCTGTGAAAGCTCCACGCTCGTGGCCAAAAAGTTCGCTCTCGAAAAGCGTTTCGGCAATCGAACTGCAGTTAATGGCGACAAGCTTTTGGTCTTTACGAGCGGAGTTGTAGTGGATGGCGCGAGCAACAAGTTCTTTTCCCGTTCCACTCTCTCCTCGAATGAGAACGGAAGTATCCACTTTCGCAAGCTTGTAGATGATATTAAAAATCTTCTGCATTTCTCTCGAGTTTCCAACGAATTGGCCAGCCTCGAGTTGAACGACAGGTGCTGAAAACGCCATGGTGCGGACCATCGCTTGAGCATCGAGAGCTCTCTGGACCATCTCTACTATCGACTGATGCTTAATGGGTTTTGCAAGATAGTTATACGCACCTTCTTTGGTCGCGCGAACAGCGTCTTCAATCGTGCTGTAGGCGGTCATCACAATGACGATGATGGAAGGATCAATCTCTTTTACGTTTTTTAAACACGTAAGACCATCCATCTTAGGCATGTTCACATCCATTAGGATCAGGTCGGGTCGTGAGGCTTTTACTTTCTCGAGCGCTTCGACGCCATCCGACGCTTCTCGGACAGAGAACTTATTCTGCGAGAGGACTTCAACTACGGTTTTTCTGAGCTCTAAATCATCTTCTACGACAAGGACGTTATAGTTTTGCATGTTTTCTCCTTAGACAGGAAGAGCCACCGTAAAACGGCTTCCCTTTCCTTCTTCGCTTTTCAGTTCGACGACTCCGTTATGGAGTTCGACAAAGTACTTCACTAGATAAAGTCCAAGGCCCGTGCCTTTGACGTTTTGAGTGTTTGGATTTCCACAACGGTAAAACTTTGAAAAAATCTTTTCTTGCTCAGCGGGCGCAATTCCATTGCCTTGATCCGAGACTTCAATTTTGACCCAAGGACCTTCTTCTTTCGAAGAGAGAGTGATGGTCGTATTATCGGGTGAGTATTTAATCGCGTTTTCAACGAGGTTCGCGATCACCTGGCGAATGAGTTTAACATCAAATTTAATTGAAAAAAGCGGGTCGAGCGCGGTTTTGATTTCAATTCCTTTTTCCGAAGCCATTTGCATTTTCGACTGAATCACTTCTTTGATTGTGACGTTGACGTCTTTAGAAGTGATCTGAAGGGGCATTTTCGCACTTTCAATGCGAGTCAGATCTAAAATCGTTTCAATCGTCTGTCCCAAATCTTCGACCGTATTTAAAATGGACTCAAGATGCTTTTTGATTTCTGGAGGCGCTTGAGAAGAGGAACTTAAAGCGAGTTCGGCATTTCCTTGAATGCGCGCGATCGGAGTTTTGAGATCGTGCGAGACAAGAGACAGAAAATTGCTTTTCAATTGCTCGAGCTGAACCATGAGTTCGCTTTTTTCCTGATAATGCCAGCGCTTGCGATACTCATCGAGAAGGCGGTAAGGAATGATGAGATAATAACCCAAGCAAGCAATCACAAAAGGATGAGCCATGTCTATCCAAAGGCCTTTTGTGAAGAGTAAAACCCACGAGAGACCGAACAAAAAAAGCGTTTCAAAAATCACAAAAAGAAGTCCTCTACCGGGAGAGAGGAAAAGCGCGATATTCACGGTCACAATCCCGATAAACAGCGAAAGTAAAGTATCGACGACCCACGATGTTTTTTTAATTCCGGTATCCGTTAGAAGCGTCGAAAGACTCTGAGCTGCGCCCTCTAAAAAAGTTGTATGAAAAGGTTCGCGCGAGTAAGGGGTAAAAATAAAGTCTTTTTCGCGTTTCGAATGCATGGCGGTTGAAACTAAGACGATTTTGCCGGTGTAAGTTCCAGGAGTGAATCTTTTTTGAATCGTTGAGAGCGTAGAACTGATGGGATACGTTCCCGCTCGTCCTCGCCAATTGATATAGGTGTGAGAAGAATCGCCAATTCTTTCGAGTCTACTCTTAGAAATCGCGTCCGGACTATCGGCACCCACTCCGTGATAAAGATCGGCAAGTTCCGCGAAGACCGTCGGAATTCCTTCGATGGAGACCATCACTCGTCTGGCCACAGAATCCGCGCCATAACTAAAAGTATCTCTCGAAACGAATCCAGGAATGTAGCGCGCGGTATGAAAGAGCGCCCGCGGGGCATATTTCCCAAGACTTTCATCATCCGTGTAACCGACAAAAACGTTTTGGATTTTCGCAAAAGACTGCGCGAGTACTGAAAATTCGGATTCCGAATAAATTTTATCATTCATCGGAATGAGAAGTGCGACTGCGAGTGGCTTTTCTTTGGCAAGAACATCAAAGAGCTTTGAAACTTCTTCGACGGGAAGCTTGGTGCTCCCTTCGTATCTCGCACTACTTTCATCGTTGTAACTAATAAGTTTGATATCGGGATGAGTAAAACTTTTCCATTGCGATCGAAACAGTCCGTCGACCAAAAATCCGCGCAGCCCTAAGAGATCGAATTGGAAAAAGATAAACACGCATACGACGGCCAAAAGGCTTGCTGAAAGATGAGACAGAATGCGCGATTTTTTGCTCAAAACTTTTCCCTTTTTCTGTGGAAGTGAATGGGGTCGTTGGCGCGTGCGCTTCATAGATGCTGCACTGTACCGACCCTTTCCCCAGGTCACAAGCCCAACGATTTGCAATTGAGAGGCCGCGGAACCCGCTTTGAGACGGATGTGAGAATTATTAGGAAAATTAAGTATTTATAGCGGAACCGCGGATACCAGAAGTTAACTCTTTCAGCGCGCGGAAGATAGAAAAGACAGAGCAAAAACAAGACTGGTGCAAAATCGCACCAGTGTGACAAGCAGTCATTGCGAGGAGCGAAGCGACGAAGCAATCTCGCCGATAACAAAGGCGCTCCTATGCAACGAGATTGCTTCGTCGCTCCGCTCCTCGCAACGACGGGTATTTACGGAATATTTTCCAAAGTGGTTGGGAGGAGAATTTTCGCGCAGCTGGGACAGCGGTGGAGCACGGTCAGACTCAAAATCTCATTATAAACTTGCGGACGAACTTTCATATTACAATTCGCACACTTTCCGTTTTCGACAAAAACGATGGAGACCCCATTTTTGGCGGCAGCGACTTTTTCATAAGTCGAAAGAACGGAACGGTCTAAGTTCTTAATCGCGGCTTCTTTTCTTTCGAGCTGTTCGGTAATGAGAACTTGCAGCTTTTCTTTCTCTTCGTTCATCCGTTTGAAGTCAGCTTGGATATCGCTTTCAAACGTCGACAACTCTTTTTCAGCGCTGAGGGCTGCCGGCTTTAATTTTTCGAGATCTTTTAAAATATTTAAAATCGCGTCGTCTAACTTTGCTTTTTCAGCTTTGTGATTTTCAATTTCTTTTTGTCCGGCAAGCATCTCTTCATTGCTCTTCGCCTGCATGAGTTTCTCATCCGCGTGCTTCAACAAAGATTCTTTTTCTTTTAAATCGGACTCTAACTGACGGTGCTTGGCTTCTGCGGTCGTTAAGTTACTTTTAGCGGTGCTCGCCGCCTGACGGTTGAGCTCAAGCTTATTCTGCAAATTTGAAATGATTTGAGGAATTCTATCGCGCTCGACCTCGAGTCGATACGCCTTCTCTTCAATTCGTTTCAGGTTCAAAAGAGCCAGTAACTGAGCTTTCATGCCCTAAGCCAATACCCGATTTTTAAGAAAATGAAAAGAACGCGAGCTTTTATAGAACATACAACAGGGAAAGTGTTCCGGAGAGGAATCCACCGTCGTGAAATCCTTTGTCATCTCTATCCAGCCACGCAACAGAGTCCTTTAGAAAGATTTTATGGAGTTTCAATCCGATTCCGACTCGCAGTGTCCTCATGAGGTCAACGGTTGTCCCAACTCCACCTAGAATTCCGGGCTGTGTGGTACTTGTCTCCTCAACCACTAAGCGATTACCTATGTAATCTTCATTCATCGTTTGGGTAAGGAAATAAACGCCTGCTCCGAGTGTTAGGTAGGGCTGAACACGACACCAAAAGGGGTGATCTATCTTGAAGTGGTATCTTCCTCCAAGAATAAGAGGAATTAATTTTGTTTCCTTGTCTCCAAACTTGTTCATATCCATTCGATCATACCCCCATCCTGAAGAACTGTTCATGCCGACGGAAAGGTCCATACTTAATTCGGAGTTGAAAAAGTAACTGACGCGGACGCCTTTATAAAAACCAATGTGGTTCGAGTTGTTGAGCATCCCCGTATAGCGCCCCATTCCCGCTTCTACTTCTCCGGTGAAAGTGGGTGTCTTCGACTGATAAGGTGTCGTCGGCCATTGCGTCGCAACATCTATCCGAGGAAGATTCATCGCCTTCACTAACTTCTGGGAAATCTGGTATTGGCCGTCGTCCATTTTCATAATGCCCAAGTATTCGTGAATCACGAGGTTGTAGCGCGCGCTAACGCTTCTTGGCTCACTCAGCTCGTTCCAACGCCGTCGGCTCATCCGGATCCATTTCTTATCGGGATAGTTGATCGCGTCGACTTCATTTCCGCCCAGAATCAAAAAATCTTCCGAATGGACCTCTGTATTTAAAATAGCCCCGGTAAAAGTATCGACGTTGACGCCTTCAAGCTCGTTTGTGGGAAGAGCCTTCAGATTCTCCAAAGCCGCTTTCGCCGTCTGAATAAAATCGGAGACATAAGCGTCTCCTCCATGACCACTTTCATCACCGGCAAAACTGGGAAGAGAAAAAACACCTAACAGTGCAAGACACAGAAGTTTATTTTTCATGAGTTTCCTGTTGTTTTAGAGACTGGGTAAATTTGTACAGCGAGATGGTAAACCTCGGATTGATTCTGACGAGATTCGAGATCCCGCATCAATTCTCGACGAAATTCTCGGATTTTTTCCCGAGCATAAGGAACAAGTTTCGGGTCGATAGCCAAAGTCACGGAAGAGAAATCCCGCGTCTCAAACGGATCATTTTCGAGTGAATCAATGGCTTTCTCGAGAATTTGTTTGTGGTGTCTTCTCGTCGCCGCAGTAGAAACCGTATTTTCAACTTTGAGGGGAGCGGAACACCTCTTCCACTTGCCATCGGTTTTCGCAATCAGTCCCATTCTTTTCAGACGCAAAACCGCAATGCCTGCTTCGGCTCGGGTGATCCCAAGCCTTTGCGAAATCCATTTTTCATTAAACTTTACTCCCCGCGTTTCAAGCAGATTCAAAATGGCGTAATGGTACCAATCTGAAAGCAGTGCAAAGGTATCTAAAGAAATCTGATCGAACCGACTTTCTGCCGGTTTCGATTCCATCGGCAGGTCGAAGGTTTTCAGCACTGTCTCACAAAACTTCCGGGAGATGGGTCGCTTGCCCGACAAAATCAAAGAAAGAAGCGAGTGGCTGATTCCCAACGACTTCGCAAACGAACGGAGTGAATAACGCGGGTTTCTCTGAATCCGTTTAGCTAACTCATTTTCGATGAGCGACAAGACTTCCGAGTTCCGCGAATCAAATTGAAGCATATCAATTATTCTAACCAGGGGAACATTCGAGCGACAACAAATCTGTCACATACTGGTTAAATTCTGTAACCAATGCAGCAATTCGAATCTAATCGGCGAGTCGGGTGCAAGTCAGCGAGGCGCTAAAGTTGGTATCGGCGGCGAGAAACGCTTCTATCTTCTCACCTACTTTTAGCTGGGACACCGACGTGACGGCACGGCGGGGTACAGGTTCCACCGTTCGTAAAAGGAGGGTCGTCTTTTGGTTCTCATCGCATCGGAGTTGTCCAAAGAAAGAACCCAGATATTTACTCCCCATAATGGAGTTCATAAAAGGATTCGCCACCTCAAAATCGGTGGCTAGTTTCTCCGCACCCTCTCGTGTTGCGAGATGACATTGGAATTTGGGATTATCCGCATAAGCGAAGGACGAAATTAGACAAAGCGCTGATCCAAAAATAAATTTTTTTGCAAACCCATGAGCAAGCATTGTAAGTCTCCTTTAAGAAACAGAATACTTCTCGAGTGGCGAGTTCGATAATTAATTTCGGTAATGGTCGCTATCCAAAGAAACTATGGCAAGTTTCGACACAGTCCTTAAGGATTAAGAATTAACATCAACAATCAAGGATTAAAGTGTGGGCCCTGCCCGACTTGAACGGGCGACCAACCGGTTATGAGCCGGCCGCTCTAACCAACTGAGCTAAGGGCCCGAAATTTTGCTTACGCAAAACTAGAGAAATAGAGATAGAAAAATTGAAAAATAGAGATTTGTAAAAAGGGAAACTACTTGCAAAATTTCCCTCTATTTCTCCATTTTCCATTTTCAATCTATTTCTCAATTCTCGATAAACGCTTTCAGCTTCTTGCTGCGGCTTGGGTGACGTAGCTTCCTCAAAGCTTTCGCTTCGATTTGTCGGATACGTTCACGGGTCACGTTGAAGTCCTGGCCAACTTCTTCCAAAGTGTGGTCAGAGGCTTCGCCGATTCCAAAGCGCATGCGCAAGACTTTTTCTTCTCGAGGCGTCAGGGTCGACAATACTTTTCTGGTTTGTTCAGAGAGATTGACGTTCGTGACGGCATCCGAGGGTGAAAGCATTGCTTTGTCTTCGATAAAATCGCCCAAGTGCGAATCTTCGTCTTCACCAATGGGTGTTTCGAGAGAAATCGGCTCTTTTGCAATCTTAAGCACTTTACGCACTTTATCGACTGGCATTTCCATCTTCTCGGCAATCTCTTCGGGCGTAGGTTCGCGACCCAGCTCCTGAACAAGATAACGGGAAGTCCGAATCAGCTTATTGATCGTTTCGATCATATGGACTGGGATTCGGATCGTACGCGCCTGATCGGCAATCGCACGGGTAATCGCTTGTCGGATCCACCAAGTGGCGTATGTTGAGAACTTATACCCTCGACGATACTCGAATTTGTCTACCGCTTTCATCAAACCGATATTGCCTTCTTGAATCAGATCCAAGAACTGCAATCCACGGTTCGTGTATTTCTTTGCGATCGAAACCACGAGTCGTAAGTTGGCTTCGACAAGTTCGGCTTTTGCGATTTCGGATTTTCTTTCTCCGGCCAAGATCGCTTCGTACATGTCCTTCAGTTCGCGCGCTCTTAAATTGGCTTCCGTTTCAACCGCAACGATTTTCTTCGCCGCATTGTTGATGATGAGTTCAATTTCCAAGAGGCCTTGGTAATCGAGACCGTAGCGAGTTTTTAACTGCTCTTCGTATTTTTTATTTTTCTTAGCGTCTTTGAGCATCTTTCGGAATTTTCCGATTTGATCACAATGCGCTTTTTTGAGAGCGTAATAAACTTCGCGTTCGGCTTCCTCGATTCGGATCACTTGTTGCTTAAACTTCGCAACAATCTTGTTGATCGTTTTTCGATTGAAGTTGATCTCTTGAAAAACTTTGACGATGTTTTTTAAGTTAGAAGCGAGCTTTTCTCGTAATTTCTTTCTCTCGTTGGGGCCTAAACCGCTTTTTAAAAGTTTGAGTTCAACGCCTTGGAGTTGTTTCTCAAAGTTTTTAACGATTTTCATCCCATCAAGGATTTTCTGACGAGCTTCGGCTTCATTTGCCGCCGCTAATTGATTGGCTTGGGCTTGAGCTTCTGGATCGTATTCGTCGACAGGTTCAGCGCCTTCAACAACTTCTGCAGCAGGTTCTGCGGGTTCGTCGTCAGGGTTTTCAACTTCAGCTTCACCGCCTCGCAAAACATCGCGTGCACGCAATTTTTGCTTGTCGATTTTGTCGCCAATCGCGAGAAACTCTTTGATCCCCATCGAGGAATTCAAAATCACGTCGAGAACTTCGGCTTCACCGTCTTCAATGCGTTTTGCAATTTCAATTTCGCCGTCACGAGTAAGAAGTGCGACCGATCCCATTTTTTTCAAATAGAGTCGGACGGGATCCAAACCGCGCGCGAGAGCATCTTCATCTCCCGCAGCAATCACAGGTTTTTCGGGCGCGTCGTCGTCGCCTTCTTTGTCGTCGGCAGATTTCTTAACGCCTTTGACTTGCTTTTCGTTTTCTACAATTTCGATTTCGTTCTCTTCGATCATTCCCATCACTTTATCGAGCGCTTCGCTCTCGATAATTTCTTCGGGAAGACCATCATTGATTTCTTTGTAAGTGAGAAAACCTTTTTCTTTGCCGAGAGAGAGAAGTTTTTGAATCTCTTTCTTCTTTTCGAGCTTGGCCATGCACGCACCTTCTTAAAAATGGGTAAGGGACACTTAAATCGATCTTATAATATCCGTATATTAAACGAGTATTCTTATCACAGAGATCCAGGGGTTGCAATCAAATGGAAGTCCTTAATTCTTTTAACTTTTTCATAAGTTCGAGGGCTTCATTTTCTTTGCCAAGACGCTGTGTCATTTTTATCTCGGCGCTTAACGCTTTGATGGCATCTTCCCGTTTCCGAGTTTTAAGTCGTTCAATAATTAATTCGTAATAGGTTTCAGGCTTGATCTCATTAGACTTTTGGCCTTCCCGAATGAGTCCCGCGCTCACATGAGACATCACTTTCGCATCTGACACGGTCTGAAAAATCCGAGCCGCATTGACGTCAAAGTCCTCTAGCGAGCTTTGATGGAGCTGTCCTAGCCATTCCACAAGCTCGGGATCTCTTAAAGTCGGCTGCCAGTCTTCCAGCGGCATCTTCAAAAAAACCTCAGGGACTCGGAGCGAAGTTTCTAGAAACTCGAGTTCGAGGGAATTACTAATCGGACTCTTACCCGTTGGCCTCGATTGCTGCGATCTTTGTGGGGGTGATGCAGGTTTAGCGGGCTCTGCTTTTAGGTTGCGAGTCGCTTTTTCAACCGTTTCGGCTAAGGCTTCTCGAGTGAGGTTTAAAACCATCGCGATGTCATCCCAAACGAGCGCTCTTTCGTTTGAGTTTCGGGTGGCAACAAGAATCGGCGTGAACTCCTCGAGATATTTTTTGATCTGAGTGGGATTTAAAGGCCCCTGCGCTGCGATTTCTTTCAAATATTTATTAATCTGTCGAGGTGCCGTTTCGCAGAGGCGATAAAATGCCTCTGCACTTTCTTTTTGCACGTATTCGTCGGGATCCAAACCATCGGGTAGGGACAGATCTTTTGCGAAAATTTTTGACTGAAAAAAGAGGTGTACTGACCGATGCCAGGCATCTTGTCCGGCTTTATCGGGATCAAAGACCGTGACCACTTGCTTTGCGAGACTTTTGAGTTCGTAGCAATGGTCTTCGGTAAGCGCGGTCCCCATCGTCGCCACGGCGTTTTGGACTCCTGAATTATAAAGGCCCACGACATCCATGTAACCTTCAACGACGACCGCTTCGCCGCGGACGCGGATGCCTCTTTGATTTTCAAAAAGTCCGTAAAGATTTTTTCGCTTTGAGAAGATCGGAGAATCGACCGAGTTTAAATACTTGGGTTTGTCTTCTTCATCCAAAATGCGCCCGCCAAACGCTATCGTCTTTCCTTCTTTGTCCGTAATCGGAAACATCAGTCGATTTCTAAAAAAATCAAATCCATCTTTGGGATTATCCTGTCGAGGAGAAGCAAGGCCTGCGGCGATCATTTCTTCGAAGGAATAACCGCGTTTCGCCATTACGTTTTTAAGAGTGTCCCAGCCTTTTGGGGCGGCACCGATTTTAAACTTTTTGATCGTCGCTTCAGAAATTCCGCGAGACATAATATAGTCTTTTGCAAACGCGTATTCTTTCGTCTCCGTGAGGAGATAGTGAAAGTACTTTGTCGCAAGCTCCAACGCTTCATAGGTTTTTAAAATTTTAGGGGAAGGCGCGACTTGATTTTTTTTAAAGTAGGGAA
>CALCZU010000088.1 GCA_937903155.1 uncultured Bdellovibrionales bacterium
GACACTCTTTCCCTACACGACGCTCTTCCGATCTCCTCTATCCAGTGGGTATATAAGAAAAACACAAAAAATCAATCGTTTAGATCGATTTCGATTGGGGACGGAGGTGGGTCTTCAGGAGCGCTCGCTTTAGTGTAATGCAACGCGTCTGTGATTTTGAGAAAGATATTAAACCGATTGGCTCGCACCCTATTCTCTTCTACACTGCTGATTCAAATTTATGGCACGCAAACAAGTTAAAAAACGTCGAAAAAAAGTTTCCAAATTTACCAAAGGGCTTTCTCCGAATGAGGTCGCGTCAACAGACATTCCGGTCCACATTGAGAAGTTAGCGGACCAGATCATTTCGGATTCCGGCTGTGTCCTTGCAACGTACCGCGAACCGTTGGGGGGAAATTGGCAAGTGTTTGCGTCTTTGCCCCTCGAGAAAATCCAGCCGACGGCTTATCAAAGAGACCTCTCAGACACTCATGTGAAGCGGCTCGCTGAAAAAATTGAAAAGCTGGACCGGTTTTTAGATCCCATTATCGTCATTCGAGATGATGGAAAATATTACACCCCGAATGGATTTCACCGGATGTCCGCGATGCAAAAACTCGGATGTAAGAGCATCGTCGCTCTGGTGGTCGCCGAAATGGAAGTGGCTTATCAAATCCTCGCTCTGAACACCGAGAAGGCCTACAACGTAAAAGAGAAATCTTTAGAGGCCATTCGCTTATTGAGAGAACTTGTAAAAGTCTCTCCGAGTGGACTGGAAGCGGATTACGGCTCTGAGTTCGAAGAAGCGGCTTATCCTGTGCTGGGGACCTGCTACGAAAAAAATCCTCGCTTTTCGGGTGGCGCTTATTTTTCAATTTTGAGAAAGACGGAAACATTTTTAGAAGAAAAACTCGGGAAGTCCTTAACTGTGCGCGAAAAACACGCGGGCGTTGTCTTGGATCTTGATAAACAGGTGATTAAGATCGTCGAAAAACTGAAAAAAAATGGTTTAACCAGTCCGTTTTTAAAAACGTTTGTCATCGCGAGGTTAAATCCTTTAAGATTTAGAAAAACACCTTTGTCTTTTGATGAAACGATGGAAAAAATGTTTGAAGCGGCCGAAAAGTTTGACCCCTCTAAAATCCGGCCCGATCATCTCGCAAACATCGCGGGGAGCTTAGAAGATAACTAATGCTGTTCGACGCGAGTAACAGAGCCAAACCTGTTTTAAAATGGGCAGGGGGAAAGTCTGGTCCTCTCGAGCATCTGGTAAAACATTTTCCGAGCAAAGCAGAGAAATACTTCGAGCCTTTTTTCGGAGGCGGCGCAGTTTTTTTTGCGCTGGATCCGAGACTCTCAAGCCATATTAATGACGCAAATCCTGAACTGATTCACCTTTACAAAACGATCAAAAAATCACCCGTTGAATTGATGAAAGCGTTAGATGGTTTTGCAAAGCAGTACGATGAAGATTTCTATTATGAAATGCGGGCGAAAGAGCCGAGCGACGGAATCGAAAAAGCCGCTCGAACGGTGTTTTTAAATAAGACAGGTTATAACGGACTTTATCGAGTCAATTCTAATGGGAAATTTAATGTTCCGTTTGGAAAACGTCCACGTTGCCCGAAACTTTATACTCGTGAGAATGTTTTTCAGGTTTCTGAACGACTTAAAAAAGCTCGGATTACCAATTGGGATTTTGAAAAGGTGATTAATCTAGCGGAGGAAGGTTCGATTCTTTATTGCGATCCTCCCTATGAGCCTTTAAATCCGACATCGTCTTTTAATCAATACCTCTCGGGTGGGTTTTCGCAAGTGGAACAAACACGTCTCAAAGTCGCTTGCGAACGCGCGGTAGAGCGAGGCGCTCAAATTATTTTATCAAACTCGAAAAGCCCTTTTATCAAAGCCCTCTACTGCGATTGGAAAATAAAATTTATCCCCGCCAGACGCGCGATTAATTCGAAAGGCGCAAAGCGCGGGTATATTTCTGAATCGCTGATTTTAATGGGAAACTGACCGTCATTGCGAGGCGGCACGGTTCTTTTGTTTTAATTCGTAGTATTTTTTTGCGTTGCCGCGGGCGAGGCGGACGGGGTATTTGCGGCTGTTTTTTTTCATTTTAGACCAAAAAGCTTTTTCGATGTCGATATCGAGTTTGTCGCAGACTCTTAAGAGGTAGAAAAAAATGTCAGCAAGTTCGTCCGAAATCATCTCGCGTCGGTCTTTGTCTTTGTGAACTGTCAACGATTCCTCTTGCGAGAGCCACTGGAAAATTTCCATGAGTTCGGCCGCTTCGCCGGAGAGGGCCATCGTGAGATTCTTAGGCGTGTGAAAATCGTCCCATTCGCGGGCTTTTACAAATTTTCGTTGGGCTTCTAAGATTTTTTGAAGGTCGAGCTTTGATTTTGATTTCATGTCTGATTTTTCTATCCAATTTGTGCCTAAGTTCCAATCAAAAAGATAACTCGGCGCTTCAGAATCATAGTCATTGCCGAGCGCTTTCGCCTATCCGATACTTTTAATCAGAGGTGTCCATGAAACTCCTAATTCCCGTTATAATGGTTTTTAGCATGTTCTCTCACTCCACAAATGATCCCTTTCTTTGGCTTGAAGAAGTTGAGGGCAAAGATGCTCTGAAATGGGTCGATGCGCACAATTCGAAATCGCTCCCGCAGTTTGAAAAAGATTCGCGGTACTCTCAGATAGAAAAAGAAGTCCGCCAGATTGCGATGGCAAAAGATCGAATTGCGATGCCCAATTTGATGGGAAATTATTTTTACAATTTCTGGCAAGACGAAACTCACGTTCGAGGCATCTGGCGCCGAACTTTGGTTGAGAACTATCAAAAAGAAGAAATAGCCTGGGAAACGGTGATTGACTTGGACGCTTTGGCAAAAGCAGAGACTGAGAACTGGGTTTGGAAAGGTGTCAGTTGTCTTCCCCCCGAATATCAAAAATGTCTTGTTTCGCTTTCACGAGGCGGAAAAGACGCGACCGTCACTCGAGAGTTTAACACTCACACCAAAGCTTGGGATCCGAATGGGTTTAATCTTCCCGAAGCAAAATCCAATATCGGTTGGAAAGATAAAAATACCGTGTATGTCGGTACTGACTTTGGACCGGGCTCGATGACTTTGTCAGGCTATCCCCGCATGACAAAACTTTGGACTCGCGGACAACCTTTAGAAAATGCGGAACTTTTATTTGAAGGCCAAGCATCGGATATTTCGATCAGCGGTTACACGGTTTTTCGACCCGAGGCGAATGTGCATTTCGTCAATCGCGCAGTGACCTTTTTCGAAAGCGAACAATATTTTTTTGAAGAGCCTTCGAAATTGATTAAAGCGCCTTTCCCCACGGAGGTGGAATACAAAGGAGTCTTTGATCAGTTCCTCCTCGTGCAGTTAAAAAAAGATTGGACGATTGGAAGAAATACTTATGAATCGGGAACCGTCCTTTCGCTTCCGACATCCAGACTCGATGATCCGAAGTTTGAAGAGTCACTCGAGGTTGTCTTTGCGCCGAATGCAAAAACAGCTTTAAAAGATTTAGTCACGACCCAAGGCGCGATTTATATTTTCTACTTAGACAATGTCATTGGAAAAGTCGTAAAAATTCGCAGAAACTGTGGCGGCTGGACCAAAACGGTTGTCAATCTTCCGAAGATGGGAAATCTTTCGCCAGCGACGTCAGATGATTTTAGCGATTTACTCGTCATTTCGTTTGAATCTTTTACGGAACCCAACACGCTTTATCGAACGGGAGATGTGGCTCCTACGATTCTTAAAAAAATGCCGGCGCGCTATGATGCCTCTAATATTGTTGCGGAACAGTTTGAGGCCATTAGCAAAGACGGTACGGCGATTCCCTATTTCTTAGTGCATCAAAAAGGCATGACTTTAGACGGAAAAAATCCGACTTTACTCTATGGATATGGCGGTTTTGAGATTTCCGAAATTCCGACCTACTCGGGAGTTTTAGGAAAAGTTTGGTTAGAAAAGGGTGGCGTATATGCGCTCGCAAATATCCGGGGCGGGGGAGAATTTGGTCCTCGTTGGCATAAAGCGGCTTTGACCGTCAATCGTCAGAAAGCCTATGACGATTTCATTGCAATTTCAGAAGCGCTGATTCAGAAAAAAATTACGTCGGCTCGACATCTAGGAATTCAAGGCGGAAGTAATGGCGGGCTCTTAGTGGGAGCGACCTTTACTCAACGGCCTGAACTTTTCAACGCGGTTTTGTGTGAAGTGCCGCTTTTGGATATGTTCCGCTATCATAAACTTCTCGCAGGCTATTCTTGGACTGCCGAATACGGAAATCCAGACGATGCAGAGATGTGGAAAGTCATGAGTCTCTACTCTCCTTATCAAAACGTGGTTGCGAATAAGCCTTATCCGCCGGTGTTCTTTTTAACCTCCACCAAAGACGATCGCGTCCATCCAGGACATGCGCGAAAAATGGTCGCAAAGATGGAATCTCTCGGATACTCTCCTTACTATTTTGAAAATAGAGAAGGCGGGCACAGTGCCGCGGCTAATCTCGAACAAACAGTGAAACGGAAAACTTTGGAATTTACCTATTTGTTCCAACAGCTGAAATAAGATGTGCGGATTTGCAGGATTTTTTACCCCCGGGGGACTTTCCCAAGATAACGCCCGCGGGCTTATCAAAAAAATGAGGGATACGATTATCCACCGGGGCCCCGATGATGGTGCCGACTGGGTAGACAGTGATGTCGGAATCGCCATGGGATTTCGACGGCTTGCGATTTTGGATCTTTCTATCGACGGAAGACAGCCCATGGTTTCTCCAGACGGTCGGTATGTCATCACGTTCAACGGCGAAATTTATAACTATCAAGACCTAACTCTCGAAATCGAAAAAGAGTTCCCGGGTTTTTTACAGACGTACAAAGGACATTCGGATACACGAATTCTTTTGGCGCTCATGGCTTTGTACGGATTTGAAGCCACTCTTAAAAAGCTGGTCGGGATGTTTGCGGTTGCGCTTTGGGATCGGAAAGAGAAGACACTCTTTTTGGCCCGCGACCGGACGGGAGAAAAGCCTCTGTATTACGGCTGGAGCGGAAATACATTGTGTTACGGCTCGGAATTGAAGCTTTTTAAAGCTCATCCGCAATTTGATCCTGCGATTTCAAAGTCTGCTTTAGCGCTTTTTTTAAGACATAATTACATCCCGGCCCCTTATTCTATTTACGAAAATGTCCGAAAACTTCCTGCGGGGAGTTTTTTGAAAATAAATACCGAATCCTTTCCCAGCCATTCTGAGATTTTTAAACTTTCTGAATATTACTGGAATCCCTACGAAGTTTTTCAAGCGAAAAGAAAAAGTCCGCTTTTAGTCAGTGGCGAAGAAGCTTTGGATCTCGTCGAAAAGCAGATGCTCGACAGTATCTCGAAGCAGATGATTGCTGATGTTCCTCTCGGCGCGTTTTTGTCAGGTGGAATTGATTCGAGTTTGATTGTGTCACTCATGAGCTCAATCAGTAAGACGCCGGTGAAGACGTTTACAATCGGCTTCGACGTCAGTCGGTTTAATGAAGCTCCGTATGCGAAAAAAGTCGCCGAGCATCTAAAAACGGAACATTCGGAACTCTATGTCAGTCCTCAGATGGCTTTGGACGTGGTTCCAAAACTTCCCGAACTTTATGATGAACCTTTCGCGGATTCCTCTCAAATTCCGACTCACCTAGTGAGTGCGCTTACACGTAAGCATGTGACGGTTTCACTCTCGGGCGACGGGGGAGACGAGTTGTTCGGTGGTTATCCGAGGTATTTTTACTCTGAGATGATGTGGAATCGCACCAATCGAATTCCTAAATTCGCACGTGTGTTCGCTTCTCACATGGCTCGGAATGCAAAGGGACTAGAAAGTTTGATTCCTTATCTTCCGATTCCTCAGTCGGTTAAATCTCGCCTGACTCGTCATGGATTTAAACGTTTGGCAGATACAATCGATTTTTCGGACTTCGATAGTCTTTATCTTTCGATGATTTCTCATTGGCACTCGCCGACTGAACTTGTACCAGGGAGTTTCGAAACCGAAACCGCGTTTACAAGACGATCGTGGAAAAGTTTGGATCAAGATATTGTTCACCGGATGATGTTTCTCGATTTCGCAAGTTATCTGCCCGATGATATTTTAGTCAAAGTCGATAGAGCCTCTATGGGAGTAAGCTTAGAGTCTCGGGCACCCTTCTTAGATCATCGACTGGTCGAACTCGCGTGGAGTTTGCCACTCGATGTGAAATATCGAAAAGGCGTTGGGAAGTGGGTCCTTCGCAAACTCCTAGAGAAGTATGTTCCGCCGGCTTTGACCGAACGCCCTAAGATGGGTTTTGGAGTGCCGATCAATCGATGGTTGAGAGCGGATCTTAAGGATTGGGCGCAAAGTCTTCTCTCGGAAGAGGCGCTGAATCGCACCGGACTTTTAAATTCCTCACCCATCACGAAGGCGTGGGAAGAACATCTCACTGAAAAACAAGATTGGGAATATCCTCTCTGGAACGTCTTGATGTTCCAAGCGTGGGTTTCTCAGTCTTAGTCGAAAGTATCCTTAAAGCTCGGGTGGAGCTTGAGTCAAAGCTTCTAATTTTTCGATATCGCGAATGTAAATGTGATGGGCCTTCGTGGTAATCAGGCCTTCGCTTTTCAACTCTCCGAGTGTTCGCACGGCCGTCTCATTCACCGTTTCGGCGAGACTTGCGAGTTCTTTTCGACTGAGCGGTACCATGATTTGCGTGCCCGCTTCGGTTTCTTCACCAAAACGTTTTGCAAAATCGACGAGCACTCGAGCCATTCGTTCTTTCACTGAGAATCTCGCGCCTCTTCGAGTGGGATTAATATGGCGGTAGAGAATTCCCAAAAGATACTCGATGATCGATTTCGAAAAACGGATATCGGTCATGAGTGTCTGAATGGTTTCCTTTGGAACGTGGCAAGCCTGGATATCGGTCAGTGCTTCAAACGAGGTCAACGAGTTTTTATCGTCGACAGCTGAAACCACACCCATCGAATCACCTCTTCCGGTGATCGTGATAATGTGTTCGCGTTTTGCGCCATCATCCGAATAGACTTTTGTAAGGCCAGAAAAAATACAGTAGATGTCGCTACTTTTTTGGCCCTGTTTAATCACGTTTTCTCGTGCTTTGATACTGACAGCGGTTTTTGTATTCGCAATCAGGTCCAATTTGGACTCATCGAGGCCATGAAATATTGAAAGCGCAAAGACAGGGCAGTTTAAACAATGTTTAGGTGGTGTCATCATGGTGTTATTACTCTAAATTATTGTAATTGCCGCTGACGCGTCACTTCAACTTGATTTACATCAATTAGTTGAGGAGCTTTGTCAAAAAGGCTTTCGAGCAATTGAGTGACATTTTCGACATACTCAATTTTGAGTTGTGTCTTCACTTCATCCGGAACATCTCGCAAGTCTTTCTCATTTCTCTTGGGCAAAATGACTCGCTCAATTCCGGCTCGATGAGCCGCGGTGACTTTTTCTTTTATCCCTCCGACAGGCATAATTGCTCCTCTCAGAGTGATCTCTCCCGTCATCGCAATTCTGGGATCAATTCCTTTTCCCATGAAGAGCGACGCTATCGTCGTAAAAAGAGCGACTCCGGCCGAGGGGCCGTCTTTAGGAATCGCTCCACTTGGAACGTGGATGTGCAGATCTTTTTTCACATATTCAAACCCAGGGACGAGTGTTGGAAGATTGGCTCTCACCAAACTCAACGCGATTTGCGCCGATTCTTTCATCACGTCGCCCAGAGACCCAGTTAAGATAAGTTTTCCTTCGCCCGGCATGAGGCTCGATTCAATGAAAAGAATCTCTCCGCCCTGTGGAGTCCAAGCGAGGCCGGTAACCACTCCAGGAGCTGAAGCTTTTTCAGCAACCTCATGAATAAATCGATCGGGGCCCAGAATCTCCTCGATGTCTTTTGGCTCGAGCTGGAAATATTCAAGCGGTTGCGATTTTAAAATCTTCTCGCTCATCGCCCGAGAAAGCGCCGCAAGAAGTCGCTTTAACTCTCTCACGCCCGCTTCGCGAGTGTGATTGTGAATCACTCGGATCAATGCCGCATCACTGACCTTCAATTTTTCTTTCGTGATGCCGTGATCTTTCAACTCCTTTGGTAGGAGATGATTCTTAGCGATGTGAAGTTTTTCACCCGTCGTGTATCCATTCACTTCGATAACTTCCATGCGATCTCTGAGGGGTGCCGGGATGCTATCGAGCGAATTAGCCGTCGTAACAAAAAAGACTTTTGAAAGATCATACGAGACATCTAGGTAGTGATCCGAGAAAGTCGTATTCTGTTCGGGGTCTAAAACTTCGAGTAAAGCTGCGGACGGATCTCCGCCGTAGCCGGTCGAAAGCTTGTCAATTTCATCTAATAAAAATACCGGGTTGGTTTCACCCGCGCGTCGAATGGCTTGAACGATGCGTCCGGGCATTGCACCAACATAGGTGCGGCGATGTCCACGGATTTCAGCTTCATCTCGTACCCCGCCTAAAGAAGCTCGAACGAATTTTCTCCCAAGCGATTTCGCGATACTTTGCGCAATACTAGTTTTGCCAACCCCTGGAGGGCCTACTAATAAAAGAATCGGCGCTTTCGCTCCACTCGTCAGCTTCATCGTTGCAAGGTGCTCAATGATGCGCTTTTTGACTTTGTCTAAACCATAGTGATCTTCGTCGAGTGTTTTTCTCGCAAAATCAATATCGATGTTATTGGCTTCTTTATGAATCCAAGGCATGGCGATGAGATAGTCCAAGTAAGTTCGGATCACATGCGATTCGGAACTTGAAGGTCCCATCGCTTCTAAGCGGTTGAGTTCTTCGAGCGCGATTTTTTCGACTTCTTTTGGCATCGAAGCTTTTTGAATTTTGGTTCTTAATTCGTCCTGTTCTTCCTCTTTCGATTCGCCGAGCTCTTCTTTAATCGCTCTTAAATGTTCTCTGAGAATCGTTTCTCTCTGGACTCGATTCATCTTCTTAGAAAGTCGGTCTCGGATATCGCTTTGGATCGTCAAAGAATCCTTTTGGCTCTGCATGAGCTCAAGCAATGCGAGCACTCTTTCTTTGACGGATTCGGTTTCTAAAAGCTCTTGCTTTTTGTGACGAGTAATCTCGAGATTGGCTGCGCAAAGAAATGATAAGTGTGAGAGATCGTCTAATCCCTCGAGAAGTTCTGTCAGACGGCTTGTATCTGATGGTAAAAGGTTTAGAATCTCTTTCGCCATGAGTTTTAAACTTTGAACGAGCGCTTTTTCAACTCCTTCGTCAAGCCCTGCTTTGTCGATTAAGGTTTCAGCGTCCGCCGTAATATATCCATTCTGTTCTTGAAGATGAGAGAGCGTTTGGCGCGATTCTCCGCGAACTAAGACAGTGTATCCGCTCTCGTGGGTCCCTTTAATTTTTTCAATCTTACAAAGAGTTCCGACATGGTAAAGATCTTCGGGAGAGCAATCTTTATCGTCCTCGGTTTTGCGAGTGACTAAAAGGATCCAATTGTCGCTGGCTTTCGCCGCATCGACTGCGGCCAATGTTTTTTTGCGACCGACAGAAACCGGCATGATAATGCCAGGAAAGATGACGGTATCGCGGACTGGGAGGACAGGAATATTTTTTGAGTGCTTCATAAGTGACCTTTCCAGAGTCAATTGCGACCCCTATCTGTTAGGATGAGTACGAAATGGAAATGGTCAAGTGCTTAGGGTATAATCAACGGATAACGTTGCGCTAAAAGGGAAAATTTTGAACTCCTATCCGCTCATTCCATTTGCAATTTCCAGTCCGCATCATTCTGTTTCCGTCGGGGTGACAAATCACCCCAACTCTCTGTCTTTAGAGTATGCATTAATTGGTCCGATTTCTGAGATCGAAGTCCCAAAACTTTCAAGCAGGCCCATGCGCAAAGTCGGACTGTATCAAACGACCTGTTTCGAGGCTTTTATCGGCAACGACAAAGGGGAATATCTCGAATGGAATTTTTCGCCTTCACAAGACTGGTGTGTTTTTGATTTTGAAAGCTATCGAGTTTCTTCGAAGAGAGAATTGAACGAGAATTTTTTCCATGATCTCAAGGTGCACTTTGGGACTTCGGATCTCAAACTAGATGTCAGTTTAAAATTGGATGAGATCCGAAAAACCTTAGGCGGTTCGGAAACGCTTAAATTAGGGTTAAGTGCCGTCGTTGAAACCGTTGACGGAACCCTCCAATATTTTTCTCTCAAACATGCTACGGATAAACCTGACTTTCATCGCTCCGGAAGTTTCCTGATCGATCTTGTGTAAAGAATTATTTCTTTGAGAGTTGTAACCAGGCGAAGATTCTCTCCTGAAAGTGGGGGTCTTTCCAGTTTTGAGAGCCGCTTAAAAACGTTAAGATCTCTCCGTGGCTTCCCACTAGAAAGGTTCTTGGAACCTCGTAACCCATGCCGATCTGAGAAGCGACCCCGCCTTCTGGGTTTCGAAAGCTGAAGACTTCTTTTCCGTAGGGCGCCAAGAAATCTGAAATCACTTTTGCGTCTTCGTTTTTTTGAACCGAAATCAGATGCAGTTTTCCATGAGCGGCGTCTAACTTTTTGGAGAATTCGAGAAGTTCAGGGAGTTCCTCTTGGCACGGACCGCACCATGTTGCCCAAAAGTGAATGAGAGAAGGTTGCTGAACGATTTTTGCAAGAGAAGTTTTTTTGCCATCGTGGGTGGTGATATTGAAATTCATTCGACTGTAGCGAGGGAGTCCTTGGTTTTGGCAGGCTCCTGTGCGGGTTTTGACTTTGGCGAGCGCGTTTTCGATAGAAGCGTTAAGGTTTGAATGAGCGCTGGTCCAGACTTCAGAAATTTCGCCATTCGGAGCGATGATGAAGGTGGTAGGGGTTGAATTGACTCCGTAAAGTTCGGAGACTCTTCCAGAGTCGGTCAAGACAGGAAATAAGACTTTCGCGTTTTTGACAAATGTCTGAGTAATTCTGCGATGGGAGGTTCCATCTTCTTTATCCAATTTAATATTACTGACGGAGACGATGTTATATTTTCCGGGGTGTGCGGCTTGATGTTTTATCAGCTTTGGAATTTCGACAACACAGTGGGAACAGGTTGAAGACCAAAAAACTAAGAAGGTTGGCTTTCCATTTGATTTTCCGTTGAAGTCGAATACTTCTCCGCTATTCAGTTCATTGAGCGTGAACGTCGGTGCGCATTTTCCTACCAGGTCGCTCGACGGGTAGTAGCGGGGAATAGACTTGTATTGAATTGTGTTTTTTCCTTCGGCCACTTCTCGAATCAGAGTTTTGACGTCTTTAGTGGGCTCGACCGGCGAGTTTAGACTTGGAAGTTTCAGAGCGACTAAAGTTCCGTCTGAGGTGATAAGTGTCAGAAACGGCCTTTCCAAAGCATCGAGGCGTTTTTGAACCTCGTGGTTGGGATCGACAAGCACAGTGAGATTTTCGGGCAATGGCAACGCCTTGATAAACTCCCATGACGTTTGAAATGGAGAGTCTTGTTCTTTAGAAATCACAACGTAAAAATCTATTCGGGGGGAAGTCTCTCGAATAAATTTTTCGATTTCGACAAGCGCCTGCTCAGAATAGGCATAGCCCGGAATGTGGAAGAAAAGTGCGACGGGCCGACCTTTTCCGATTTTAGATTGAAGATTAAAATCCCGAGTACGGCCGTTTTTCTGTAAGAGTTTTAGTGGAGCGGGTATTTTGAAAGCGCCTTTGTCCCAATTTGCTCCGGATTCGACGATTAAGTTATCGTTCGACACTGTAGGTTTGAGGGTCGCTCGGTAGACTTTTTGAAGTCCGACCGTGCCTGCCAGAAGTACTAAGGCCATCGCAAGATTCCATTTCTGCGCTTGAAGCGTGAAAACAGAGGAATTGTGACGAAGTGTGGGTTTTTTCCGAAGATAAATTCCTGAGAGTAGGGGACACATGAAGTGAATCAAGTAGAGTCTCAAACACCAAAGACAAAGAAACCCCACTTTTATGGTGGAAACATAATAGAGATAAACAGAGAAGAGCGACAGAAGAATTCCAATCGCAAAAACGCTTTGCATGTCTTCTCGACTTCGCTGACGGAAGAAAATCAACCCAAGTAAGAGGAGATAAACGGGAATGGCCAGGGCGGCCAGCGGAACGCCGAAAAGCTCGGAATACTGGCTCGTATTCACGATCTCGCAATTCGTTGTTTGAGTTTCGGGGCAGTTTGCTAGCGCCACGTTCGCGCTGCCATACATCTGGTTTTCGTGATGCCAAGTCAGATATCCTGCAATCCCTGTCCCGATTAAGAGAAAGAGAGTCAGCAAATAAAGCGCCCAGAGAGATCTTGGTTTTTCAAAAGACATAAAACTCCATGAGTTTTCAAAAGCAGTGCGAGGCGCTATTATATCTCGAGCAGTTAGCCAACTCAGTAAAAAATGAACGACATAAAATCACGGTCTTTGAAGGGCGGTTGATACGGTGCAAGCAATGCAATGTGTACGAAACCTCAGAAAAGATTTTTCAAGTTTGCTCGCCTTTGTTTTTTGGAGTTTTTTGGCGATTCTCTTAGTTCCTTTATCTATTCACCCTCGTTTATATGATCTTGCGAACCCTTTGATCGAGCCGCACCCTTGGAGACAAAATCAAACCGCTTTAACCTCATATTATTTTCACAAGGGTTTTGGGAGTTTTTTCGATTATCGTAGTCCGCTCGACGGCAAACTCTGGAATTACGTTATCGAGTTTCCGCTCTATCAATGGCTTGTCGGAAAGCTCATGCACACCGGACTTTCTTTGGAAGTGTCGGGAAGACTGGTTTCTCTACTTTGTTTTTTTGTGGGCAGTCTTTTTCTTTATCACACTGTTGAACGGCTTCTTTCGAAAGAGGTTGCGCTCTGGACTTGGGTCATTTATCTCATTTCGCCTTTCAATATCGTCTATTCTCGCGTGTTTTTAATCGACCCTTTTGTACAATGTTTTTGTCTCATGACCGGCTATTGTTGCACTCGCCTTGTAGGGCGCTCGTTTAAAGTCACGCCCTTTTTTCTGACAACTGTTTTGGGAGTCGTCGCAAGCATGGGGAAGGTCACGGTTTGGTTTTCACTCGCGCTCTGTCTGTCGATGATTTTGTTTTATCTCGTTTTCATCCGTAAAAATCCTTGGCAAGAGTATCGTTTCGTTCTTCTTTCTTTTTTCATCCAAGGCGTTTTTGCTCTCCTTTGGATGGCATGGTCGAGCAAAATTTACGCCTTAAACGGATCCTACAATGCTCCTCGATGGTTTTTTGGAGAGGTTTTTCAGAGATTTCAATGGGAGGACTGGCAGGTTCTTTTTAAAACGGTCGGCCGTAATTATTTCGCTGATTTTTTAACGCTTCCGTTTCTCATTGCTTTTTTATGGGGGCGAGAGAATCGGGCGGCGCGAATGATTGGCCTTTTGACAATCCTCGTTCCGGTTTTGATTCTATTTAATATCCACGTCCACCATGATTATTATTTTATTACCGAGAGTCCGTACCTTTGTATTCTAGCGGCGTTGGGATTAGAAAGCCTTTTTCGCATCGAAAAAACTTGGGTGAGAACGACGTTCTTGTTTTTGATGATGGTTTTGCTTGTCCGAAAATTGGTGCATTACGATGATTCGGTGGGAATTCTTTACCACGATTACCGACCGGATATCGCCGAGGCTTTAAAATTAAAACAACTCACACAAGAAAAGGAACTGATTTACTACGAGTCTGATTCTGCCGGGAGATACTGGATTCCTCTCTACTCCGAACGCTACGTTCTTCTTGCGCCAAGTATCTATTTTGGAGAAGGCCCTGCCTATTCGAATAACCTAAAACCCGATGTTTTCTGGCTTGAAACAGAGGAATCTTTTCAACGGTTAAAGAATTATTCCACCGTAGAACTCTCGACCGATGGTTCTGAATTTTCGATTTATCGAGTTTTTGAAAATTTTTCTGAAAAATCTTTTCCGCTTTCGATGCCTCGAGTCAGTACCCGGTCTGACGCGATGCCGAAGAAGATTTCGAGTGAATTTACACCTCATGTTATCAGTTGCGGAGCGAAGTCGGGGCATATTGTGCTGAACTTTCAAGGGGTTTACGCCCGCATTGTACTGCGTTCCCACTCCAATGGAAATGACTACACGCTTCCTTATCGGCCCTTTCTTTATCTTCCTGCCGAAAGCATTCTCGGTTGTGACTACGATGTGTCATTACGCAAATAAGAATTGTTAAGATTTCACAACAATTGTGTCGATATGCTTATTGAGAACTCTCAAGGCTATGTTCAATCGATTCAGAAATTCAAATTCCCAGTATGAGATCTTGATCTCCGCGAAGCCGGGCATTGCCTTGCCGAACGTTCGCGAAGTCTGGCAGTACCGCGATCTTCTGTTTCTATTTGTGCAAAGAGAATTTATTTCGAAGTACCGTCAAACTGTTTTGGGACCTTTGTGGTACATCATTCAGCCGCTACTACTCTCCGGAATTTTTACGGTGGTGTTCGGAAATATTGCACAACTTCCGACAGATGGAATTCCTCCGGTCTTGTTCTATCTCTGTGGTCTCGCGACGTGGGGGTACTTCGGGCATTCGTTTGAAGGGACTGCGAACTCGCTTGTACTCAACGCGCATTTGATGAGTAAAGTCTATTTCCCAAGACTTATTGCTCCGCTAGCGGCAATCGCTTCGAAATTCATGATGTTCTTCATTCAGTTTTCGCTTTTTGTGATTTGTTACTTCTACTTCAAGTGTTTCACTCAAGTCGGAGCACACTTACACTTCACGAATACGATCTTCTTTTTGCCTGTTCTATTTTTAATCGCGATGAGCTTAAGCCTGGGGGCGGGCTTGCTGATGGCGGCCGCT
Organism: uncultured Bdellovibrionales bacterium; assembly: GCA_937903155.1. Taxonomy (GTDB): domain Bacteria; phylum Bdellovibrionota; class FAC87; order UBA2466; family UBA2466; genus CALCZU01. The sequence goes on from CALCZU010000088.1 coordinate 14,869, forward strand.
ACTGCGAAGTATCGTGATCTCATTCACATCATCGGTTTTATGATTCAGCTCTGGATGTATGCGACCCCGATTATCTTCCCAGCGACCCAATTTCCTCCAAAGTGGCGCTTCCTAATTTTTATAAATCCGATGGCGACGGTGGTCGAGGGAGTGCGTTTAGCTTTCTTAGGTCAGGGTTATTGGACGAATAAGTGTCTTTTCACAGCAATCGGAATCTCGGTCGTGGTTTTGATCCTAGGACTCTTGGCTTTTGCAAAAACAGAACGAAACTTCATTGATACGGTATAAATGAGCAACAATAATAAATATGTCATCGAAGTAAATCACCTTTCCAAGCTCTACGACTTGGGAATCATTGGCTCCCACACGTTACGGGAAAGTATCGATCGGTCTTGGCAGAGATTTAGAAATCGCTCGGTGCAATTAGACCCTTCTTCTCCGCAAATCGGCAGACAAGGACCTTTCTCCAACTCGATGTGGGCCTTGAAAGATATTTCTTTTAACGTCGAACACGGGGAAATTATCGGTTTAATCGGCAGAAATGGCTGCGGAAAATCGACGCTTCTTAAAATTCTTTCGAGAATTACAGAGCCTACGAGCGGTCATGCGGTCATTCGAGGTCGTATTTCATCGCTTCTCGAAGTCGGTACCGGATTTCATGGAGAGCTTTCGGGTCGTGAGAATATCTATTTAAATGGTGCGATCTTAGGCATGCGAAAAAAAGAAATCGAAAAACATCTCGACCAGATTGTGGATTTTTCTGAAATTGGAACGTACATCGATACGCCCGTGAAACGCTATTCTTCCGGGATGTATGTCCGTCTGGCTTTTGCAGTCGCAGCACATTTGAATCAACAAGTTTTGATGATCGACGAAGTCTTAGCGGTTGGCGATCATGCGTTTCAACAAAAGTGTCTTGAAAAAACGCAGAAAATGGCCGGAACGGGGCGAACGATCTTATTTGTTAGTCACGATATCGATGCCGTCGAAAAACTTTGCCATAAATGCATCTATATGGAAGACGGCCAGATCATTGAGATCGGCAAACCTCGGGACGTGATCCCGCTTTACACCCAGTCAAGGAAGGCGGCGTAATTTGAAAACAACTCTTTTTATCCCGGTCAGAAACGAAAGCGTTGGCATCCGAGAAATTCTTCCTAAAATCAATCCGGAGTGGGTGGACGAAATCATTTTTGTGGACGGACATTCGACCGACGGCACTTGGGAATATTTAGAGTCGAAAGGCTATCGAGTTGTGCACCAAAAGTCACATGGCATTGCAGGGGCTTATTGGGAATGCGTCGAGGTGGCAAAAGGAGAAATCATTGTTGCATTTAGTCCCGATGGCAACAGTCTTCCCGAGTTGATTCCAGAACTTATTGCAAAGATGAAGCAAGGTTACGACATGGTCATTGCTTCTCGTTACTTGCCGCCCGCGACGAGCGAAGACGATGATTTTGTTACGGCCTTCGGAAATCAAATGTTTACAAAGATGGTAAATATTTTCTTCGGTGGAAACTACACCGACAGCCTTGTGATGCTCAGAGCTTTCAGAAAAGATCTCGTTACCCGTCTTTCGATGGATCGCTATCATATTCCTGTTTTCGAGTACCAATTGGGGATTCGCTGCGCTCGTCAAAAAATGAAAGTCACCGAAATTCCCGGAAGCGAACCCAAACGCGTGGGCAACGTGCGAAAAATGAAGCCTATCTACAACGGCCTTTCACTTCTTTACCTAGTCGCCGCAGAAATTTTCGGATTTAAGAAGAAATCTCTTTTCCTCGACGCTCCTTCCTCCCCTTACCAGAAAAAACACGCCGCTTAATTCAATTCGACCGCAATGAAAGGGTGGTTTAGGCGACTCTCTTTAACGTGAGTGTGTTTCCTTCACTTTTTTCTAACAATAAATTCTTTTGTGACCGAGTCCAGTCGTTATCTGCTTCGACGGTCTTCCGAGAAAATTCGGATTCGCAAACCGCATTGCGATTCTTCAATGAAAAGAGTGCGTTCAAAACCCTTTGGAGCCTTGGAGACATCAGAATGTCTCGAACGCTATCCTGAGAACTTATCCCTTTAGCCCGCAGAAGCGATTTCTGAAGCAAAAGAACGCGGCTCAGACCCACCCAATGTCGGGATTGCTGAATGAGAGTGTTCGGAACAAAAGCCGCATTTTTCGCTGTCTTAAGATTGGCGGAAAAGAACGTGCAAATCTGGTCCCATGCGGCTTTACATTCAAACATTCCAATTCCGTCGATGAATGCAGCGTGAAAAGTCTGAACTGATTTCCCATTTGCGATCGTGGGGACAAAACCCGGTTTTAGCTGAACTCCCAGAGTTTTTAGATTCCATCGAGCGACATTTTGATCTCCGTGCGAATAGACTTTGACGTTTTTAAAGTGGACCGGCGCAAAGTCGAGGTAACCCTGGTCGCCCGTTGCTCCCTCGTCTGGAGCAATTCGACAATCTTGGAAGCACGAGTGAATCCACCAGTCGAGGAATTCTAGGGAACCTTGTGACGCCACAATCATTCCGGCGTTAAAGAGCCCGTCTCGTCTCGAAGCAGGTTTGTCATCATTCCAGTGAGGAAAGAGTAAAAGGGACGAATCTCCGATTGAGTTTAAAAGATTTTCTGGGGAGGAAAAGAAATAGACATCCGAATCGGTATAGACCACAGGTCGATTGGAAGTGAGTAGGGCCTTCTTAATCAGATGAGGCTTTGTTGAAAAGGCGCGAATTCCAATGGAGCGTGAAAGAATTTCCGGAAGTTCTGCAGCAGACCATAAATCTTCAAGAAGGTGCGCATGAATTTCTACTTCAGGGAAATCGCGTTTTAAAAAGTTCTTCACATCCGTATCCAGAGCCAGAATATGAAAAATCGGAGCTTGAACAAATTGCAGACAGTTTTGAATCCAACCTTTTAGAAAGGGGTAATAATTTCTGTCCGAAATAGAAGCGAGCGAAAATCTGGAATCGCTTAAGAGGGAGGGAGAAGCTTTACCACTCATGCTCACTGAGAATTTCTCTAAGTATTCTCTCAAACGGTTTTGGTACATCTTAAGAATTTCGGAATTCGCAAGGGGCGGTCGATTTTCGACAAAGGCGCTGTTCTGTGGAACTTCAATTTCTTCTAATAGAGACGATTTTTGATGAGAGTAATACCGTGTGGGGATTCCGAGAGCGGCGCCGATGACCGCGGGTGCTTCACGAGTCGAAAAGATCTCGGAGGCTGATGCAAGTGCGGCAGTATAAGTTGTCGCGAAGTGCTGACAAACGAGAGTATTTAAGCCGTAAGGTGGAAGCATTTCGAGGTCTTTAGACTGGTTAGGAATAAAGAGGGACGAATCATTTTTTTGGAGGTTTTCGAAAACACTTTTTAAAAGGTTTTCTTCGGTGTTTCTATCGAAACAAAATACAGACTTTGGCTCGGAGTAAGCAATTTTCGTAAACGAATTGAAAAACAAAATGCTACCGGTTGCAGGTGGGAGCGTTTGATTTAAAACGGATTCGAGATGCAATTTTGAATCAGAGTCGTAAGCGGAGAGACTTCCTTTTTTTGCAATCTCAGTAAGGCAATTCCGAACGGGCGTCGTCAAACCGTTTACTTCAGAGTCATTCATCTTTACGGATAAGCAGAGAAGCGAAGAGACGGGATTCGCCAAAATTTTTTGAATCATTGCGGCAAATTGACTCATTTCACCAGACAAGATGTGGAGAGAGTCTTTGTCTGGGCTCGCACCTTGATTCAGATCCCAAAATGAAACGTCGTGATCTTTAAAAAGATTTTTTAATCCTTCAAAAAGGAGTAAGTCGTCTGTGGCGGGAAATGCTTCGAATAAGTATGGGATAACGATTTTCATGCGGCCCTTCTTTTTTTTGTCGGGCTTTGCATCCACTCCCAAAACGAAGCGATTCCGTTTTCTAAAGACGTTTCAGGCTTCCACTTTGCCGCGTTTTTGAACTTGAAAATATCGAGACTCGTATTTTTTGTGAGCGCGGGTTTATTTTCCGATTTTGAGACTTGAACTTTAACTCCGGTTACTTTTTCGATGACACTCAACACTTGAGACAGGGAGTAACTTCTTCCTCCCCCTAAATTATAAATTCCCGGAGCTAGATTTTTTTCCGTGAGAATCATTCTAAAGGCGTTAAAAACATCTTCGATGTAAATGAAGTCTTTTTGCGTTGCAGGATCAATCCACAGCGGTAGCGGCTGATTGTTTAATGCACAAGAAAGTGCTTTCGCAATAAATCCACTCTGAACGCGTACGGATTGGCCAGGGCCGTAAACATTCGAAATGCGAAAGTTGTAAGTCTCAATCCCGTAAAGTTCTCGGTTCATTTCTGAAAGAAGTTCGATACAAAGTTTCCCGGTAGCGTACGCGGTATTTGCGAGCGTTGGAGATGCCTCATTTTGTCTGGAGTCGGCACCGGGGCTGTAGACTGCACCGCCGGATCCGGCGATCACAAGTTTTGAAACTTTTGAAGCTCTCATGGCAGAAAATAAGAGAGCCGTCGTTTCAAGATTAGATAAAATTTCTTTTTCGGGAAAGGGCAGATTTTCCGAAGGAAATCCTCGAAACGCGAAATGGAAAACACATTCGACGCCCTCTAAAAAGGCAGTGCTCAAATCTCGGTCTTCCAAACTCCCCTGAAAACTTTTCACTTTTGGAGAACCGAAATCAACCCTTCGGCTCGTGAGTGCATGGATTTCAAGTTGAGGGGACGTGCTTCTTAAAGATTCGATGAAATTGCTTCCGATAAAACCAGAGGCGCCAGTGATTGCAATTTTCTTTATTTGCTGTGTCATGATTGTGAAGTTTCCTTCACATTTATCGTCTTTTACGCGATGTCTCATGAGTGGAAATTTCTAGAAATTTTAAAGCTGATTAACTCTTTAGAATTGATGGATTAAACGACAGACTAGGGGTGTAAAACGGCGATAGCGCAAGCACACGAAATGGTGTAAAAGACAGGCTCATGAAAAAGTCTTCGCGTGTAAAAATTTCGATAGTGATGGGCAGCCGCTCTGATTGGGAAACGCTCAAAGAAGCGAGCGATATTTTGACGGAATTCGGGATCGCTCACGAAACAAAAATTGTTTCGGCGCACCGCACTCCAAAACTCTTGCGTGAATTCGCAGAAACCGCAGAGGCTCGCGGCCTTCAAATCGTGATTGCAGGTGCAGGCGGCTCGGCGCATCTTCCGGGAATGCTCGCCGCGGAAATGACGGTTCCCGTTTTAGGAGTTCCGGTCGAAACAAAAATTCTCAAAGGCCTCGACTCGCTTCTTTCAATTGTCCAGATGCCTGCGGGAATTCCAGTGGGGACTTTGGCGATTGGTAAAGCCGGCGCGAAAAACGCCGCACTCTTTGCAATTCAAATGCTTGCGATGAATGATTCCGCTTTGAAAAAGAAAATTGAATCTTTTAGAAAAAAACAAACTCAGCGTGTTTTAAAAGAAAAACTTTAAAATGACTCTTCCTCAAAAAAAGATAGTTCTTCCCGGAGAAAAAATCGGAATTTTAGGGGGGGGACAACTCGGAAGAATGTTTGCCCTGAGTGCGGTTCAAATGGGTTACGAAGTGATTTCTTATTCTCCTGAAGAGTATCCTCCTATCGCGGGAGTCGCGTGCCATCTTCAAGGGGATTACCAGGATCTTAAAAAAGTCGCCGAGTTTGCAAATCAAGTCAAAGTGGCGACGCTCGAATTCGAGAATATTCCCGCTGAAACGACTCAGAAAATTGAAGAGACGGTCTCCGTCTATCCGGGGACTTCTGTTTTGCAAACCACGCAGAACCGCCTGCGAGAGAAAAAGTTCTTGAGCGACAACGGATTTCCCGTTGTGAAATACCGACATGTTAAAACAAAGGAAGAGCTTCCCAGAGCCATTGTAGAGTTGGGAACGCCTTGTGTCCTAAAGACCGCGGGCTTTGGCTACGACGGCAAGGGACAAGTGAAACTGACCTCCGAGTCGAACTTGAATGCCTTATTTCCGGATGCCGAATTTCCAGACTGCATTTTAGAGTCATTTATTAATTTTGAAAAAGAAGTGTCGGTTGTCTGCGCGCGTGGTACGAACGGGAGTTTTGTCCACTGGCCGCTTTTTGAAAATCAGCACAAAAATCATATTTTGGATCTGACCGTATGCCCGGCGCGAGTTTCGCCTCAAACCTGTGACCAGGCTTATGGACTTGCAAAAAATATTGTAGACACTTTAGGAGTTGTTGGAACTTTTTGTGTCGAATTCTTTTTAACTCGGGACGAAAAATTAATTGTGAATGAAATGGCTCCTCGTCCTCACAATTCAGGCCACCTGACGATCAACGCTTCGGTGACTTCGCAGTTTGAACAACAGCTCCGAGCGGTCGCAGGACTTCCTTTAGGTTCGACGAAAATGATTCGACCTGCAGCGATGGTCAATCTCTTAGGGGATTTATGGCAGGGAGGCGAACCTCAGTGGAAGAAAATCTTCGATCTCCCCGACGTTCATCTCCATCTTTACGGAAAAAAAGAAGCTCGACCGGGCCGAAAAATGGGACATTTGACCGCCTTAGGGGATACCGCAGAAAAAGCCATCGAGACTGCACTCAAAGCACGTGCTCGGCTCAAAGAGTAAATCCAAAACCCAGAAAAGCCGACGTTTCTTTTTGCTCCGAAAATTGTCCCATTACTGAGTAACCATGAGTCAGTTCAAAGAAAATTCTTTGTTTGCGCTGAATCTTTGCGGTCTCTCCCAAATAATATCCGACGACGAAAGCGAGATCCGGTGTCCAGCGGTTCTCCTGCTTGAAATTCGCATGAGACGCTACGAAAAGATCGGGCAGAAAAGAAAACGTGAGTTCCGCCCCCAAGATGACCCGCCATTTTTTTAAAAGACTTTCAGGGTCCGCTCTCAAAAGCCACTGAGTCCCTCCATAAACTCTCAAGGGGGTCAGAAGATCCTTTGAATAGAGAAAACGGATGGATTCGAAACTGAAGTTTCTAAAAAGAGACGGGTTTTGCGAGATCACATCGTCTCCATGATGCGAACTCTGGTGAGAGAGGTAAAGTTCGATGAATTGGGATTTTTTTCCGAGACTCGTAACGATACCGCCGATAAAATCTGAGTTTTGCAAGTCAAAGGAAATGGATCCGTACTGAAAACGAGAAGCGACAAGTCCTTTGATTGCAACGTTTAAGAGTAATTCGTCTTCAAAAGTAAAGTTTGCAAGGTTTAACTGACCGCCCATTGTCAGATCTAAATAAGAATGGTTTGAATCTGAGTAAAGACAGCCGACACGGAGTTGTCCTTCTCTCGGATCCGCTAGAAGCGATTTAAAGTTACGAGGCCTGTCCGAAAAATATTCGACTGTCGAACCGAGTGCCAGAGAACTGATGATGAGAAAGAAAAGGCCCGCTCGCATCGCTCAAGTTTACCCTGTTAATGCTGAGAGAGAAAGCTTGCGATCGACCGATTCGCTTCGAACGAGGGATGGCTATCGGGAAGTTCGTAACGTGCAGAGTGCGTCCTAAGGTCGGGAAGAATTGATTCAACGTTCGTCACGGATAAGCCTAGCTGGCTGATTTTTTCAACCAGAGCGTTGTCCGCTTTTTGATTATGATCGGCGAGGGTTGGCCAAACGATGACTTTGAATTGGCTTTTCGGAAAAAGATTCGCGAAATCCGTGGCTGATTTTTTTACGATTGCGAGATAAAGCCCTTCGTCTTTTGAAGAAGCAAGCGTTCGAAGTTTTCCGTAAGTCAGTGATTTTTCTAACTGGTACTCTAAAGTAGGCGACAACTTAAATCCCCAAAAGTGATATTTAAGATCGCTAAATTGACCTCTGCGGGTGAGATGGTCTCCCTGGACTTCGTACCAGGGTCCGCTCTTATCCCAAAATGTTTTTCCCGCAACGCGTGGGATGTGAAACCGAGCGGTAGTAAAGTAAGCGGTAATCGGTTTATTTTCGCAGTTTTGTAGAAGCTTTTTGATTTTTCCACTCTCGATCGCGGCGAGCATTTGATGCGGACCATATCCGTGAAACCCGAGGTTATATACTTTTACGGTGCTTCCCATGTCTTTGCCAAAGAGATAGGGGAGGGATTCTTCGTCCGATAGGCCTTCTCCAAAAGTGAATGAGCAGCCGAAGAAAACGACGCAAGACTTTGCGGAAACCGCATCTGAAGGATAGGTTTTTCGCAAACCCTCATCATCGATTCCGTAACGAACGTTGTAAACGGGCTGAGATGTTTTTCTTTCTCTCATTATTGCAGAGTAAGAACCGCTTGGCCTTGGGCGGTAACCCAGTTCGTTATCTTCAAGCCAATAGTTTCCATGGACAAAATCGCCATCTTGCTCAAAGCGGGTTTGCGGGGTGGAGATGAGTTTGTGCAGAAGGTAAAGACCACCCTCCGCCACCGAAACTGCCAAAGGAAGTGCCATCAGATTTAAGACAAAGACGCGAGCAAAATTCGATCTTAGAGAAAACTGCAGTGCGAGAAGAAAGCCCACGGCCATGAGGCCGACATAGAAAAAGGGCAACGGCCAGCTTCTAAAGACAGAACGCACGCACCCCACGAGAATTAGAAAACCGACGGAAATAAAAAGAAATTTTATTTTCATGCGTTTTTACGAGGGGACCTGAACTTCAAATTATACGTTGCACGAATTGTTTCGTCCACTTTGCGGAGGGCCGCTGAGCCTCAAGAATGAGTCTTAGGTGCTCTGCGCTATCAATTTTCTGGCCTGCAAAGCCAGGTTTTGTAGTGTAGTATTGGAGGTTGTTCGCGCCTCGTACGAGTTGAATTTATTAACGCCATTAGGTAAAAAGGCACGAGATCTAAAATCGTGATTTGTAGTTATGTATACGCAGCTAGCCACATCGCCTCAAGCGTTGATCATTGATGATGATACCGACACGTGCGAACTGTTTTGTCATATGTTGGACCGGGCGGGCTTTCGGACTCAGTTCGTAACGACGGTCGAAGCGGGACTCACGTTACAAAAATCAAATGATTTTGATTTAATCCTTCTCGACTTAAATTTAGGAACTACCCATTCGCTCGAAAAAATTCCCGATCTTTTAAAGTCTTCCAAGACTTCACGTCTGTGGGTTTTGACAGCTCACGGTTCCATCGAACTTGCAGTCAAAGCGATGCGACTTGCGGCCTCGGGGTTTTTTACAAAGGATCAAGGCGCCGAAGCGATCGTTAATGAACTCAAAGCGGCCTTTTTTTCACAGTCTGTCGTCAAAGAAAACGCTGCCGAATCGGGTGCGGATCAGTTTGGGCTAATAGGCGTCAGCCCAGCCATGCAGCTTATTCGGCAAAACATTCAGAGAATGAAAGATGTCAGTTCCACTGTCATCATCTGTGGAGAATCTGGCACCGGGAAAGAATTGATTGCTCAAGCGCTGCACCAGTCTTCGCTCAGGAAAAACGCCGCCTTTGCGGCCATCAACTGCGGAGCGATTCCTGAGCAGCTACTTGAATCGGAACTATTCGGGCACAAACGGGGATCTTTCACCGACGCGAAATCCGATCACATCGGATTTTTTGAAAAATGCTCAGATGGGACTCTATTTTTGGATGAAATCTCAGAGCTTCCATTTTCACTCCAAGTAAAGTTATTAAGAGTGCTTCAAGAACGCGAAGTTTGCAAAGTCGGCTCCACCCAAGCGGTGAAAATCAATACCCGAGTGATCGCAGCGACCAATCGCAAACTTGAAGACAAAGTTCACGAGGGACTTTTCAGAGAAGACCTTTACTATCGTCTTTCCATTTTAAGAATCGATTCTCCACCCTTGCGCGAACGCCGCTCTGACATTCCGATTTTGGTGAGAGCTTTTGTCGACCGTTACGCAAGTTCTTTGGGGAAACCATTGCGTTATCCTACAGACGGCACGATGGAAAAAGTCGTGGGATATGAATGGCCGGGCAATGTCCGCGAACTTCAAAACTCGATTGAAAGAGCCTCGGTGCTTTCGATGGATGGAACACTTCAATTAGAAGATCTTTTCCCAAAACATTTTCTATCGTATGAAAACGAAGCTTCAACCCAGAATTTAGAATCGTCGCTTGCGCCGTTCTGCACGGAGAAATTGCAGTTCGAGAGGGACTATCTAACGCGTCTCTTGAAAGCCACGAAGGGAAATATTTCAGAAGCGGCTCGTCTCTCCGGACAGCATCGCCCGCAACTCTACAGACTCATGCACAAGTACTCGATCCAACCGGAACTCTACTCAGACAGAAAATAAATCACGACTTCTCGAAAGCCGACCAGGTTTTTAACCACGGTATTGTCTGTAAAAAGCTTCACGTTCCAAACCCATCGGTCGGCGTCAAACGTCTCGGGATTACAGCGTTCAAGTGTTTGAGATTCATCGACGACGAGCCACGCTTGAGGTTGGGCAGCTTCGAGGGGGCGTAATTCGTGCATGGCGACGAAGCGCGAAGTATTGCATCGTAGGACTTCTTTTTCCTTAGCCATATAATACTTACTACAATCAAAGAGCGGTTCAGTATTTCCGCATTCACCGGTGACACATCTTTTGCAAAGTTGAAACGATGAAGGGTGTGTTTCGCTTGTGGTGAGTTTAAACATTGTGAGGACATACTTATAATTCGTCTCGACGACTTCTCCCGATTCATTCAGCTCGTTTAGGGTGGAATGAAAAATGGGAACCTCTTGAAAATCGGCCCGAGCAAAATGCGAAAAACTAAAAAATAGCAAAGACGTGAGTAGATATTTCATAGACGACCTCTTTTGTTGTGGGGGGTGAATGTATCGCACATCTGATACACCCATTCTAGAATGCAATCGCCATGCCCTCTCTGTTTCGCACGTCTTTGGGGCTAGATGTCTTAAAATGAAACAGGAAATGCCGGGCACTTTCGCATTGTGTGGTGAGAGTCTTGCAAGTAATGTGAATCGATTCGGGAGGATACGATGGAAAGAATTGTTTCTTTAGACGATTTGAATCGCGAGCTCAAAGAGCTTTCGCTTAAATTTCTTCAAAATTTGAATCATCGCTTGGTTGAAATAGAAGGCGAAATCGAATCAGAACATTGGGAGCAGATCGCTCAACACGCCCACCGGCTGTCGGGCGCCGCGGGCAGTTATGGCTTTTCTAACCTTGCAATGGAATCTCGAAATCTTGAAAGCCAAGCCCTCTCAAAAAACCGAGAGGCTATCCAAAAAAGTATCCGTACAATTCAAAATTTGAGTCAGCAATTGACGGAGACGGAAATTCCAGAAGGTCTTCGCCAGTAATGCCTGTTTCAAATTGATACGTCTGATTTAGCCGTACTCACTTCGGATTAAAAATTGCAGATGAATCTTTCACATGGGCAATTTTTATCAAGGAGGTATTGTATGGGCGCGTTATCAAACCTAAAAGAAACCCTATCGAAACACCCTCTGTTTGGTAGTAAAACTAGAAAAGTCAATGAGTTACCCAAGGCGGAGGACAAGGGCTGTCTTTCAGAATTTATTGAAGACGACTTCGAATCAGAAACGCCCGAAATTTCCTCCGAACCCCCTGCGGAAAAAGAGAACCTTCACCACTGGCGGCCTGGAGCAGATGATGATATCCCTTACGGGTGACGGAAGGACAATGGGATGCCTATTAACAGCGGGTTACAATCGGATTCAACATTTCAGATTTGGCTCGTGGAGGATGACGATGCCCAGTCCGAACTTTTTAAAATTTTGCTAAAAACGAATTACCCTAGCATTCCATTGAAGATTTTTACGAACGGAGCCTCTGTCGTCGCGGCCGTTGAAGACTGTTCCCCCGAGATAAACCCTAGAACAACCCTCGTTCTCTCTGACTTAAATCTTCCTGATATGAGCGGGATTGAAATGTTGACCTGTCTCGGGAAAAAGGTTTCAACCTCAAAATTTCGTTTTCTACTCTTCACCCAAATGGCAAATCCTAAAATTGTCGAATCTGCTTATGCAGCGGGGGCTACAGCGTTTTTAAGTAAACCGGAAAGTCTCGAAGAATACCAAGTTTTGCTGACGTCGCTCGTCAATTTCTGGTCGCAAGTTATTTGCTAATTCGCCAATCATTTGGCATAAAATATGAATAAATATTTTATGAATCAGTGTCAGATATTAGGTCGGTTGAAATGACTGCTCTTTTCGGATTGAGCTGCTCGTCGAATCTCCCAGTCCTGAATCACTTTGAAACAGATTGTACTTATTTGCTGAAAAACTAAACAGAAATGGGGCAAGTGGACTTAAATACAAATGACATGGTCTTGTTTTTATCCCACCAGGTACGAACGTCTTTGTCCTCAATGTTGGGTTACATTGAGAAGCTGTATGATAGTCAGCATACCGTTAAGGAAAAATTAACCACGCTGAGTAAGTTGCGATCCATTCTTGAAAATACGAGTTCTATTTTGGAGGACGCTGAGCATCTTGCGAGTTATGAAAAGGGTACGTTCTCAGTCAAATCCTCTCAGTTCTCCCTCGAAGAAGAGTTAAGTGAAACCGTCATATTTTTGGAAACTCTGACCCGTAAGAGCGAGCTGAAGCTCGTCATTGATATCCGAGGTCAGGTTCCTACAGTCATTTTGTCGGATGCACTTCGGTTGCGGCAACTGGTCACCCAGATGGTAAGTTTAGTAATTCCTCAGCTTGACCGTGGCTCGCTGCGCCTGACTCTAGCTCTCTCAGAGTCCGAACCGAAGCAGCTTGTTTTTAATATCGATTCCACGGGAGCAAATTTTTCGGAGAATTGTTTTGACGAGATGATGAATAGTTTTGCGCCTCCCCAAGTGTACGCTCTACCCAGCAGTCATGGGCAACAGGCGATTGCGTTTCCGCTCATCAATGCGCTTTCCTCGTCCTTAGGTGGAAAAGTTTCGCTTGAAAAAAGTAAAATGGGGCGAGGCTTTTCGCTCTCCGCTTCGATTAATCCCGGTCCCTTAGACCAACTTCAGTTGACCGACCACTTTAGCTTTCGCAAACTCGATCAGTCCGCAGGCGTCAGGGCGATTACGATTCCTGATTTCGCTGATAAAACGTTTCTCTTTGTTGAGGATGACAAAGACATCAGCTCCCTTTTCACTCACTTTTTGAAACAAACAGGTGCAAAAGTAGAATACGCTTTGGACGGGGAGGAGGGTCTAAGACTTGCGACTCACCAACCGTACGATTTGATTTTCCTAGACCTTCAGATTCCAAAACTGAACGGACTTGAAGTGTGTACTCAACTTCGAAAGAACGGGGTAGAAACTCCAGTGATTGCATTGACGTCGAATACGGCGATCGCGACGAAGAAAAAGTGCATGAAGGCAGGTTTTAATCTGTACCTCACGAAACCTCTGAGCATCGAATCTCTTTTTCAGATGATCCCCAAAGTAGTCAGCTAAAACCTATTCATTTCGAGGGAGCGTGAAGTAAAGTTTGGTTCCCTGTCCTGAAGCCGAGTCTGCCCAAATTTGTCCCGAATGCTGAGTGATAATTTTTCGGCAGGCGGCAAGTCCGATTCCCGTTCCGGGATAAAGACTCGCACTTTGCAACCGTCGAAAAGGTTCGAAGATCGTTTCGTTATACTTGGGATCAAAACCGATTCCATTGTCCGAAATTTGAAAACGCCAATTGCGCCCTTCTTTCATACAGTGAATGTGAATTTCGGGTCGTCTGGAGGAAGAAAATTTAATCGAATTGCTCAAGAGGTTTTGAAAAAGTGAAACCAACTGGACGGCATTGCCGGTCACTTTTGGGAGCGGATCGCAGTGAATAAGCGTTTGGGTCTCTTCAATCGTCTGAATCAAATTCGCTTTTGCCCGGTCTACCACATCCATCAAGGAGATTTCTTGGAAAGGTCCTGTGACCGAATCGAGCTTTGCATATTTGAGCATGTCCGAAACCATTTCGCGCATCCGTTTAGAGGCGTCCGAAATCACGTGCAAATGATGGGTGATGTTTTCGTTGATGTCTTTTCCGAGATCTTTTTTTAACTCGTTGAAAAGCATCTGGGAAGTGAGATGAAGGTGGCGGAGAGGCTCTTGAAGGTCATGCGAAGCGAGATACGCATAACGTTCGAGTTCTGCATTGGAGCGCATCAGTCTCTCAGCATTCTCCCGAATCGATTCGACGCCTTGCTGATGATCGAATGTCGCGCCGGCGATCTCTGAAATAAACTCTGCAATTCTTTGCTCGTTTATTCCGAAAAGATTTTCAATTTTATGATGCGTCAAATAAGCGAAGAAAACGGTTTTTCCTTCCGAGATAATCGGAACGCACATGGCGGATTGAACCTGGGACAAGATCATGCTCTCGCTAGGTTTTAAGGCTTGCTCTCCTAAAAAGACAACGGGCTTTTTTTCGTGTTCTGTTTCTTTGAGAAGATTCAATGAGATCAGTCGATGTTCCCCGAAGAGGATTTTTACTTCATTTTGATCGGACGTCTGTTCGAGCTTCACGAGCGTGCAGCTTTCTGCGCGAAGAAGGCTATGAAAAGAGTTGTAGATCGACTGGTACAAATCTTCTTTGGAGAGTGAACAAATAATTTGTCTTCCGACCGAGAGAAGCGACTCGAAACGGTCCAGCAGTGAGACAGAGACCGATTGATCCTTAAAGCTTTTAAGAGATTCATCCTCGAGTGTTAAATTCGCGTTTAATTCGTTCAGCAGCTTTACGGCGTTTCCGTACTGCTCGAAGGGAATATTCCAATCGAGATCTTTTGCGAGTAAGCCCTGAAAATGAAGTGTCTTCGCCGTTTCGTAGGCGGCGTGTTGCTTCCGAGAGACTCGTAGAGATTCTTCAAAATGCTTTTTGGCAGAGAGAGTACGTCCTAAAAACGCGTCGAGTAATGCTTTTTCCCTTAAAACATGGGGAAGGTTATTTTGAAATCTTTGGGACAGCCGAAGCGCCTTTCGAGAGATCTTTATCGCTCTTTTGAGTAGGTCAGCGCGCTTTTTCTGCTCGTGTGTTTTTGTCTTTTGAATTTGCATCCGTAATGCGGTGAGAAGCCACGCAAATGCAGGAACCGTGTATTCAGTGTACATCCCGCTGCCATTTGTAATCTCGCACGCCTCAGCGAATCGCGCTTCGGCTTCCTTCACTTTCTGTAGAGCGAGCAAACGAACTCCCTCGGCTTGCAAAATTTCAGAGGTAGTATGGATATCGTTTGGATCGAGATGAGAAAGCCTGTCCTTTAAAAACTCCTCTGGCAGTCGGCCTCCGGATGCTTTCGACCAAACGGAAAGACAAATCCCTGCAGCATGCGGGTCGCCGATTCGAAATGCCGCTTGATAAGTATGCTGACTGATTTCAATCGCACGATCTAAATCTCCCAAGCGGTAATAGCCATAGGCCACGTGCCATTGGGCCGTATTCATTTCCCAAAGATCGCCCGTGCGACCGAGAATCAATGCGGATTGCCGGCATTTCTCAATGGTCTCCTGAAATTGGCTGTCGGCGTAAAGGACAGTGCCGTAGAAATTTAAGGATTGGCCTTCGCCCCAAAGATCCTTTAGCTCTCGCCGAATCTTTAAAGATTTTTCAACATAGAGCATCCCTCGTTTAAAAAGACCGAGGAGTGTTGAGACGGGAGCGTGTTCTGAATAGCTCTGAGCTAACTCAGCAGTCATCGTATACTTTTCAGCGAGATTCATTCCCCGCAAATGCGTCCAGAGACAAGGAATGCGTCCCTTGCCAAACCAGTAAGTGTAGGCCATTCGACTGTGGATCCGGAGAACGAGCAATTCGTCTCTCTGATTTTCGGGAGACTTTCGCGCTGTAAATAACCGAGGCAAAAGAGTGTGAAGAGCTTGCACACTGATTTCCCACATGGAATGCACTAGAAAACTGAGAAGATGAGACGGAACGGAATGGCCAAGATCTTTTAAGGCTTGTTCCAAAGACTCACACGCGCCTGACAGGTCTCCTCGTTTGAAATGGAGTTCTCCTAATTTGTGGTTGAGGTTTGCTTTTTGAAAAGGTTGGATAGAAACAGACTTATCTGCGATGCGCTTCGCATTTGAAAGACAAGTTTCTGCTTCCTCGTACTTTCCACGCAGCATCAAGACATCGCCCAACGCTTCATTGACCTCTAGGAGTGAGAGACTGTCGTTTTTGACGATTCCACGTTCTGCAATTCGAAATTGAATCTCGGCAATCTGTAGAGAATATCTTTTGCGCGCTGTTTGTGCGGACCTCAGAGCGTAGGGAAGGGCCCGTTCCGAATCGCCAGCCGCATCGAAGTGATAGGAAATTTCGAAATCGTTCTCCGGAGTGTCGCGCTCCATTTTTTCGGCGATCGATCGGTGAAGTACCGAACGTTCCATCGCCGGCGTCATATCTAGAAGGGTTTCACGCAGTTTATCGTGGATGAAAACATAACGGTTAGGGCCGGTCGACCAGAGAATATGCCTTTCTTCAGCATTTAAGAGTAGCTTTTCGACTGCTTCGACAGGGAGGTTTGCTAAATCCGCAAGAATTTGGAGTCCGAATTCTTTTCCTAAAACCGCGCCAATTTTTAAAAGGTTTAAAAGTTGGTGAGGAAGAACTTTAAAGCGTTTGATCAAAACAGTCGCTGCGTGATGAGACGACTGAACTTCTTCGATGGAAGAGTAACGGTGCTTCCACCTTCCATCTTCAAATAACAACATTCCGGTTTCGACAAGTCCTCGAAGCACTGCCGCCGCCATAAACGGACTTCCTTGAGAGAGTCGATAGATTAAATCGAGGACGAGTTCCGGAAGGCGGCCGGCCATCGATTGGGTCAAAAGATTCGTCTGAGTTTTATCCAAAGGTCTGAGGTTGAGAGAATTTTGTGGCAGAATTTTGCGTAAAGGATGGTTTGGTTCAACTTCCTCCGTCCTAAAAGCTAGAACCATTAGGACGTGGTTCTTTTGATCGGAGGGCTCTTGTTGCCATTGATGAAAAAGTTTTAGGGTAAGTTCATCGGCCCATTGAGCATCATCTAGTATAATGATTGCAGGTTTGGTTTTACTTCCTAAGCAATTTAAAAGTCGAGTGAGCGCTGCTAAGGTTCGTGTTTCACCGAAAAGCTCAGGGCCGGTCGGATTGACAAAAACATCTGGAAAAAACTTGATGAAAAGAGGAAATAAAGAAACCAAGGTTTCTTGGTGTGCCGACAGCGAAGAGCGAATTCTTTCTTTTAGCTCAGGATCCCATTCCACTTGGTTCAAAATATCTTTGGCAATCCCTAAAATCATTTGAAACGGGAGAGACGCGGACTGGTCGACTCCTTGCCCAAACATCACGGTAAAACGATTTCTGTCTAACGTTTGGCTGAATTCTGAGAGCAGTCGCGTTTTTCCTCCGCCGGATTCCGCTTCTACGAAGCAAACTCCTCCGAGTCCTTTTTCTGAATTCAAACTTGCTTGCTGAAGAGCGGATAATTCGTTCTCTCTTCCGATAAAGGAAGGTAAACCCAGAGTCTCTCGTTGATCCGTAAAGCCTGGAATAAACAGCGGATCGCTTTTTTGGATCTGCCAATTTTTTTGAATGTATATGAGATCCTCAAGCGCCGCTTTTGCGGATTGATAACGGTTCTTGGGTTCCTTCTCGAGTAAATGCAAGATAACGGAGCAAATGCTTTTAGGAGTTGAAGGTTGGTAAGATCGGATATCGCCGGGAAGGGAGGTGAGGTGGTGTCGTAAAAGTTCGCCTATCGTATTGGATTCAAAAAGTGCTTTTCCGGTGAGGCATTCGTACATGACGACCCCGACCGAATACAGATCCGAACGTTGGTCCACTCGATTTTGTGTCAGTCCCCCTTGTTCGGGCGAAAGATAGTTTAAGGTTCCGATGAGGGATTCCGTTGGGGAAAGGCCGATATCTTCTCTCCAACTCAGGCCGAAATCAATGAGGGTCACCGAATTCTTGTCCGCTGATTCATTTAAGATAATATTTTCGGGTTTGATATCCCCATGAATAATTCCGTTATCGTGGGCATTGCAGAGAGATTCTAGGAGGCGAATTCCGATATCTAAGACAAAAGTCCATTCGATTGAACCTCCGCCCAGTTTTTTTCGTAAACTCTGTCCTTCCACGAAGGGAAGAACGGCGTAGAGCCATTCTGTATCAGTGCCTACTTGAAGAGGCGCTTCGGGAAGAAAGTGTTTTAATTTTTGGATGTGATTTGCTTCTTCAATGAGTCGGAGTTCTAACGAAGGCGGAATCGCTTTTCTTCTCAGCGTTTTAATGATGACTTTGGTATTGGATTCATTGTCGATTCCATAATAGGTGGCTAAAACAGAGGTCTCTTTGAGTTTTGTTAAAAGGGTAAATTGTTCGAGAATTGTTTTACAAACAGCGAACGCAGGGATATTTTGCGTTGAGTCATGGTTGAATGTATCTTCGATCATGCTGGATTCACTAAATCATTCGTTTGGGAGATAGTAATCCAATATGCATTTGCATTGCCATCTTTTATGAGGAATGATGAGAGCACTTCTCAATCTTGAAATGAACCGAAAAAGAAAAGGTCAAAGCCCTGAATGAACCGTTTTAATGTTTTGTTGGTTGAAGACAGTCCTACGGATCAAAAATTGTTCTCTCTTGCGCTGGATAAGCAGCCTTGCACGTTGCATATCGTATCGGACGGAGTGAAAGCTCTTCAATTTATGAGAAAAGAAGCTGAATTTGCTGGAGAACCCAAACCTGACCTCATCGTTTTGGATCTCAATATTCCGCTCAAAGACGGAATCGAAGTCCTAAAAGAAATCAAATCTGAGCCTGAACTCAAGGCGACGCCTGTCGTCGTATTCTCGACTTCCTCGAATGAAAAAGATATTTTCAAGTGCTACCAGAATTATGCAAACGCCTTTATTACGAAGCCGTTGGATCTCGACCGGTATTTAGAGGTGGTCCAAAAGTCAGTCGACTATTGGGCGACCGTTGTCGCGTCGCCCAAAGCAAACTGAGGACGTCTCAAATTGATACATTGTTATAAATCAATTTGATTCAACTCGAGGCGTTTTTTAACTGGAGATTAATCGATAAAAGTGCCCGAAGCACTCTCTGCGGGCGCGAGAACTTGCGATACCCGAGCTTTCGCAGACTTCTTCTTTTTAGAATATTTCAAAAGCTTTCCTTTCGCCCTTTCGCTCACTTCGTGAATAGCCGCATACAGATTATCTTCTTCAATTTTTTTAACCACAATTTCGCCGCCTGGAACACTCATCTCCACGCGAGCAGTGTATCTAGGGCCTTTTAAATGATGTTTACTGGGAACTTCTACGGAATAGTGAAGCGCATGAATCCGTGGAAAAACTTTTTCCAATTTCTTAGCGCTAGCCTGGATAGCTGCCCGGATACTTTCACTGAGATCGAAACCTCGCGAATCAATGTTTAAGATCATGATTTACCTCCTAGTGATTTGTTTACGAAAAACTTATTCTTGACTGAGATCGGTCGCGATATCTTTCATCTCATTTACATCCGACGAAAACGCTCGGTACTCTTGACTGGTAATCGCTTTGCCAGAAACCTTAATTGCTTTGAGATCCAGACTTAATTTTTCGTGATTTTTTTCGAGATCGTAAATATTCTTGTCTAAGTCGACGTATCTCGGACTTCCGACGATATCGTTATCTCGTAGATCGATTAGCATCTGAATGGAACTTCTTAGTTCCCCGAGTTTTGCTTCGAGTGTCGAAATTGGGTAAGGGTTTGCCGAATTTAACATCTCCCAATTTTTCACAGGAGCACTTTCGTAATTCCTCCCAAGATTCGTCTCTGGTAGTGCATAAAGATAAAAGGGAATTGCCAAACTGATTAAAAGACCTTTTCTAAACCATTTGTGTTTGAACATTTTCTACCTCCTCTTAATTAATTAAGAGAGCAGGATTTGTACCAAGTGAGTCAGACTCGCCGGGCAAAGAAAACCCTCAAGCATTTCTGGCTCGGTCTGCTTCAAATGTTCAAAAAACGGGCAAAAATCCACAAATCGAAACAATCGCCCGCTATGGACGGGGTTGGTACGCTAGATGCAACACCTCATCATAAAGGAGATGTTTATGAGAACAGGTGCAATTCAATCAAATGCTTTTCCCTCGAATGAAAAAGAAAACTTAGCTCAAAAAGCGGGCTTTATTCCAAAAGAAGCGATTCGAGCCAGCGAAGAAGCCAGAAATCCTGTCGTCCGTGATGAGGACGGAAACCTAGGAAAGGCCAAATCGGTGTTTAGAAATGGCGATCCTTACTCCGAAGATAGAATTTCGGTCGCTGAACCTAATCTGACTGAGGGTGCTGCCCCAGTCTCTGATGAAAACGTGATGCCTGGCTAAGGCGTCCGCGAGCTGATTTTTTTGATTCCTTTCAATGCCATTTCGTGGTTTAGAAATGCGCTATGGCATTGGCTCGGCTTTTAATCTCAAAATTAGGCCCGATGGGAGATGGCATCCATCAGGGACGCCGTGAACGGGTGTACCTTGATAGAGGTCTTCCGGGAGACGAGGTTAGAGCTCGAATTAAAACGGATTCATTTGGAGTCGCCCGTGGGGAGATTCTTGAGTTCATTGAGGCCTCTCAGTTTCGTCAGGTAGCCCCTTGCGAACATTTCGACTATTGCGGCAATTGTACGCTTCAGCATGCAAAAGAAAATTTTTACCGCCGCTGGAAAATCGATCTCGTAAAAGAGTTTTTCAAAAAACAGGGGCTTGAGCCTCGACAATGGAAAGAGCCGGTTTTTGTTGGAAATTACGAGAGAAGGCGTGTGACCTTTTCTGCTTTAAAACAGGCAAATAATCTAACCGTAGGTTATTACAAACGCAGATCCAAAGAAATTCATACGATCGATTCGTGCCTTATCGCTCATCCCCATCTGCTGGCAATCCGCGAAAAAATTCAACCCTATTTGAAGACGATTTTAAGCTCTGGAAAACCCGTCGATATTTTTTTGCAAAAGTTAGGTGAATCTGGGGATATGGTTTTTACGGGACCCCTAGGTTCAACCGGCAAACCCGAAGAAAAAGTCCTCCAAGTTTTAAAAGAATTTTTTAAAGTCTGCCCTCTTGTGAGTCGGGTGAGTTGGCGGAGCGATGAGCGCGCAGAAATCAAAACTCTGATAAGCCGAGGTGCGATGACGGCGAGTTTTGGGAACCTCAAAGTGAATTTGCCTCCCGCAGCTTTTCTTCAGCCGACAGCTTCAGGTGAAAAAGCGCTTGTAGAGGGGGTGATGAAAGCTTTGCCCGAAAGGGGAAAATTTGCCGATCTGTTTTCCGGATGTGGAACTTTTGCGGGCTCGATGCTGAAAAAAGGGTCGGTCGACGCGTATGAATCGGTGCCTCAGGCAATAGCGGCGCTTAAGAATGCAGACGGAGAAAACGCAAAGGCACTCAAAACTTTTAGACGAAATCTTTTTACGAACCCTCTAAGACGCGATGAAATCAATCGCTACGATGCGGTCGTCTTTGACCCGCCTCGCGCGGGTTGTCCCGAGCAGGCAATGCAAATGGCAGGTTCGAAATGTAAAACGCTTATCGGAGTGTCGTGCAATCCACTGACTTTTGCTCGCGATGCCGCGATTCTTTGTGAACGAGGACACCGGCTACAAAGTCTTCAGGTTGTGGACCAGTTCATGTGGTCTCACCATGTGGAAGTCATTGGCGTTTTCACACGATAAGCTTTAAAAAATCACGCTCGATAAGCCGATGCCGAAACTACAGGCCAAGCCCAAACCCCAGATGAGTGAGCGAAACTTATCCCAATCGGCCAAATACAAAGCTGTGTAAAGGACTCTTGAGACGACAAAAATGATTGCAAGCCGGTCGCTCCATTCGAGGTTTCCATTACTTAAATGTCCCATAAGGACACAACCCACGAAAACGGGAGTGATTTCAAAACTGTTCTGATGCGCGGCAAGGGCACGCTTTCCCCAGCCTGTTAAGCGAGCCTGTTGCTCCCGAGGCGTTTTATTATCATAACCTTTTCCCTCCCTCTTCATGGCTACCATGAGCGGAATCTTCGAGAGGTAATTCATTAAAAAAGCAAACAGGGCGCAGTAAAAAGGAATTGTCATGGAGGGAATATAGCGGACCCACCTTCAATTGCAAAGCGATTGGCACCAACGTTGCATTTTCTAAAGCAAAAAAAGGAGACTGCTATGTATCAAGATGAAAAAACTACCGTTTCGGAACGCGTCGAAAGATTAAAAGAATTGATTGAAGATCTCAAAGTGGCGATGCTCACCACGGTTCATTCCGATGGAAGCTTGAGAAGTCGCCCGATGATGACTCAAGATCTCGATTCAGACGGAACCTTATGGTTTTTTACGGGACGAGATGGTCAGAAATCAGACGATATTATTCATCACGGGGAAGTAAATTTAAGTTTCAGTAACCCGGGCGACAATAAATTTGTTTCTATCAGCGGAAATGCGCAACTCGTTTTCGATAAAGAGAAAGCAAAAGAACTGTGGACTCCCTTTGCAAAAGCTTGGTTTCCGGATGGCGTCGATGATCCGAACCTCGCTTTGATTAAAGTTGATGTGAAAGGGGCAGAATATTGGGATGTAAAATCCGGATTTATGGTTCAGCTTATCGGTTTCGTAAAAGCCACCTTCACCGGAAAACCCATGGATGAAAAATCCGCGAAGCTTTTCTCCCAAGCCGAAAAAATTTCAGGGTCGGATATTAAAAGTGCAATGCACTAAATATTAAGTATGTCCCATTAAAGAGCCCAGCATGCTTTTAAAGAACTCAGAAAGTTCGCGGACAGCGGCCTGCATGAGTTGGACAAAATCGATTTCTCCGGTCCATTGTAAATAAAAACAGACCGCGAAGGCGACAAGGGCTGCAATCACAAAAAATGAACTATCGGCTTTCATAGGCACCCATTTTTCTTTTTAATGACTTCGCTCCTCGCAATCACGGGCAAGGCGCTATTCACGGAGAAGTCCTCGATTTTGCAACGCCAATGCTGACACTTAAAAGTGAAGGTTCGACGAGAAGTTCTTGCAGCTTCAAATTAAGAGAGGCGAATCGAACAGTCGAACTTCCTAGCTCAATGACGACCGCGGGGAAAAGCTCTCGGAGCGTCGTTGCAACAAATTTCAGTTCTGGAGCTGGGAGTGGATTTCCTTTCGCATCGAAAGCTTGGATGGGCTGTTCGGTGTCGAGAAGCTTTTGTCCATTTTCTTCGATCAATCGAGCTGTGATACGAGCCGTGAAGTCGCGCACTTCCGTGCTTTGAGATTTCAAGGATTTCAGTTTCAGCTCAACCTGCAATTGATTCTTTAAGAAAACGAGTCGGATCGATTTTTCGTCATTTGCCGACATCGTCATCTCCTTAAGCGCTTGAAGATTGAGCTCGGGAGGAAGCTTCGTGAGAGAGAGTGAAGGGAGGAAGAGTTGAATCGCTTCGACACCGTTGACGTTTTTTTTGTCAAAAAGCTTCGAACCCAACGCACTTAAAACATCGTCGCTCAATTTTAAGGAGATGGGCGTGAGCGGGTTTACTTTGATAGCAGGCGCTCCGGCGTTATCTTTATGGGTGATTGTAAACTGTTCTGAGTCGGTGGAGTAATTCAAATGGCCTTTGAGATCCCCTGCGACGAAATAAGGGCTATAAATATTTGTAATGTATTCTCGGTTGATGGGAACAAGAATCTTCTCGACCTGAGAGTCGACCTCGCGATTGAGTTGCAACGCGATCGTTCGGGATGCGGAAGCTTCATTTTCGGCTTTTCGTTGCATGAGCTCTTGATACGCTCGGCGATAAGCGAGTTTGCTTTTTAACCTCCAAAAAAGCCCCCAGGAAGAAGTTTCAAGATTTGAAAAAACGATCTGAGAACTCACTTGCGAAGAGGCAGCGGTTGATTGAAAACCGCGTTCATCGAAGAAAATCGCTTTTTGCGTCTTTCCATAGCTTTGAATTGTGCCATCGAATTCAACTAGGATTTTGGGCGTGGGGTACGTTTTTGAGTGGGTTCGGGTATCGGTGAACGAATCGACCAGCGAAAGAATCGTCCAATACGAATGAGATGGGTAGGGAGAGGTCGAAGCCTTCGCGGTAGTCACAGCATGGCCTTGGGTTAAAATCCCCTCCAGATATTGATTAATCGGCGTGTGAAGTGTCTGATTTTCGAATTTAAAAGCCGAATTGAGAAGACTCTGATGCAGTTTTAATGAAAGCTCAGTGGCGCAGACTAGCGGTGCTATGAAAAGCAAGCTTAGAATGTGAATTCGCATTTTATTCACAGGTCGGAATGTTTGAAGCTCCGCTCAGCCAAATCGTTACGATTCCATGATCGCCTTCATCGGAGATATTAAAAGATTTAATATTTTTTCTAAAGACGCTCTTCGCGGCGTAAATGCCTTCGACATTGCAAACATAAGCTTGTTTACCGACCTTAACAATTCTGAAGCTTGCTTGAATCGTGTTTTGAAATCCTAAGACAACATTTTCAAAACCCTGGCCGCCGATGGTTCGGAGGCGTGCGGTTTTGCCTTGGCTTTGTCCGTGGCAAAGACCTTGACCGCAGCTGAATGCAATTTTCGAGGGGTGGGCTTCCGCGAGCAGGTGAGCGTCACGGGGATCTAAGCTTACAAAAGTCATGAGATCGAGAAGGATAAAAGTCGCTTCTTTTTGGGTCGGAATCGATTCGAGATTCTTAAGCGTTGTTTTGATTCCGGCCATCTCTTCTGCTTTGGCGTTGATCGTAACGACATTGGGATCTTCTGTCAGTTGGACTTCGTAGGCCGATAAATGGGCAACTGAGAACAAAAGAATGCCGAGTGTGAAAAATTTGATCATGATGGAACCCCTCCCAGTGAAAAGAAAAGGCTATCAAACTTTCAGCTGAAGTAAAGCAAGCGGAATTTTAGCGAGCCTAGCAATATTGAAAGCAAAAAAAAACGGCACTTGCAATCGCAAGTGCCGTTTTGAAAAAAGACTCAATTAGCTTAGTAATACACGCCGTAGTTACAATTGTTGTACGCATACGTGTAAGCGTATGGGTAAGTGTAGTACGACCCGACATAACCGTACGTAATGCGAGCGCCATAAACGTATCCGCCGCCCCATCCGTTATAGATGTAAGGATTGTAAACGCCCCACCCGCCGTAACCGTAGTATCTTCCGTATCGGCCGCGTCCGTAGTAGCCATAGTAGAAAGCTTCGCGGGAACCTTCTTTTTCAAGTTCGCCTTTTGGAATTTTGTAGCTTGCGACTTTGTTGGCATCCGTAGCAATCGCTTTGATCGCTTCGTCGTGGTTTGTTTTGATATCTTTGTTTTTGATCGCTGCGTCTAATTCAGGGATCTTGTAGACTTCGATGATCTCTTTCTTTTCATCGACTTTTACGATCACGCCTTTTGGGGCGTTCTTTTTAATCGCTTGTTTGGCTTCGTCGTCCAATTGGTCTTCTCCGTGGACTCCTTGGGAGAAAACAAGTGCAAGCGCCATAAAGGCGACTGCAAAAAATGAATTTGTTTTAGTCATGAATACCTCCAGTAATGAATATGACAGGAGGCTGAAGTAACAGGATTACGCCCAAGAATCAAGAAAAATTACAAGGCGCGTCAAACGGACTGATCCTGGGCCCTCAACTTTATTTTTTTTGTAATAAAATCGAATAGCTAGGTGTTTGCCACAAACCTTGAGCCGGCAGAAGATTCCCTCGGGTTTGAGAGACCGATCGGATCTCGACATAGGCGTGCCGTGTTTCAGGATTTCTCTCCCAGGGGACGGAGGCCGAAGCTTTCGATGCGTTGACGATCTGAGGATAGCAAGTCAATCGCTTCGAAGTGTTTCCTTTGGCATCGCGGCTCCGAGCCATGGCGAGGAAATATTGAACTTCCTCACCTTGCTTCATTTCTCCGCAGACTGCTTTTAGGAATTCCATCGGGGGTTTGCGAGTTCCTAAAGTGTATCGTCCGTCAGGGTAGCGTCCTGCCAAGATTGGATTTTCAACTAAGAGTTCGCGGACTCCGGCAAGAATTTCCTTGTGGAGCTTTCCGAATTCTTTGAATGCAACGGTTGTAATTCCTAATTGTGGCATCGCTTTGCGATCGAATGCGAGAATTTCCTCGCGAGTGAGGTCCGGTTTGTAAGATTTTAAAACCGCAACGACTCCGGCAAAAAAGGCTGCGGAGGCTGAAGTCCCGTCGCTGTTTTCGCCCGTCGAAAAACTAGCAGTTGTTTCTTCAATCAGAATTTCGGGTTTCGATTTTCCGTTGACGTTGCCTTTTGCAGAATAAGGTGCCGGATTTCCCACCGCGATGACTTTTGGGCCATCCGCCGGGTTCATGATTTCTCCCGTTCGAGTCGCATCCAAAAATTCAACGGCATCGGTTAACCGATTTGGATTTTCGGAGTCGTCCGTGGGCCCCTTTTGGGGAACGACTAAAATTCGAACTTTATCTTGTTGGGTAAAGTTGCGAGTTCGCGCTTTGACGACGATGCGATAAGTTTTTCCTTTGGAATTCTTTGAGAATTCAAAAGTAATTTTTTCTCGAGGTAAAAATGTTTCCTGTTTTTCTTTATCTAATTTCGGTTTTTTCAGAACTTGGGTCAGTTCTTTTTGTGCGACGATTTTATTGTTTTCGTCGTAGAGATACAGGTCGAGATCTTTGTCGGTTCCCGATTCCTCTTCCGGCCCCATGCTATTCCACATTAAAGTAATTTCTGCAGTGTTTTGGTCGAGATGACTTTTGAGACGAAGTTCTTTTGTTTTGGCAAAATGAACGGTTCCATCTTTTTCGATGGATTCCATAGCGCCATTGTAGACTCGCCCGCCGTAGTTTCCAGCGGCGTTGATCCAAATAATTCCTTGGTTTGCGGCTTCGTTGACGATGTCATTGATAAAACCTTTTCCGTCGAAATTATTACAACACTCCCAATTGCGACTATAGAGAATGATATGGACCTTTTCTTCCATGGCGTAGCGAACCGCTCTTCTAAAATTGAGAGGTCCAGAGCCATTCAGTAAGTATAACTGAGGTCCCTCAGGACGACTCCCGGTGACGGCCCAAATAATCTGAGCCATTTGTTTTCCGTGATCAACGGTTTCGCTTAAAGGTGTTGATTCCTCGGGATCGCCTAGTCCATTGCGGGTAATAAATTCGGCAGGGTACGCATCTATTTTGATGGCGGAATTTGGAAGCACTTTTTCACTGCCCACAAAACCCGTGTCAATCACGGCCACTTTTATTTTTGCGAGATTGGCGTGGTAGGGATACTTATCCATTCCCAAACGTTTGCGAGTGTCATCGATGCGATTCAGTGTCACCGAAAAGGCCTGGCTCGAGAAAAAGACCAGACACATGAGTGCGAAATTCAATCGTAAAATTTTACTTGTCATCCCCATCCCCCGTTTTCCCATTACCAATTCCAATCCGATACTTGTTGCACTCGGCACAACCACTCTCCGGATGCCGTTTGTGTTTGTCCTACCGAATTGACTAAACCTGAACACGCAAATTTTGCAGACAGTGAAGTGTCTTTCTCCATTCTGAACTGAATCTGACAACGTCCGCGATACTGCGGATTCGGTGTTTGAAATCGAACCTCTCCCATTTCAGACAAGCGGTAATTATTCTCTGAGGGCTTTCCACCCAAAGCTAAAATCAAGCTATCGCCCAATTGGTTTGAATCTAAATGGTACGTCCCGCTGGAAGCGTTGATCCCTTCAAACTGTGTCGAAAAGCTCGATCCACTTTCGATATTGCTAAATGTGACCGTTACCTGTCCTCGAGCAGGATCGAAGATGCAAGCCGCTGAATCTTGCTCAAAAAACTGTCTTTGGACGGCTCCTATTTCAAAACTTAAACGCTCAGGAAGCGGCTCGGGAGGATTTGTGTTTCCCGGAGGTGGCGTTGTCGGCTCGGGGTTGTAAGTCGGGCGTGCGTATTGCGAAGTCCCGCAACTGACTAAAAGGCTTAGACCGAAAACGAAACAAAGTTTTCCGAAAGCGTTCAAAACGAGCTCCTGGTCGAATAAAGTTTTGTGGGTGATTGAGAATCTAAAGTGACGGTAAAATACCGGAATCAAAAAAAATGTCTAGACTGCAAGATTTGTCACTTGTGATTAATATGGAATATCAATTAGTTATGAGTGAGTCGGGCTTTGCCTGCCTGGGCTTTCAAAAGGATTCCTGAGTTGAGTTTGATTCCCCAGAATCTTCCCGAGACGGGAGTTTTGAAGCCAAATTCTGTTTTTTTGTCTTGAAACCAAAAGATGATATGGCCGTGTTGATGCACATCGATTCCGACTTGAACGTCCTCGGTCTCCGGAAGTGTTTCACGGAATGTGGGGGTAAGTTCGACTCTTTCATTTCCGACTTTAAGAATAATCGCGAGGTCTCCCGCTTGAAAGCGTACGAAAAGAATCTCAACTCCCTGGGCGAGTTGTGCGTTTGCGTGAGTGACGAGTGAAAGCGAAGTTCCTTTTTTCAAAGTGAAATTTAAATCGAAGTGCGCATCGGCTTCGGTTCGAGGATTTTGGACAACGAGAGAACCTTTTCCGGTTAAAGTGTTGCCTGCTTTTTGAAACTCACTTCCTCCGAGTTCGAGATAAGCTGGAATATCCACCGATGCACCTGCGGCTGCAGGAGCTCCTGCGGGGGCGTTGTCCGTTTTTGATTTTTCTGCTGGAGTGGTCGTTACAGGTTTGCGATCGTCGGAGGTGCAACCCAATAGACCAAACAGAATAAAAGATGCGGCAATGAATTTCATTTGGAGAGCTTAATAGTCTTTTTTTTCTACTGAATCAATGGAGAAAGATTTTTTAGGCACGAAGTGCTTATTTAAATTCGACTTCTTTCGTCATCGGAACCCCGATAACATTGAGATTTTTTGCAATATCGGTATCAAGAATACAGTTTTTTAAATTAAATTTTTGGGCAACGGCTTCGGCGCGTTTTTTTTCGTCGAATACGGAAATGTAGAGCACGTCAATGCCTTGATTTTTCTTCAAAGAGTCAGCGCACTCGACACACCAAGAAGCGAAAAAAACCAGAGTCTTTTTGGAGCCTCGATAAGCTTTTTGAAGG
>CALCZU010000089.1 GCA_937903155.1 uncultured Bdellovibrionales bacterium
GTAGGGTAACCTTTCCTTCAACCTTCAGAGTCGCACTGACATCTTTAATTCAGCGGCCTACCTTTTCGGCCTTACCCCCTACCTTTTCGCCGGCGTGTTGCGGCGAAACTTTTTTGGGTAGCTTTAGTCTGACTCTGGTAAACTTTTCCCAAAACGGGGAGATCTGAAATGCAAAGTCCAAAAAATTTAATTTGTTTGATGTACGACAAAGAGGCGGAACAAGCGGCTCGTTTTTATGCTGAAACTTTTCCGAATAGTTCAGTGGGCAATATTTATCGCGCCCCGTCCGATTATCCGTCTGGAAAAGCAGGCGATGTGCTGACCGTCGAATTCACGGTTTTAGGAATTCCCTGCGTAGGTGTGAATGGCGGAACTTACTTCAAACATACCGAAGCTTTTTCTTTTCAAATCGCGACGGAGAATCAGCAAGAGACAGACAAATATTGGAACGCGATTGTGAAAAATGGCGGTAAAGAAAGCCAATGCGTTTGGTGTAAAGACAAGTGGGGCTTATCCTGGCAGATTACACCACGGACGCTCACCGAAGCGATGGCAAAAGGTGGAGAAGAAGCAAAGCGCGCGTTCGAAGCGATGATGCAAATGAAAAAAATCGATGTCGCTGCCATCGATGCCGCTCGCCGAGGGAAATAAATTTTAGAGAGTGTGGAGTTCAACGAGCAATGAAATCTCGTGATGGGGAATATAGGGCGTTGAGTTTAGTTGTTTCTCGGGGTTAAACCAGCACGCGCTGACTCCGGTATTTAATGCCCCGAGTACATCGATCTCAAGTTTATCTCCAACGACGACAACATCTTCTTTGGACGAATGGCCTGCAACTTCCAGTGCATGATGAAAAAAACGCGGATCCGGTTTTTGGAAACCACATTTTTCGGAGCTGACAACAAAGTCGATGACCTTATCCAGACCCGAGTTTGAAAGTTTTTTGGCTTGAACCTTTTCAATTCCGTTTGTGACAATTCCTATTTTTCCGAACTTTTTAATCTGTTCGCAGACTTGAATCGCATCGGGGATGACATCCCCGCACTTGCCCAGTTCTTCAAGATAAAAATCTCCAATTTCAACAGGGTGATGAGAATCGATTTCTACCGTTTCAAAAAAGATTCGAAATCTTTCAGATTTTAAAAAATCTTTAGTCAATAAACCCTTTGCAAAATCACTCCATAGCTTTTCGTTAATCTTGGAATAAATTTGGGAGTAATGTTCAAAACGGTCATGTAACCCTACGGAGAGAAACACCGACGAAAGCGCTTTTCTCTCCGATTGTTTGAAATCAAAAAGCGTATCATCCAAATCCATTAAAAAAAGCGTGTATCGCATTCGGATGGATATATCTGTCCATTTGTGAAAGTTCAAACACGACGTTTTTAAAAGTTTTGTGAGCGTTTCGACATTTTTCGGCTTAAGCACTCTATTTTGCGAGTGGAAAGATGACGGATACCTTAATCAGAAAATTTATGATACTTTGCGGCAATGTTGAAAATCTACTTTATATTGATGGCGGCGATGCTTTCATTGCAGAGCGCGCGGGGAGAGTCGGCATTGGATTGGTTTCAGTTTCATTTAGAAGCGTTAAAAAAAGATCTGAAAACGGTTGAGAAGTACAAACATGCGTCCGAGCCTGACGAAATTCAGAAATTAGAAGACGCCCTCACTCACCTCCGAACTCCCGCATTCAGTCTCGAAATTCTCCTCGAGTTTTTTGAAGGCAAATACCCCGAGCTTAAAGGTTATCGAGACCATATTAAAACGATTGAAGATGCCGTCGGTTACCACAATGATATTAAAGACCGAATTAAGACCTTAACGACCCGTGCCCAAACTTTGCGAGTCGAAAGAAGCGACCCTCGGTTCTTAGTTCAATCGATTGCCACACTTCAAATTCAGCTGAGCCAGAACCGTCGGGATCTCATCAAAACTTTGGAGCGTTTAGATTGTTTTAAAAGTCTTATGGGAGAAAAAGATGGAAAGCGATTACCTACGCTAGTGAAACGTTTTGAAGAGACTCTTGAGACGATTCACTGGGATTCTTTGAAAGTTGAACGCGACTTTTTGATTGAGCAGGTGATCCACTTCATTCAAGACAAACTAAATACCCCAGGCGATATCGACGATCCGAAAAATGCAAAGTACGACTTACAGGATCTGAACGGCCCTTCTGGACTTCATAAACGGAGAAGAACGGATCGGAAGTTGTTGCTTCTCATGTCCGCAGCGTTCGGAATGTTTGTTCTTTCCGTGGAGCCTCTTCCAGGATTTGAGGAAATCTTAGAGGACCCAATCGTTAACGGTGATTACTCAAAACTTCCACCATACTACAAAAAAAATCGACACATCTTTATCGCCTACGCTCTGTTTCTCGAGATCAATAAAAGCGTCAAAGAATTTGGCCGCGCCAAGGACTTTGCGGAAGCCATGGAAGAATGGCTCCCTGAACTTTTATATGATGAAGGACGTGGCGAAATTAAGAACCTAGAAGACGCGAGAAAACTGGCCCGGAAGATCATCAAGAGCCATCCCGAATACGAAAAACCGTTAAAAATTGCCACTCGCGCTTACGAGCGTCTTTTGGAAGCACGAGACGGCACGGGAGGAAATCCCAACACCGTTTACGATAGCTTGAGCGAGGGTCTTAAGACGCAAATCGGAATGTCCAAAGAGGAAGATTGCAGGCGTCTTCTGTCGGCGCTTCACAAGCCGAAGCCTCAACCTGAGTGAAGGGCCCAAATTCGTCACTTCATCTTAACGGGCTTGCGAAAATCCACGAAATCTCTATATTGCCCGTGATTGAGAGGTAAATCATGCGACGCCAATTTCTTTTTGTTTTCTTATTTCTTTCCGTTTCTCTTCCCGCCGAAATTAAAAAACTGAGTTCTGATGTGGGGGCGTCACCTCACTTCGCGGAAGCGATGCCCGACGCTCGCCTCGATGTCTACATTATGGGAGACAGTATTACCGCAGGGGAGATGGCGTACAACAATGGTTTTGTGATGATGTCGCGAACGACAAATCGCCGTCAGCATGGGTGGTCTCTGGATTTACACGCGAACAACAAGGGAAATTTGAAGAGTCTCTCTGAGCGTTTGAGCGAATCCTATCCGCTTCGCATGACGAATGCGGCTTGGTCCGGGGCGTACGTGGATAAGGCAACGAAACTGGATCGTTCTCTCGCAAATAAATTGGGAAATATTCAAAATTTCTCGCAGCAGGTTCAGCGATTGAGGGACCTAAAAGAACAGCCAAATCTGATCGTGATCGCACCCTTTCATAACAACCTCGATTACGATTATGAAATGAAGGAAATCAAGGAGCTTAAAGGCACTAAGGTAGAAGATTACCTCAAAGTAATTCCTGTCGCTATTTCAGACGAGTATCAAAAGGAGTTACGCGATCTTTTTAAGAAGTGCAAAGACAGTAAACAAAAAGTCAGCTTCATGGTCCTCGGAAATCTCAATATGAAGGCAGGTCTCTCCGCCCGGGATAAGGCAGGCGAGCTCCACAAAGAAAACCCGAAAGTGTTTCCCTATTATGAAGTGGCGAACGAGCGTTTCCAATCCACGCTCCCTAAGAACCGCGAGAAGATGATTGGCTTGGCTGAAGCCATTAACTCAAAACTAAAGGAATCGGTTGACGAGTTGAACAAAGAATTGAAAAAAGATGGACTAGCCGATTTCATTCAGGTCCGTTACTCGACTGCAATGACCGATGCAGATTTATCTGAGACGAAAGATCTGCACGCCGATGATGCGTTTCACCCTTCAGAGCAGGGACACAATAAAATCGCAGAGCAAGTTGAAAAAGATATTTCAAAGAATATCGATTTTCTCGGTGTAAAAAGAAACTAAGCGACTTTTGGGAAAACAGGCGAGAATACAGCTGAAAGGGCATTTCGCGATACACGTCGTTCTGGTATGATAAGAGAATCAAGAATCTGAATTCTCAAATGAAACGACTTCAAAAACTCATTTTTCTCAGTCTTTTTTTCGCTTTTTCAAACATTGTATTTTCGATCGAATTTCCGGACCTCAATGCACCTATTTTGGAAACCTCTCCCGATTTTGTAAAGCTAGAGCACGACCTCGCGGGAGAAGTTATTCAGTTGGGACTTCCCAATGCGAGAGGTAAAGTTTACGAGCTTGCGAAAAAGTATCTGAAGTTTCATCGCGTACAAGAGGCAATTTGGACACTTCGACGGGGACACTATTTTGACGAGGCGGATAGCCTTGAGAAAAAACTGGAAGATTTTTTGCTGACGGCTCCCGAAGGATTAGTTATTCCCAATCCAGAAATTGGGAATAAAAAGAATGTCTTCCAGATGGCCTTTTGTCCTGGAGTCAGCGGCATCGTAAAATGGTGGCAGTCCTCGAACCCACCGGATTCTCGGATGGAAATCGTTGCGTACGATTTGGACAAACTCCTTAAGTTCGATCGGGTTCCCGTCACCGTGAAAAGAACGATTCGAAAATCGAATGCGTCCGTGCAGTATTTTGTTCAAGACTCTTCTGGCGCCTTCTTAGATCTGGTTGACGCGAATGAATTGAAACAACCAGACACGTTTCGAATCCACACCCTAGATTTGATTCTAGGAAATACCGATCGAAACGGGCGTAACTGGCGGTACCGCCCTGGTAAATGGCCAGTGGCTATCGACCACTCCCAGTCGTCTCCCACCCGACAGATTCGAAATGCCCTGACCAAAGGAGTAGACGATAGCGAGCTGGCGGAGATTGCCGTCCGTTTAGGGCGTGTCGCTGAGAGCGAGTTTAGAAGAGTGCTGAGTCAGCACCTCCGCAAAGAAGAAATTGATGGCATGTGGAATCGATTTGAGAACGTTAAGAGTTGGTACCGAAAGAATGGATTCTCAGTCGAATCAAGTTCTTCTCCCACTCACGGCGCCGCTAACGGGAATTGCAATTTACCCTTCGGAAAAATAGGCAACGGATAAGCGTTTTAGGGAAGCATCAGTTCGTTCGCTAAATCCTGTGGGCTTAAATACTCCACTGGATTGTGAATGGGACTGGGAAGAGATTGCTTTGTCTTCGCAATAAATTCTCCGATGGTGCTTTTCTTGACGATTGCTTCTTTAAACGCTTTCGAAAGACCTTGGGTAAAGTAAGATCCATTGGGACTCGCTGCGCTTGTCTGATCGGATCGCGAGGAAACAAAAACAACTAGCTTATCGTAATACGCAGCGGACTTTGTTTCAGGTTGTAAAGCCGCAATGATATTTTCGGCAATTGCATCGGCTTGTTTTTGATTTTCTTCTTGAGCCTCTCGAGAGTGGATATCTGGAATCAACGAGCCCGAGTAGCAAGCATCAATCAAAAGCACGAGACGTTTTAAAGGTCCGAGTGTTTTACGGCCGTCTTCAATGGCTTTTCGAATTTGTTTAATATGCATCGACTGAACATAAGGGGGTGTCTTGTACATTGCTAAAGTTGCATCGTCCGATCCATGCCCTGAGAAGTAGAAGAGAAGAGTTCCATTTTGTCCGACCTCGGAAGCGTACTGAGTGAGCCGGCTCTGAACATTCTCAAGCGTGGCGGTTTCTTTTCGAAGGACATTGATCTGGAAATTGTAACCAGGGTGAGTCAGCATTTCTTTGACCATGGAAATATCAAGGTCGATTCCTGAGAGGGTAGCGGACGGGCCGACTAAAAGTGAGATGTTTTTTTCTGATGGGTTTTCTGCAAGGCCGGTGCGAAGGTTTTCGGCTCTGAGTGTCGATTGTGTCAAAAAAATGACGAGAAATACCATGGCTGATTTCATAGTGAAAACTCCGAATGAAATGGGTTGTGTAAGATCAGTATCGTAGTTCTCAGAATAAACTTAATGGGGCCGGGTATCTTTGGGTAACAGCTGTCTACAAGGGAAATTTATTTAAAGTTTGGGAGGTTTTCAAATTTTGTAACGGTTTCTAAATCTTGATCCCAATTTGCTTTGCTACCGATGAAAATATGACCATTGGGTTTTAAATCAACATCACAATCGAGACTTCCTGCCGGGACGAGAATTCTTCCATTGGCAGTATTGGGGAGAGCAGATCCGCACGTATCGCAGAAAGATTTTACAAATCTTGTATTTGGAAAATGAAATGTCTTGATGTGTTCTTCGCCGGTCAACCAATTGAGTTTTGCGCTGGTTGAAAACAAATTTGCACCATGTGCTGAACCTGTGACTTTTCGGCACCGCCCGCAGTGGCAGAGATAAAATCCATTAAAATCACCGATGAATTCAAAACTTACTTTTTTACACAGGCAGGATCCAGAGTACTTTTTGTCTTGGGTCATTAAGGCTAATTTTTATAAAGTTGGGAGACTGAGTCAATCTCTTTTAAAGAGTATCGCTTATTGAATTGATTTCCGAGAAGCCTTGAGACTGCGAAAGATTAAGACGAGTCCCGTGAGCATCCAAATCGTTTCTAAAATAAAGGCTCCAAGGTTCAGAGGTTCCCATAATGTGACGGCAATGAGGGCCGCACCGACGGCGTTTAAGATTCCATAGAGTAATCCGTTTTTATCCATCTTGTCGTAAGAGGAAGCGATGAAGGCCCAGAGAATGAAAAACGCACCGAGAAGAGAACAGATTTGCATAGCGGAAAATATAGCAGAGTTTCGAATATTTTCTTGATAAAAGCGGGGAATAAAGACTTGAAAAACCAGGATTAATCTTTAGCTCTCGAAAGAGCTTAAAAATGGCACTCGGAGGGATTTCCTATCGCTGGAAATCCGACTGAGATTATGCTAATACCCCCGCATGTTTCACCTGATTACTGTCCTCATTTTGGCTTTGTCTCATCCCCTTTTTGCGGCTGAACTTCCCCATGAAGTTGAAAAGCATCTGGCCAGTGTCGCCTCGAAATTTCAGGATGATTTCAATGCCGCGAAAGACGAAAATGAAAAGCAGTCAGCCCTTGCATCGCTTCTTTTTGTAATCGATGGATCGGTCGAAAATTTTGATAAGAGTGGATACGGTCACGCGGTCCGGATTGAAGTCAGCAACCGCCTTGGAACTCTTTTAGACAATGCCTACAAACAAGTCTTTCCCAGCACCGTGTCGCCAGATTCACATGCAACGTCGCAATTTTTTGCAGGAAACGTCAGAGTTTTGAGAACTGATTTAAAACGATACGGAGAAACACAGAAATTACTCCTTCAGAATCCTTCGCTTACGGTCGAACGCCGTAGACTCCGCTGTGCGACTCGGCTCGGTCTTTTCGCGTTGACGGGAGGTGCTCTGACTGGCCTAGGCCATATGAGTTACGGGGAGTACGAGAGAATTGCGTGGGGGCGTCCCACCAACGTCACCGATCAGGAAAGACTCACCTTTGAAGCGATGAGAAATAGTTTACGAACGTTGGAAAATCCATCTTCGAGCCCGCAATTGAAGCAAGTCGCCGCCAATCATATTTTTGAACTTCAGAAATCCTGGAGTAGCGGCAATCTACTCGGAGGGTTCTGGTGGGGGAATCGCTTTGAAAATCGACTTCGCGAAGTCATTAAGCGCCATCCTGGTGAACTCATTACCGTGCAGTTGATCGAAACGATGAATCTTGCGTACCGATACGACTATGAGCTCGCAAAAAGTATTCTCAACGATCCAATGCAGCCCGCAAAAGTCCGGGTTTATGCGGCGGCATTCTACTCAAATCGTTTTTTGGATAAGAGCCGTCCAGAGGACAAAGAAAAAACTCGTGAGATGGTGAATAGCCTTCTAAACGCCTACGAAGATACTCAAGGCAATGACCGAGAAACGTTTTTCAATGCATTGAGTATTGCAGGCAAAAGTAAATTGGAT
The DNA here is from genome assembly GCA_937903155.1 of uncultured Bdellovibrionales bacterium. Lineage (GTDB taxonomy): Bacteria > Bdellovibrionota > FAC87 > UBA2466 > UBA2466 > CALCZU01. The sequence continues at coordinate 7,816 of CALCZU010000089.1, forward strand.
CCCGCGAGCGAAGAATTCCAGCGTATCGATGCGTTAATCGAAAAGATTATTAAATCGGAAAATATCGCTGAAATCGAAAAAGCCTATCCGCTCATTAATGGCCTTAGTAATCTCAAACGTGCCTCGAAAGCCGCGCGAGACATTATCGATAATGAGGCGAAAATCGATCTTGGGGACCGATTGGCAGAGGGCGGCCCGAGAATTTGGGGTTCGGATCTCTTCCCGGTCGGCGATGAAAAGATCGATCCGAAAGATCCGAGGATCGTTTTGCTGACCAAGTATCTCCTTTTTGACGACGAGTATGTCCGTTCAGGGGCTCGTCACATTGTCACTCGATATCAAAACATCGGAAGTTATGTCATTTACCTCTTACAGCAAGGACTGCGGCGAGCTGATTATATGGAGGAATACGAGCGGGCGGCCGCTGAGATTCTTAATACGACTTCGATTGAGTTTGAAGGCGATAATCTCCAGACGCTGAAAGAACTGATCAAACGCTATTCAAAGTCGAAGTAAGTTCTACTTTGCTTGTGACGGTTTTTGACGATCGTATAGGTTTTTGATCTGTCTCCAGCACATTTTATCGGCAGAGAAAAGGGAAGTAAATGCAGGAAAGTAGCCTTGTTTTTTTCGAAGTTCAACGGAAAGACTGGGTGCTCGTTTGAAAAGTTCTTGAAGATGGTGCTCAAGGGTGCTGAGTTCATTCTGCTTTTCGGGCGTTTTCTCTTTGCTCGCTTCTAAGTAACGCGAATGGAGTTCACTCAAAACGTCTTTGGGTTCACCACTGAGAACAAAATTTCGAAATCCTTGGGAATCTAAGTGCCCCTTTGGATTGGGTCTGATTGTCGATAACTCTAAGGCCCAGATATCGGGGTGCAGATAATACAAACTCACATGCCTTTGCTGGCGGAACATAATTTTTTTCTCTTCAGGAGTCGTACTCAATTTCGCTTCCACCGCTTTTGTAAATTTCTCTAAACTTCCGGGCGGAATATCTTTCATAAGCTCGCAGGCATCATCTACTGTGGTGACATGATTGCTAGTGAGGAGCTCGACGGCATCATTAATCGCATCTTGCAATCTTTTTGAAGTGGTAGCCCCCAGAGGATTGAGGGCGTTGTAGTCAGAACCAAATTTCGTGATTCCGTGTTCTCGCAACTTTGCGAAGTCGGGAACTCTTCCAGAAGCTCTAATAAATTCAATCAAGTCTTCTTTAGAAGGATTTTTTAGGAAGAACGCGGGTGAGAATTTTTCGAGAACTTGGCTCATGGCTTCGTGTTCTGCCGATGCCTCCACTTTTTTGCTTTGGATCAGCTCTTTCGACTTTTTGTTATTGGCAGTAAATGAGGCTTGGATGAGCCGTGTGTGTTCTGCTCGAGTCGCTTTTGCAAGCGCCACGAGGTTTTGTAGAAGATTCGGTTCGCTGTGGCTAATGCCAAATCGGGTACGAATTTCTTTTGCGAGTTCTTCAACTTCTGTGGCCGAGAGTTGAATACAGAACAGAAATGCTAAGCTGAGGTTGACAAGGGTTGTTATTGGTTTTTTGAAATGCATTTCTTTATTATATCAGAACTGCCTTTAGCTAATCATGGTTGCAAGTCCGCTAGTATTGCCTAAAATGCGCGCTATGCCTTGGTTTGAAGATCAAAATTTATTAGCCGAACTTAAAGACTCTCGCGAGCGAATTACTTGGCAGGAAGATGATGCAGAAGCGGCGTTTAAAAAACTTCCCAAAGAAGTCTTAAAAGAACTCAAAGATAAAACCCGTGTCGGTATTCTCGATATTAAAGGCTTCACGGGACTTGAGGGGCTGCATTGTTGGATGCAACCTTTTGAGGGTTTTCCAAAACTCCTTGCGCCTAAAACGGATGTAAAAATTTTCGATCGAGCCGGGGCCGTCCTTTTTCAAGGTCCTTGGAGTGAGACTCGCTTAGAGTACGTCAAACCCAGTCCTTGTGTTTATCTTTTCTTACCCCCCTCCAAACCCGCGGCTCCCAAAAAAGGCCTAAAACTGAAGCTTTTAGGTGCTTGGCGCTACCTTCGCTTCAAAAAGTAAAACACCCGATTTTTATGTTTTTTTTATACTGAGGGCCCTTTTTTCTACGCCTTTTTGATCTTCGCGGTGCGAAAATCAAACTAGGAAAAAGGTGAAAAATGGCGCTACAGAACTTAAAATCATTTGTTGTCGGAAGCCCGATGGAGACCCATCGGATGGCACACGAGAAGCTTCCGAAGTGGAAAGCGCTGGCTGTATTTTCCTCTGACGCGCTTTCATCGGTCGCCTATGCGACCCAAGAGATCTTAATCCCGCTTTCATTCTTTTCGATGGCTGCGATGAATTGGTCGCTCCCAATTGCTTTGGGAATTGCGATTTTACTGATTGTGGTTGCGACGTCCTACTGGCAAACCATTCGGTCCTACCCAAACGGGGGAGGGGCTTACATCGTTGTTCTAGATAATCTAGGCGTCAAACCGGCGTTGGTCACCGCGGCGGCTCTTCTGATTGATTATATTTTAACCGTCTCCGTTTCGATTGCGGCGGGGGTTGAAGCGCTTGCGTCGGCAATGCCCTTTCTTTTTGAATATCGAATTTTATTGGGCTGTGTTGCGATTGCGATTGTAACGCTCATTAATCTTCGCGGGGTTCGCGAGTCAGGAACGGTATTTTCCATCCCGACTTATCTTTTTATTTTCGCATTTTTACTTTTAATCGGAGCGGGTTTCTACCAGATAGCAAATGGAACTTTAGTGGCAAAAGCGCCGCTCTTCCACGAAACTTACCCGACTCTTTCGCTTTTTTTAATCTTAAGAGCGTTCGCTTCGGGGTGTGCGGCTTTAACCGGAATCGAAGCCATTTCTAATGGTGTTCCCGCGTTCCGAAATCCAGAATCCAAGAATGCGCAAATTACGCTTTTTTGGATGGCGTTTATTTTAACTTCGTTTTTTCTTTCGATAACAGCGTTGGCACATTTTTTAGGCGTGGTTCCGTCGGAAACCGAAACGGTGATTTCGATATTAGGAAGGCAAATTTTTGCAGGAGGACCTTTATATTATTTGGTCCAAGGTTCAACGGCTCTCATCCTCTTTTTAGCGGCGAATACCAGTTACGCGGATTTTCCCAGAGTCTGTTCGCTCCTCGCAAAGGACCGTTTTCTCCCGAGACAGCTTGCCAGTTTGGGAGACAGGCTTGTCTTTTCAAATGGGATTGTTCTACTGGGCCTTGTCTCGGCAGGCCTATTGATTCTTTTCAAAGGCACGACCCACTATCTCATTCCTCTCTACGCCGTCGGAGTTTTTCTCTCTTTCACCATGTCTCAATGGGGAATGGTGGTGCATCACTTAAGACTTCGCGAACCCCACTGGCATTTGTCTCTTGTTTTAAATGGCATTGGCGCTTGTGTGACGGGAATTGTTTTAATCGTCATCACCGCTACGAAATTTACCCATGGAGCTTGGATTGTCGTGGTTCTGATTCCCATTCTTGCCTTTTGGTTTAGACAAACCAGAGAACACTATCGAAAAGTGGGCGTCCAACTTGCACTGACTCAAGATGTCGATTTTACGAAACCCATTAAACATGTCGTAGTGCTTCCGATCTCTGGGATTCATAAAGGCGTTGTCGATGCGATTAAGTACGCAAAGTCGATTTCAAATGATGTTCGAATTGTCTCGGTCGATCTCGACAGTGAAGCCACCCAACGTTTACGTTCGTCATGGGAAAAACTGCACACGGGATTAGAACTGGTTATTCTAAAGTCTCCTTATCGATCGGTTGTAAGCCCTATCATTCACTATATTCGTGCAGTCGATAAAGAGTCCCATGACGACATGTTGACGGTCGTTATCCCGGAATTTGTGGCCGCTCGCTGGTGGCACAACATTTTTCATAATCAAACCGCGTTCTTAATTCGAACGGCATTGATGTTCGAAGCCAGAAAAGTTGTGACGAGCGTCAGATATCATCTTAAACGGTAAAAAAGGATAACTCGTGCTAAAATCTCAGGGGTTTTTAGAGAAAGAGAGTCAGCGCTTGGAGTTCAAACGCCCCACCTTTGGCGGCAGCCTTATCCAGTACACAAATACCCTGTGGTTTTTTTGCGTCCTTACGCTGCTGGGTTCCGTTCTCGAAAAATATATTGGCTACCAAGCGGTGGGTTATTTATTTCTTTTAGGCGTTTTGCTCGTCGCAAGCCTCGCCGAGCGCGGACCCATTCTTTTTGGGGCTTTACTAAGCACTTTTATCTGGAATTACGGTTTTATCCCACCGAGATTTACGTTTCGAATTAGCGAGACGACGGATGCGATGATGTGTGTGGCGTATCTCGCAGTCGCCATTGCCGGAAGTCTTCTCACAACGAAGGTGAGAAGGCAGCAAGTCGAGTTACAGAGTCACTCCCGTCGAATGACGCTTCTCTACCACTTTACTCGGGCCATCGCTTCGGCCGCGGACATTTCTGAGATCAGAAAAACCACTGCGCAATTTACTGAAAATACACTTCTTGGAAGGTGCGCGGTCTTACTAAGGAAAAGTGACGGAGAATTAGAGGCTTCTGGTAGCAGTGCCTCTGGCTTTCCTTTAAGTCAGAAAGCTTTGGCCGTTGCGAAGTGGGTGAATGAACATGCTTCTAAAGTCAGTCCCGAAATTCCCCTTTCAAAGGGCGCTGAGGTTCTGTGTGTGCCTCTCAACGGGACGAAGGGCATTGTCGGAGTTCTCGTTTTCTTACCCGAGATTAAGCAGGCTGCTCCCGAGCAAGAATCGATTTTAGAATCCGTCGCGGCTGCTAGTGCGATCGCCATTGAAAGACAATTGCTTCAAGAAAGTGTGCAAAAGATCCAAGTTTTTGAAGAGTCTCAAAAGCTCTACGAAACGATTTTAGATTCTGTTTCTCACGAGCTGAGGACTCCGATTACAGCGATTATTGGGGCTGCGAGTGCTCTTTCGGATAAAACGACGGCCAGTATTGATTCCAACCGAGTGGGACTGACTGAGGACTTGGTTCGCTCGGCGGAGAGACTGGACCATGTGGTTGAAAATCTTCTAGATATGTCGCGTTTAAGTTCTGGAAAACTCGAACTCAAAAAAGAACTCGTAGAAATCTCTGATTTCGTGGAAGAAGCCGTCCGAGATTTTAAAGAGTCGACTCCGCTTGAACAGAAAGTGCTGACGGATTGCGAGTCAGGGTTGTATGCCCAAGTGGATTCGAAGATGATGGAAAATGTGCTGACAAATCTTTTAAGAAACGCAGCTCAGTACTCTCCGCCGAAAGCGTCGATCCAGATCAGTGCTTCGAGATCGATTGACGACGCTTCAATCGTTTTAGATGTTTTGGATGAAGGAAAGGGTATTTCTCATGAAGTTCAAGAGAAAGTCTTTCAAAAGTTTTACCGCGAAGCAGGGAGTCCCGCAGGCGGCGTGGGCTTGGGCCTTTCGATTGTGAAGGGAATTGTCGAAGCCCATGGAGGAAAAGTCGCGGTTTCTTCTCGAGAGGATAAAATGGGAAGCCGATTTCGAGTAACGCTTCCGATGTGGAAAGAAAAGATTCCGGAAAACCTATGACTCAAAATAATCTCAAAAAGGCCGTGATTATCGACGACGAAAAGTCCATCTGCCGATTCGTACGCTTAAGCCTTGAATCTCACGGGTATGAAGTTTTTGAAGCCCATACGGGAAAAGACGGAATCCAAGAAGTGATTTCAAGACGGCCTTCGATTATTTTGCTCGATATGGGGCTTCCCGACATGAGTGGGCAAGCGGTTTTAGAAAAAATTCGAGATTGGTCGAAAACGCCGATTTTGATTTTGACGGTGAAAGACTCGGAAGAAGAAAAGGTTAAAGCGCTCGATGCGGGCGCGGACGATTACATCACAAAACCTTTCGGGGTCCCCGAACTATTGGCGCGAATGCGGGTGGCGGAACGGCATTCGATAAAGACGCCAGACTCCCCGATTTTTCGCAGTGGCCCGCTCGAAGTCGATAGGAGCTCGCGGATTGTTAAAGTGAACGGTGTCGAAATCAAACTGAGACCAACGGAGTATGACCTCTTGCACGTATTGTGTGATTTTGCCGGAAAAGTTATTACTCATCGAGCCTTGTTGCAAGCCGTTTGGGGCCCGAATTCCACAGAGCACACCCAATATTTGCGCGTCTACATCGGTCAGCTGAGAAAGCGCCTTCAAGTGACGCCGGAGACCCCCGATTTTATTCAGACAGAAGCGGGGGTCGGCTATCGACTCAATCTTTTGAATTCTGGAAAGGCGGAGTAGGGCAATTATTTCAGCGCGCCGGTTGTCGAATTGTAGGGAAGGGTAAAACCGTCCGCGTCGCCCGTCAGTGTGTGGCCGACGAAATGGCCATCGGTAAATCCGGACATAAAGAGAGTTCCCGCCGCATTGAGATTCAAAGCCATGATGCGCGAGTTTCCGCCGACCGCGCCGTTTTGTTTGGTCCACTCCTTGGTGCCGCTCGTATCGTATTTTGTGACAAATACATCGAGATTTCCGGTCAGAGTATTGCCATCGAGAGCGGCATCGATATCACCAGCGACGTAAACGTTCCCAAGAGAATCAACGACCGTTGCGTCGGAATCCATCAACACGCCACCCGCCGCTGTCCCCAATTGGCGAGTCCATTTGCGATCGCCTGTCGAATCGTATTTCGCCACAAAGAGATCCTGAACTCCATTGAAAACGCTCGCTAAGCTTCCAGTCGTGGTGCCTGAAATAAAAATATTCTCGTTTGAATCAACCGCGATTCCTTTTCCTGCTGTTGCAGCGCCCATCACTCCATGTTGTTTGACCCATTTTAAGTCGCCATCGGTGTCGTATTTTGCGACAAAGGCATCCTGGGTCCCGGTGACGGTATTGGGAGGAAGACTCCCATCGATAGATCCGCTGATGTAAAAGGCACCTGAAGGAGATGCGGCAATTCCGACTGAGTTTGCGCTAGCGCCAACGACGCCGATGGTTTTCGTCCAGAGTTTTGTTCCGTCCGCTCTGTATTTCATCACAAAACCATCGGTCGAACCTTGAAGGGTGTTTCCGTCGAGATTTCCCCAGGTTTGGCCAGTGACTGCAACGTTGCCTTCGAGATCGACTGCGATTCCGTATCCCATGGTGTCGTTCGTTGTGACGCCGGAAATCCGACTCCATTGGAGGTTTCCATCTTTATCGTATTTTACGACGAGAAGGTCCGAATTCCCCACCATGACCTGGTCGCCCACGGGGCCGGTCGTAAATCCTGTTAGATAAGTATTTCCTTCGCCATCGGCGGCCATCGCGTAGATGTAAATGATTTGTCCGGGGCTTCCTAGGAGTTTAGTCCATTGGCGCGTGCCTGCGCTATCGTACTTGGTGACAAAAAGGTCGATGAGACCCGTACGGGTGTTTCCGTCTAGATTCGCATCGGTGTAACCGGCAGTGTAGTAGTTGCAACTGCTATCGACGGCCGCCGCGTAAGCAAAAATACTGTGAGTGGTGACTCCTGTTTGCCGAGTTCCCGAAAAGGAATCGCTACAATTTGCAGCGGGTGTCACACTGGGCGTGGCCGCAGACTGCAATTCGTGTTTAGAGCAACTGGGAAGCAGCTGCAACACGAGGGTTAAGAGGAGGGACAGAGTGAAGTAAGCTAAGGATTTGTTTCTCATGACGTATTCTTATCGTCGGTCGAAAAATTTCCTGAAAGCTTGTTCTTGAAGATGCCAATCTATTGAAATGACTTATATTAATGCGTCACGCTTGAGACAAAAACCTCTAGCTCCTTTTACAAAGCTAGGAGTTCACAATTCAATTGAGACAGTAAGAGGCATCTACTGCACTGCTTCCGGGAAGAACCTGTCCCGCTGACGTTGCTCGGTGCTGCGGCTAAACAGACAAAACTTCTCACCCAAACGATGCAGATAGATTTAATGAGATTCATTTGCACATGGGGATTGTCGTTCCACCCGTCGTTGCGAGGAGCGAAGCGACGAAGCAATCTCGCCGATAACAAAGACGTTCTTCTTTATGCAGCGAGATTGCTTCGTCGCCTTCGGCTCCTCGCAATGACTGCTTTCTAGCGAAACATTTGTTCGCGAGAAATCTCTGGAACATCAAATTGTTGCTTGTATCTTTTTGCGATTTAATTTAGAAAGAGCCTCTTTTTTAAAAACAACCCAAAATAGGAACCATAAGGAGGGACCTGACGGGAAATGACGACGATAAACGACTTCAAATCTATTTTCCACGGTCACCTCTTCAAGCGCTCCTTCCACTCCAAAACAGTCACCTGGCTCCTTATCTTCACGCTTTCACTCAGCCAAACCGCAATGGCAGATGAGCACGATCGTGAAGAGTGTCGCAGACGTTACAAAGCTTTAACGACCCAAGGAATCGAGAATATCGCGAACGATGTCAAAATGTGGATGTTCGGCCGTTACTTGAGATTTCGGACCCACAAAGTTTTGACGAAAATGAGCGGCGATGTTGTAGACGTTATGGAAAAAGCTTGCGTGAAGGGTTGTTCGGATGAAGAAGCTAAAAATGCCGTCATTATCCTTCTGGAAGCGAAGTACAACGAATGGATTGTTTCATCTCCTGGCGTAAAAGGGGTACTCATCTATCTTGGAAGTGCGTTGCTCGCACAGGCATCTTCCTATTTTTTACAATTTTCGGCAAGATTTGTGGGATATCCTGAATTATCTGACGGTTTAAAAGATTTGAACCAAATGCTATTTTTCCCTATCGTGTTGGGCGCTGGTATTGCGATCACAAAACGTCTTGAGAACTTCACGACTCGAGCTTCACTCAATAACGCTCATATCAAGAGAAATATTTACGAAAAAGATTTTGAAAGAACCGCATGGCTTAGAAGAGCGATGATTAGCCCCATCGGCGAAGAGGGTCGTTACGAGTATGAAAATGCGCTCAGCCGCTTGGAAAACAGGTTTAACACCGCCTCCTTGTATGCTCAAACGGGAGATATGGATGCCGCAGCACTAGCGGTCGCAGGGGCCACCCGGATTTTGCTGACGATGAAGTCCGACGTGAATCCCTATTTTATCGAATTGAAAGCCGTTGCCTACGAACTTTTTGCCTATAAATATGTCCCGCCCGACGATGTCGATGAATTTATCGTAAAGGTGCTTGCTCACCTAAAAGAGCGGACTGTCGACAAGGTAAAGGCGAAAAAAGTCCTCGAGAGTTGGTTGAGAGAGCCCTATTATCCTCCCGCAGATCCGATCCCCGACCGGGTCGTCGAATTCCCGCACGATAGAAAAACCAATGCCCATTGGGGAGGCGAATAAAATTCACTTCACCGATTCTTTGCCCGGAATCGGTGCGGAATTTTCCGTATAGAGCCCGTCTTTAGGCAGGGCCGAATCATATCCAATCACTGTATCCCAGGTATAAGAGCTGATCATTTTTTCGTTTGAGAAGTCGCCGCAGTATAAAAATAATGTGCTTTTGTGTTCTACCTTCTTAAGCTTTTTCCCTTGAGGGGCTTGGACACTAAAACCAGCCGGAAAAGGACTCGGACCCTCTTGCCCGAAAATAAAGTGCACACCACACTCGGCGGCATCTTTGACGGCCATTGCATCGCAGGCTTTTTCCTCACCTTCAAACCATACTTTGATATAGCCGCCTTTTTTAGCGTTGAAACTGCGATCGGTGTTGCACTGGAGTGGTTTCGCATAAGGTTTTTCAACGTGTCTTGAGACAACACTTTTATCCCAAGCAAACACGATTTTTTTGCCTTCTTTGTTTGCGTGAGCTTCGGCTTCGATTTTCCAACGACAGGATTCTAAAAGACAGTTGGGGCACGCCGATTGGGCTTCGAGAGTGACTTTTGCCCAAAGGGAAAAGGGGACGAGAAACGCGACTAAAAGGAATTTGACCATGAACACCTCACTTTCGAAAAAACTATCCTCTAAGTGAGGCTCTTGCAAGCCGTGCGAATCTTCGACCGGTCAATTCATATTGATAATGACCTTGATGCACTCGTCTTTTTTGTCTTTGAAAGTTTTGTAGGCCTCGGGACCTTCATCGATTCGAATTCGATGAGTGATGACAAAAGCCGGATCAATTTTTCCATCCATAATCTTCTGAAGGAGGGGCTGCATGTATTTCTGGGTATGAGTTTGTCCCATTTTAAAAGTCAGCCCTTTTCCAAATGCGGCTCCGAAGGGAAGGTTGTCGAGAAGGCCCCCATACACCCCGGGAACAGAAACAGTCCCGCACTTTTTGCAGGCTTGCATGGCTTGTCGTAAAGCGTCCGGGCGATCGGTTGCGAGTCCGACAGCGGCTTTGGCTCTATCCATTCTCGCTGAAAAAGTGCTTCCATGGGCTTCCATTCCTACGGCGTCGATACAAGAATCGGGGCCTCGTCCTCCGGTGCGGAATTTTAATTCTTCTAAGAGGCTGTCTTCATCCTCAAAATTAATCGTTTCGGCGCCTCCGCGTGCCGCCATTTCGAGTCGACTCGGATAGTGATCTATCGCAATGACTCTTTCAGCGCCCAATAAGAAAGCGCTGCGAATTGCCATTTGTCCGACGGGGCCAGCACCCCAAATCGCAACCGTGTCGCCGCGTTTGATATTGCAGTTTTCTGCCGCCATGTAGCCTGTGGGAAAAATATCACTTAAAAATAAAACCTTTTCATCGGGGATGCCTGGAGGGATGACGAGCGAATTCGTGTCGACGAAAGGGACTCGAATGAATTCAGCTTGTCCGCCGGCGTAGCCCCCGTAGAGGTGAGAATATCCGAATAAGCCCGAACCCGAATAACCGTACAGCTTGTCGGCCATGACTGCGTTTGGATTGCTATTGTCACAGGCGGAATACTCTTCCGCTTTGCAGTGTTGGCAGCTTCCGCAGCCGATATCAAAGGGGATGACGATTTTGTCTCCGACTTTTATTTTGCGAACGGCCGGGCCCACTTCCATCACCTCTCCCATGGTTTCGTGTCCGAGAATGTCGCCTTTTTCCATTGTGGGAATGTAGCCATCATAGAGGTGAAGATCCGAACCGCAGATTGCTGCGGTTGTGACCTTAATAATCGCGTCTTTCGGATTTAAAATTCTCGGTTCTTTCACGTTTTTAACGCTGACCGAATGTTTTCCCTGCCAACAAAGTGCTTTCATCTCAAATCTCCTGGTTAGTGTTGCAAAGTCGTTGTGAGACTTTCGGATTCCGGTTCTTTGCCATTCGGCTGTCCTTCGGTCGTCGCAATTTCGCCTGTCTCTAAAAATGCCTTCAGTCGTTTGAGGTTGGTCAGCACCAAAATATCGGGAGTTTCGCCTGTCATAAAGGCTGCGAGTTCCGTCAGCTTTCCTCCGGGAACTTTGTAGTGGATCGAGAGGCGGACGATGGTTCCCAGATCCGCAGGGGCGGGCTCGAAAGAAACGGTTCCGACGGTTTTGACGGCCGAATCATCCAGACTTCGCCATGAAATACTCCTCCCAGGAATTTCTTCTGTAATTTCTGCGTCCCATTCGGTGCGCATCCCTGACTTCAGTTGGACTTCCCAATGGGAGCGAGTGGGTGAGGAAACTTCAATTCGGTGGATGTCCTTCATAAAATATGCGAGATTTTCGAAATGCCGCCAAAATGTGAACACCTCTTCAGGCTTTTTTCCGACCGTGATGGAGTGGATAATTCGCTCTTTGTCTCTCAACGACGTTTCGAGAGGGATTTTCTTAGATAATGGCTCATTCGACGTTGTAGAGCTTGACTGGGATTGCATATTTCTCCTTCGTTTAAAAAAAGAGATGCAAACGTTATTCCATTCACAAACCGGATTTATTTTTGAAGACGAGGCCGGTAGTCCTTTTGCATTTTTAAGAACGACAAAACAGCCTTTTCTTCCGCCGAAAGCCTTGCCAGTTTTTTCGAAGACCGCTGTGCTTGCTTGAGAGAGGCTGTGAGATTTCCATTGAGGTAGGCCTCTAAAACGGCAGGGTGAATATAGCATTTGCGGCAAACAGCTTTCGTGTTCCCTAAGCGCTTGGCCACTTGCTCAATCGTTTGAACAATATTTTTTTTCTTTTGAGTTACGGAAGTAAGTTCGTCAAACCCCTGGAGGGTCGATGCGGCATGGACGGTGCCCGCCCAAGTCCGAAAATCTTTCGCCGTGAACTGTTCACCCGCGACTTCGTGTAAGTAAGAGTTTACATCGTGCGAATCAATCGGATGGTGATTGCCTTCCGCATCTACGTACTGAAATAATTCTCGTCCCGGCAAATCGTGACATTTTTTCACAATATGAGAAACCCATGGGGCCTCCACGTCGATAGAATGGTCGATTCCGCTCTTTCCGCGAAATTTAAAGTGAAGCGCTTTTCCTTTAATTTTGACGTGCCGACTGTACATTGTCGTGAGCCCGAACGACCGATTTTCTTTCGCGTATTCCTCATTTCCGACACGAATGAGAGTCGTTTCTAAAAGTCTAACCACGGTCGCCACGACTTTCACTTTAGGGAGGCCCGGGTGAGATAAATCTTTTTTTATTTGATTGCGTATTTTGGGAAGGGCGTGGGCGAAACCGATCATTTTATCGTACTTGGTTTGGTCTCGAACTTCGCGCCACCGAGAATGATATTTGTACTGTTTACGGTTTCTCGCATCCCAACCAACACATTGAATATGGCCGTTCTCGAATGCACAGATCCAAACATTTTTCCAAGCGGGAGGGATGACGAGCGCCTGAATTCTTTGCAACGTCTTTTTGTCACGAATGATTTTTCCATTTGAGTCGACGTACTTAAACTTTTTCCCTTTCCCTTCGCGGCGGATCCCGGGCAGTGAGTCGTTAATATACTTCAAACCGGCGCTTTTAGCGGCAGCGGGTGGGTATAAATTGGAAAGTTCTGTCATGCATTCCCCTTCAACACACGCTTATGCAATAACTGGGCAAATCAAATTGAGGGCTCGAGAATTTTTCGGACTGGGTATGCAAGCGTAAAGACCTTTTCCTCTGCGGCTTTCTTGATTTCGCTCACAAGCAGATGGCGGGCTAGGTCAGGGTCGGTGCCAGGATATTTAATCCACGTCGAAACCATGAGTTTTACCGAGCTCTCGTTGAAACTCTCCGCGAAAACTTGAGGTTTCGGCGTGTCTAAAATATTTTTCATTCGGGTGATTCTTTCGGTGAGAGCCTCGACCACTTTGGCCAGTTCACTTTCGTGACTCACACCCACCGCTACGGTGATTTGTCTTCGTCCAAACACACTGTAGTTCGCGAACTTGTCTGTCATGAAGGACTTATTGGGAATGTAAATATCTTGCCCATCAAAGTTACGAATGACCGTGTCTCGAAGGCGCAAGTCGACGACCGTCCCCATCACATCCGCGATTTTAATCACATGTCCCACTTTCATAGGAGCTCTGACGGCAATCATGATTCCCGAAATAAAATTTGAAACGAGATCTTGAAAAGCAAATCCTAAAGCTAACCCTACGACCCCGACTCCCGCGAGCATTGAGAAAACCGTTTTTTCAAGTTGCAAGACGCTTAAGGCCAGCATCCCTCCGATAATGAGAACAGTCGTTCGAACAGAGCCTGCGAGTAAATGTTCTAACGTGGGATTTAATTCCGTTTTTCGGAAGATCGCCGTCACGACTTTGTAAGCCCATCGGGCGAGAAGCCAAAAAACCGCTAAGATGACAAGTGCCAATAACAAATTGGGTAAGCTGACGACGAGACTCCGGAGCCATCCGTATAATTTATCCGTGACTGCATTCAGCGCACTAGTGATTTGTTCCATAAAATCTCCTGATGAAGTTGTCAGAAGCGAAGTTTTGCACAAACTGTTCCAGAATAGAAAAAGGCCCTAGGATTTGGGGGAATCCTAGGGCCTTTCGAGGAATCGCGGTTAGTTTAAAAGTTGGTCGAGGCGATTGCCTAGTTCTTTTAATGAGACCGCAAGTTCAAATGCATGACCCAGTTCAAACGTCGTATTTAGGTATGGGCTTGCAAATTCAATCTGCTTTTTAAGAGCAAAGAGAGACGCGCGAACTTTTCCGGAAAGTGCGCCTCGCGCTTGAGCATCTGCATAGCAAAGACCTGCGACTTTTTTGATAGGAAGAAGGTAGAAACCGTAGTCTTTGTAGTTGGTGTAACCTTGTAAAGCATCCGACAAAGTAATCGCTTCGCGAGCTAAATAAGAAGCTTCGTTGTACCAAGGAAGCGCAATTTTAGGTTCGTAAGGGGCTGGGTAGCCAGGGTAGTAGCTCGGTCCACCGACGGTGCGAGTGCTTTGTCGAACGGTGACTCCTTGGATGTAGGCTTTTCCACCGGTGACGTGTCTTAACTGAATCGAATTGGTCGTTTCTGCAATGGTGACGATGTAACTGGGATCGGTTTTAGGAACATAGACGGTTCCCTTGGTCACTCCGTTCGCCATCACTTCAAACGTGGCGTCACTTCCGTATGCAATCGCTTGGACGATCACGGATTCGACTTTTCTCCAGTCGTTTCCGAGAGAAATCGTTTTAGTTTCGCCAGGGCATAAATAGAAAGGCGTTAAACTAAGAGAGATGGTTTCGGTTTGTTCGTGATGGGCGAAGGCCCCTTGAGTGAAGACGGCTAAAAGTAGCAGTCCCCATACTTTCATTGTTCTTCTGATCATTTGTATTGTCTCCTCATTCAAGTTAAATCGAGTGGAACACCCACCGTCTTAAAGTGGTGATACAAAGTTCTCCTTGCACCCACAATCATCAAAAAAAATGGGTGAGCCTATCTTGAGCCGATCCACTGTCAATGCGAGGGTGCGGAAGCTCTGTCATTGCGAGGAGCGAAGCGACGAAGCAATCTCGCCGCATCAGAGCGCTCTTGTTATCAGCGAGATTGCTTCGTCGCTCCGCTCCTCGCAATGACGGGCTTAAAAGTAATATTTATTATGCGACACTCTGGTGACAGTTTACTTCTGGAAAAACGGAGAGTTAGACGGGGATTTTAGCTTTTCTGTTAAGCCAATGTGCGGCGTAACCGCAAGTATCTCTTGATCTAATTTACAGTTTCTATATAACCCCGACTCGAAATTCAGTTAATAACAAATGACAGACCAAAATCAAAATTTTGAACGCCTCGGGGCCGAGCCAAAAATCTGGGATTTCCTCGATTACCGACACTATCTCAAGTCATATTACGAATTTCGAAAAAGAAATTCGAAAGGCCGTTTCTCGTACCGGCTCTTTTCGATCAAAACGGGAGTCGACAGTCCAAATTATTTAAAACTCATCGTCGATGGTGCACGTAATCTCACACCACCTCATGCCAGACGTGTCGCAAAATATTGCGCGCTAACAGAGAGCGAAAAAAAATATTTCTTATCTCTAGTCCGCTGGAATCAGAATGCGGAGAAGGAAGATGCGGACGCCCTTTGGATGGAAGTGCTTCGCACGCGTTCCATTAATGAAAATAAATCCCTCTCCAATGCGCAACTTTCCATTTTGACCCAATGGTACACCGTCGCGATTTTTGAACTGCTCCAACTCAAAAAAGAACCCGTAACGATTGAAGAGATTGCATCGCGCTTGCGTTGGAATGTCTCAATCAAAGAAATTGAGCACTCGTTAGAATGTCTTTTAAAAACAAAAGTCATTAAAAAGTCCACGCGAGGATACCGTGTGGTCCAAAGCGTACTGACCACCACCGATGACATCCCTTCAGCCAGTGTGCGCCAATACCACAAACAAGTGATCCGAAAATCCATCGAAGCCATTGATGAAGTGGAACTATCCGAACGCGAATTTGTCTCGATTACCTTTTCTCTTTCGAAATCGGATATGCCGAAATTTAAAGAGCGCATTCGAGAGCTTCGCAATCTTATCGTCTCGGAGTCCGAAGCGAATCAAAATCGCGAAGAAATTTACCAACTGAATGTTCAGTTGTTCCCCTTAACACTTACTTCTAAGGAGCCTAAATGAAAACAAACCTAAAACTCATCACAATCGTTGTTTTATCCCTGTTGCTCGGATGTAGCGCGGGAAACAAAACTAATCCCGGCCACGGTTCTGACCCCGCGGTTGCGATTGGGAATGGCCGCTACTTAAAAATGGTTGCGGATCTCACAGATGCCGAGAGTTTAACCTCCACGGTACCCAACGATGGAAAAGAAGAGAGAAAATTTGTAAAACTGACAAAAACAAATAAGTTTGAGGAAGTACTCAGCGGTAAGCACCAGCTTTTCAGTTTTAAACTTACGCCCACACATATCATCGCACATGTAAATATTTGGGAAGACGACAAAAATACTCACTGTAGTCTGATTGCAATTCCAAAAGTCAAAGGAACCACCAAAGTCTTGTGCCTGAATCGAGACCTCGTTTCCTGTAGTTATCCCGAGGATAAACCGGATGCATCAGGTTTTGACGTCAGAGGAACCGAAGTTTTTTTTACTTATCATAAACCTGAGGGGAGGAGTTTTGCTTGTGGCGCATATTCGGCAAAGGGAGATGATTCGTCGGCGGTGAGTGAATTACGGCACTGGGATGGATCCTCTGAAAAAGTGGACACTTTGTTTCATACCGATCCGGAAACGACAAAAGGGAGTCAAATGTTCGTAAAGGACGTTTTTACTTCAAAAACCAACCGAAATATTTGCATCGATTTGACCAATTCTACGCCGGATAAAATCTTTTGCCGAAAGGAAGGCACCGAGATTTGGGAACCTATCAAAGGGATGTCAACTTCCCGCGGATATCCTTTTGTAGTGCAGAATAATTCTCTCCTGTCCGATGCCTTTGCAAATCAAATGAAACTTGATCTGCATACGTTAAAGTCGACCCGCCGAAAAGGCGATCTTCCGAAAGTAATCGATTTTGAAACGGCGAATGGAGGCTTAATTGGTCGAGATGAGTGGAGAGTCATCTATATTGATCCCAATGGAGACTCGACATTTGGTCTTGACCTGGAAATGGCAATAAAATCACCCATTCGTACCGGAAACTACGCTTGGTATTTAAATGGCGCATCTTTGAGGCGAATGAGCCTCGTCGACGGCCAATTGGATCCTAAAGACTTCTTCGACAATACGAAACTTCTTAGACTCTCCTCGATTTCTTGGAGCTTAGGAGATTTCCTTTGGATTCACGGAACGGGTAAAACGGGCATTCCCGAAAAGAGCATTTTAAATGGAGACGGCGACCTTGTTTATGTGGAGACTCCGACCTTAGCCGTGGAACATCCTATCGACCTGAAATGGGATCGTTAAAACGCTTTTTGAATAGAGACAATTTTCGGGGAAAATCACCAGCGCTTGCGCTGGCTACGTCTTAACTTTTGTTTCCGACGATGCGCAGCCTTGTTTGACACAGCTTGTTGTCTCCTACTTTACTTTGAAAAAAGTTTGAGGAGGACGATGAACGAGAAGACTTTTATCCGAGATAGAAGAGAATCCCTGCGTTTCAAAAAGTGGATTTTTTTGGCCCTGTTTTTTTCATTATCGGCTGGGGCGTCTGTTGAGCCGAATGTCGTGTTAACGGGCGATGCAGCAAGAGCACAGTATTTGATTCGTTTTCCAGAGGAAGCTGAGCAAAGAGGCGAAGAGTGGGTCGGAAGCATCGAGAGTGTTTCTCTGCGTGAAGCGCTTCAAACAGCCGCAATTGAAATGGAGATTTTAGATTCTCGAGAAGTCTACATCTTGAACAAGCCTGCCCAATTCGCATCGGATCTCGGTCTGCTTCAACGAAGGTATAAGGAGTTAGTGGATGCTCCAACGATCGAAAATTCCGAGCGGTTCCCATCTCACGAGAAAATAAGCAAATTAATAAAATTCAACCGTGAATATAAAAAGAAAGTCTTGGAACTTGCGCTCTTAAATCAAGATCGCGGTGATCGGTACAGAAAAGTGATCGCTGAAACCGATCATCTGTATCACATTTGGGAGGCGGTCAGAGAGGCGCGTTCCCCCCTTTGTCATGTAGCGGCCCGTCGACAAGCAATGATGCGCTTAATAGAATTAATTGGAGTTAATGCTTATCGCGCAATGGACCTTCCTCCCAGTGTCCCAATAGGGCGATTGATTGAAGATTAAAACTTCAAAAATTTTGACGAAACTTTGGAAACGGGATCGTTAAAATGCTTTTTGAATATCGATGACGGCTTCGCGGCCGGCACCGGTCGAGACGAGATTCACTCGGGTTCCCGTAAAGTCTTCGATAAACTTTAAGTAGTTTTGAAGTGTTGCGGGAATATCCGAGGGATTTCGAACTTGAGAGAGATCTTCTTTCCAACCAGGCACTGTCTCATAAACCGGCTTCATACGAGCAACGAGCGAAGTGTCTGCCGGGATCGTGTCATACCGCTTTCCATCGCACTCATATGCCGTACAAACTTTAAGCTCTTTATGGCCTGTGAGGACATCGGCTTTCGTCACCGCGAGATTCTTAATTCCCGAAACTCGAACTGCATACTTCACAGCCACGAGATCTAACCAACCGCAACGTCGGGGACGACCGGTGGTCGCGCCGTATTCCGAACCGTCTTCTCGGAGTTTATTTCCAAGTTCATCGTTTAATTCGGTGGGGAAAGGACCTTCGCCCACTCGAGTAGAGTAAGCTTTAATCACGCCCACAAATAAAGTGTCTTTGGGAATCCGTGCGCCAAGCCCTAAAGCCGCTTGCGAGGGAAGGGTATGAGAAGAAGTCACGTATGGATAAGTTCCGTAGTCCATATCCAAGAGAATTCCTTGCGCGCCTTCATAGAGAATCTTTTTATTCTGATCAATCGCTTCAAACATTTCTCTCGAGACATCTCTCACAAAGGGTTTTAATTTCTTTGCGATCTCACGGTATTTTTCGACGATCAAAGGAATCTTTACGGGTTCAACGCCGTAGTATTTTTCGAGAAGAAAATTCTTTTCCTCGAGATTCGCTTTTAAGCGTTCTTCGAAAGACGCTTCGTTATAGAGATCGGAAATCCGAAGTCCGCGGCGCGAGGCTCTATCTTCGTACGCAGGACCGATTCCGCGCTTTGTCGTTCCGATCTTTCCGCCTTCTTTGCGGTTTTCTCGAGCGGCATCGAGATGCTTGTGATAGTCCAAAATCAAATGGCATCGGTCCGAAAGATGCACTCGGTCTTCGAGGTCACTAATCCCGCTTTTTTTCAGAAGCTCGATTTCATTTAAAAAGTTATCCGGATCGACGACAACCCCTGAGCCAATCATGCACTTTGCGTGAGAGTGTAGGACGCCTGACGGGATAAGATGAAGAATCGTTTTCTTTCCTTCGACCACAAGCGTGTGACCGGCATTATTACCGCCCTGAAAACGGGCGACGATGTCAGCTGATGAACTGTAATAGTCGACGATTTTTCCTTTACCTTCGTCTCCCCACTGAACTCCAATAACAACAACTGCCTGTGGCATGAATTCTCCTCTTATAGTTCGATTGTTTTAACCGAGACCATTCCTTTGATACTTTTCAGTGCGTCTTCCACTTTAGAATCGAGTTTAGAATCGACGCTGATGATAGCGATCGCTTCTTTCTTTTTCGGATCCCGTCCTAAGTGCATGCGCGCGATATTGACTCCGTGAGTGCCTAAAAGACTTCCCATTGATCCAATGACGCCGGGTTGATCGACATTCTTTGTATAAAGAAGAACGCCTTCCGGAACGGCATCGATTCGGAAACGATCAATACTTACGATGCGAGGTTCATTTTTGCCGAACAACGTGCCGGAACATCTGAAACAATCATTTCCTTCGACACAAACTTCGACGAGACTATTGTAATCTTCGCAATCCTGTTCAAAAGATTCTTCAAGACGAATGCCGCGCTCTTTTAAAAGTTTGCGTGCATTGACGAAGTTCACAGAGGTGGAAAGAAGAGGCGTTAAAAATCCTTTGAGGACCGACAACGTGAGAAGCTCACGGTTGTACTGACTTAAAGAACCTTCGTATCGCACGGTGATCTTCTTCAGACCCGTTTCGTCGCACGCTTGAGACGCAAATCCTGCGAGCTTTTCGCAAAGAACAAGATAAGGTTTTAAAACATCGAGCTGTTCAACGGTCACGTTAGGAACGTTGATCGCATTTTTTAAAACGCCATCGCTTGTGAAAAGTTTAATCTGCTCGGCGACTTCAAGACCGACTTGAACTTGCGCTTCATCCGTACTCGCACCCAAGTGAGGCGTGACGATGAGATTCTCTTGTTTTAAGAGAGGCGAATCTGCAGGAACCGGTTCAGTTTCAAATACGTCGAGTGCGGCGCCGTTGAGATGCTTCGAAGTCAAAGCTTCCAACAGCGCTGTCTCGTCGACGATGCCGCCGCGAGCGCAGTTGATTAAATACGCGCCTTTTTTCATCATCTGCAATTGCTTCGGCCCGATGAGATGCTTTGTCGCAGGGATCAAAGGGACGTGGATACTGATATAGTCTGCTTGAGGAAGAAGTTCTTCTAGCGTGACTAGGTGAATCCCAAGCTTCGCGCCCGCTTCTTTACTAACATAGGGATCGTAAGCAATCACTTTCATCTCGAGCGCGCGCGCTCGACTTCCCACGACTTTGCCGATATTTCCCAGACCGACAAGACCCAGGGTTTTGCCTCTGAGTTCGGATCCTTGATATTTTTTCTTCTCCCATTTACCGGCTCGCATCGAGCTATCGGCTTGAGGAATGCGACGGGAAATCGAAAACATCATCGCAATCGCATGTTCAGCGGTCGTGACGATATTCCCCGTCGGGGCATTCATGACGATGACGCCACTGTCAGTTGCGGCCGGAACATCCACGTTATCGAGACCAATGCCTGCTCTGAGAACGATTTTTAAGTTGCGGGCATTTTCGAGCAGATCTTTATCGACTTGGGTACGCGATCTCACAATGAGGACATCGATTTGAGGAATTTTTTCTTTTAATTCCATTCGATCAATCGCTGAGAACTCTAAGAGTTCTACTTGAGGATTCGATTTGATGAGCTCAATGCCTTCTTTTGCAAGACCGTCTGCGATGAGAACTTTGGTTTTCGTCATCAATTATTTTCCTTCCATAAAGAATTGAGAAGCGCGTCCGACGCCTTTTCCCAATTCTAAATTGTGACCGAGTTTTTTGAGGGTCATTTCAACCGCTCCTAAAATCGTGAGCATATCGAGTTCGTCGAAGTAACCTAAGTGTGCGAGACGGAACATTTTGCCTTTCCAAGCATCTTGTCCGCCGGCGACGGTGATTCCGTATTCATCTCTTAAGTGAGAAACAATTTTCTTTCCTTCAGAGATTCCGCTTGGCACGTGAAGGGCTGTTAATGCAGCCGAGGGAGAGGACTTCGCAAAAAGTTCAAGTCCCATCGCTTTCGCAGCATGACGAGTCGCAGAAGCTAATCTTTCATGGTGTTTGAAAATCGCTTCGAGCCCGCTTTTTTTCATTTCGGTTAAGACTAAATCCAATCCGCAGATGAGAGAAACTGCTGGAGTCCATGCGGTTTCACCGCCGGCCGCAGCTTTGTCTTCGGCGGCGAGGTTGAAATAGAAGTTTGGAATATTCGCGCGCTTTCTCGCTTCTTGCGCACGTTCGGATAAGGCCAAAAACGCAAGTCCGGGAGGCAGCATAAACGCTTTTTGCGAACCGCTTACCACCGCGTCGACTCCCCAGGTATCC
This sequence comes from uncultured Bdellovibrionales bacterium, assembly GCA_937903155.1. Lineage (GTDB taxonomy): Bacteria > Bdellovibrionota > FAC87 > UBA2466 > UBA2466 > CALCZU01. The sequence continues at coordinate 29,385 of CALCZU010000089.1, forward strand.
ATGGGAAGATCCGTCACACCGAGTGCGGTAATCGCATCGACAATCATCAATGCATCGCTACTTTCACGAACGACTTTGGTGACTTCTTGAATGGGATGGTAAACGCCTGTCGACGTTTCAGAAGCTTGAATCAAAACCGCTCGGATCGCTGAATTCGCTTTAAGCGCTTTTTTGATGTCATCGGGATTTACGGCTGTTCCCCAGTCAACTTTAAGGACGGTGGGTTTTAATCCATAACGAGCGGAAATTTTTTCCCAACGCTCGCCGAACTTTCCGGCGTTAACGACTAAAACTTCATCGCCACTGGCGAGACAGTTCACGATGACACTTTCCATGGCGCCTGTGCCGGAGGAAGAGAGAAGATAGCAAGGTTGCTTCGTTTGGAAGATAAACTTCATGCCTTCTTTTACGCGCGCCAAGATTTCGATAAATTCTTTGGTTCGGTGATGCATGACTCCGAGAGACATGGCTGAAAGGACTCTGTCAGGAACAGGAGTCGGGCCGGGAGCAAAGATTCTTGGGTTGTCGAACACGGGATGTTTCATCGATTTTCCTTCGTAATGGGGTCAGGTCTAAAAACGAGGTGAGAGTAAAGTTTGAGGGGGGGAACGTCAAGAGTCGTCTCAGATTGATTTGAAGGGCCGGCTTGTTTATTTGTTCAAAATATCCAGGCGCTTACAAGTTGAAACCTCGATTTTTTTCTACTATTAATGGACGGTGCCGAAAAGCCCTTACAGCATTAAAAAAGTCATTGGAAATGCGCTCAAGATGCGGTGCCCGCGTTGTGGGAACGCACCTATCTTCGTGAAATGGGGCGTCCTGGTCGAGCGATGTGAGTCGTGTCGGCTGAAAATTCTAGCTCGGGAGCCAGATACTTACTTTTTTATGTATATGAGTGCTGCGGGAATCACGGCGTCCTTTATCATGACGACTTACTTTATGGATCCTCCCGAAAATCTTTTTCGCGGACGGCTTATCGTTGGCGGGTTGGCGTTTTGTGTGTTCCTGCTTTCTATTTCAATCCGAAAGAGTATTGCGATTGCGATTGAGTTTTACACCGACTCGTGTGCCGAGTTTCCGCGCTATCCTGACTGACCCGAAATATCTAGACCTTTACTTAATCACGCTGACGGGAGGAACGTAGACATCGAACCAGGCGTTCAGATCAGAAATCGCATGGTGTTTGCAGCGGTTGTTTTTATCTGCTTCTTTGATTTTTACATTGAGAATCAGCTCGGTCTTTTTATCGGTACTTCTTAGGTAAATTTTAAGGACATCGCTGTCCACGACATATTGAAACTCACATTCCATTTTCGACAAAATAAAAACTTTATCTTTAGAAATAATTCTCGCATTGCTAGAGGTCACCGGAGAGAGATTGAGGAGTAATTGGGTGTAATCTTTGTGGGTGTAGTAACCGTCGGATCCATCGACACAATCTCCCATCAAACAGTTTTTGTATTCTTTTGCTTTAAAAGAAATGTTTGTTTTTAAAACGAAGAAGGTTTCATCAGGCAATTCCAAAAGAGACTGTTTTGAAGAGGCTGCTTCATAGCCTTCTGGTACCGTAGGAACGATCGCAAATAACGAAGGCATCATAAAAAAACCAAAAAAAGCTAGCAAGAAACTTTTACGCATGTTTTCTCCTCTATTTCACTGGAGATACCACAGAAAATGACCCTGTCTATTCCAAAATAAAAATAAATGCGCCTATTTTGAGTCGATTTATTTTCTACAATTGTGGGTTCGTGGGGGCACGCTATTGAGATTGACGCGATATCAAAATATGATACGGCATTCTGATGAAAGCTTTTTTACCTCTGTTCTTCATTGGTTTTCACCTGCTTCATGCAAATAGTTTAAAAGAGATTTTGGACGCTCGAATGGAATCGCCTCGAGTGTTTCCTTTCGCCGCTTACTCGGAATTTACGCCGTCTTATTATCAAGGGGCGAGGCCCTATGAAATTACTTTAGGGGAGACCGATAAGAACCAAGTGAGTCATTACGACTCTGAACATTTTTACAAAAGTTCCGCTCCCAATACTTACTGGCTTCCTTACTTCGAAGAACATCGATATCTCAGACCGGGTCTCAAAGTTTTGGCAACTCATTTGATGAAGGATCTGCAGCAACTCGCCTTTGGCGACAAACCGGGCGGGGCGACTTTGAAAGGGATTCCCTCGTATGTGGTAAACAAAAGCCCCTACTTTCCCGAAGACCTTCCTAAAAATAAAAATCAAACGGTTGTTAGTTTCATTCCCCTTCAGCTTTCAAGGACACAACAGGAACTTGGACGAAGCCATCCTTGGACCATTTTTGGCGGCGCCGATGTCACTTGGGAATGGCTGTTCTGGAGTTCTCTGAAGCAAACCAAAAGTCAGGGGACCGAATTTCTCTGCAATCTTTTACAAGGTGCGTATGGATTGAAAGTGAAATCTTCTTGCGACTTGGAAAAACAGCAGTTGAAAATTCTTTCCGAAAAAACGGATTGGATTCCAAAACGTTTATCAGCGCTCGCAAGCGTCAAATTAGATTCGGTTAAAAACGTTAACTTTGTGATCACGTTTGAACCTTACGATAAATGGAGTGAGGCCTTGAAGCGTGGCTTCAAAGAGCAGAAAGTTTCTGTGATCCCTCACCCCTCAACTCTTGTATTTTATCAATCTCCCTTATTTAACACGATGAAACAAAATGAATCGCGGCAGCTGCCACTGAGCATCGAAATTTCTCAGTTTAGCCGACTCCTCTCTGCGAATTCATATTATGGCCTAAAAGTTTTGGATATCGTCCGAAAACCCCACCGCTTTCAATCGATAAATGCTTCCGATAGAGAACAGGTTTCTCTGATTCAATCGCAGCGAATTGTCGGTATCTCCGACAATGTGGAAGAAAATAATTTGGAGAATCCATTTAATCTGATTTTTAATGCGGTTCCGTCCCTCATGGGATTGTATTCCAAACCCCTCGCGCGCAACGTTCAGATCTGGGCTTTTGATAAAAACCATGAGACTGCAAACTGGGTGTTAGATGGAAGCAGAGCGAGTTTGCTTGAAATCGAGAAAGCAAAAAAGTGGATTCAGAAGAATGGCGAAGAACATCTTATCTATTACCGAAATTTTTATCCACCGATGGATATCAATGGATGGCAAGGTTATTGGTATCGGCCTTTAGTCAGTTGGATTACGCCCGACCAAAACGTCGGGGTGAACTACGATTTAAAGGGCGTCATGGCTCTAAGAAAAGAAAAAGACGAAGCGTGGCTTTCGGTCCAGACTCAAGAAACAAAAGAAGAGGATGAGGTTGTTCAGATTCACGATAAGGGCGAGTGGAAGGAAGCGACGTCTCTCAATGTAAAAAAAATCCAAGAGTACGTGGGATACAGTTCAGCGCCCATTTCATCTGACGTCGCTGAAGCCTTGCTGACGACCGACAAAGATGAACCTTATTCAGTGTGGAAAAAAAGATTGCCGACTTTGACGGCGAAAGCACTGACCTCATTGATTGACGAAGAAAAGCAAAGCTCTCTCGCAAAAACGTATACCTATCAAAAATCTCAGAGTTCGGATTACGAAAGGGAGTATTGGAAAAATATTGTCGATTTAAGCGAAGGCATCTTTGATAAGCGATTTAAGTCGATTCAAGGCAAGAATAACGCGGACTGTGCGAGTTCCGATAAAAAGATTCCGAGCTTCGGTTGCGATGCAGACCAACGGCTTTTGCGAGTCGCGGATTATTTAAAAACGTACTACCAGGAAAAATCATTGGGCCTCGCCTCCTACTTCCACGAATTTCAGTGGAAACCTGAATTTGCAATTGATTGGTGGCATGGACAAAAAGATGTTCAAAAAAATCTTATCACCGTTATCCCGGCAAAAAATGGAAATCCTAATCATGAGGTCGTTATCCTTGCAGATCATTACGATACGGCTTACGAACGCGATATCTACGAAGAAGGCAAAAACACACGCACGGGTGATGTGAATCCAGCGTTTGTCGGTCATCGGCAGGCTTCTAAGGGAGCAGATGATAATTACTCTGCGACGTCTACTTTGATGCTCGCGGCAAAACTTTTAAAAGATCTCCCGACGAAGAGAGATATTTGGATAGTCCATTTAACGGGTGAAGAATTTCCGGCAGATTGTTTAGGAGCTCGCGCGCTAGCGAAGGATTTTATCGAGAAAAATGAAATTATTCGTGGGAAGAAAAATCCTAAAGTCGTCGGAGTGTATGTCTTGGATATGGTTTCACACCACCGCGGCCGTGATGCCGGAGTCGAGGATAAGCGCGTTGTGTTTCAAATTTCGCCAGGGCGCGGGAAGAGAGCTGCTCACCTAGCGTTAACCGCTCACAAAGCAACGCAAACCTACAACAGCCTCGTAAAGTCAGAGAACTGGGATGAAAAGTACGGGCGAACAAAACCTTTCAAACGATTCGTTCCCAAAAAAGGATCAAAGCCAGAAAACTGGCAAGTTCCGCCGTTAGGAAAGTTTCTCACTTTTAGAGATGAGATTCGTCCGGGCTGGCATTATCAAAGCTCTCTTTATAATACCGATCCTCAAGTCTTATCCGATGCGGGTTTTCCCACGGTTCTATTTATGGAAAATTATGATGTTGGCAGAACCGGCTACCACGATACGGAAGACGATATCGAAAATATCGATCTCGATTATGGACGCGGTGTCTCCGCTATTGCGATCGAATCGGTGGCCCAAGTGGCTTGCGAGTAAGATTTCCCAATTTTGCTCTCAGACGACAAAAAAGGCTGCGTAACTCGTTACGATGTCTTTCTGATTAAGCTCAGAATTTGTTGGCATGTGACTTGTAATATTTCCCTTCCGAACTGAGAGAAAAAAAATGGGAAATTAAAATGCAAAAATTATTTATTCTTTTGTCGTCGTTTGTTTTTTTCGCTTTTTCGAGCGCTTCTGCGCAGACCCCATGGAAGCAACCACCCGTGCGAAATTTTCGACCTGCGCCGGTGACGGCTTCACTTGCTCCTTCTTCTGATGTGGCGCCAGCGCGTTTTCGTTTGGCACCCGCAATTGGGATTATGCAAGAGACTTTGGGATACGGAGCTCTTGCTGAAATGACTTTTAGTACGGGCGTTCCGTTTTTTATCGGGGTGCAAAGCGGGTACTTGCAATGGACGAGCGAAGCTTCGGAAACGGGCAGGCCGCAAATGATTTCGATTCCGATTCTTGCAAGTTTCGTTTACCGATTTGATTTGAAGAATGGTGCCGTCCATCCTTACTTAGGTGTATCGCTCGGGGTTGCATTAACGAGCGGTGAGCTAGACGGTGCGGATTCGGGTTCGAGTTCTTTTTCGACGAGTTTTCAAGCGGCAGCTCGTCCTGGCGTCGAATTCGATCTCTCGAAGACCACCTCACTTTTCGTCGAACCGCAGGTGGGTTTTTTAAAATCACAGTTTTTATTTAACCCTCAAGTCGGTCTCGCTTTCAGCTTTTAGCCGCAGAGCGTGAAATAATAAGGTAATAATTACAATTACTTAGAAAATAGGGATTGTAATTATTACCGGTTTCGGGCAAACTCCCCCTCCTGACAATCAATCAAATCTTAGGGGGATGACGAATGCTCGAAAAAAACGCCGCCGCTTCTAAACAAGTTTCCACTCTTAAAGTTCCAAAGTTTCCAGGACTCAAAAAGCTCGCAATGAAAGACAAAGAGCTCAGAGATTTTCTTTATTTTTGCAAAGATGAAGAAGTGAGAAAAAAGGCGATTGCGCTCATCGAATCTCGCATCCACTCCGTCCATTAATCTTTCGTTTTTCCAGCTTGAAAATCAGCAGCTCTCAGAGATAGGCTCCGTCTTATGGACACTCCTAAACTTCCCCTCATCATGGGTATTTTAAATATCACGCCCGATTCTTTTTCGGATGGTGGAAAGTTTATGAGTGTCGATGCCGCGCTCAAGCAAACAGAGCGAATGGTCAAAGACGGTGCCGATATCATCGATATCGGAGGCGAGTCGACTCGCCCGGGAAGTCTGCCGGTTTCTCTTCAAGAAGAAAAAGACCGTGTGCTCCCGGTGCTTGAAAAAATCGCTAAGAACTTGTCGGTGAGAATTTCCATCGACACGCAAAAGTTTGAGATGGCATCTGAAGCAATTCCGCTCGGAGCGACGATTATTAATGATGTTTCGGGGGGCCGTGACATCCGAATGCTTTCTCTGCTGAAAGATCGCGCGATTACCTACATTCTAATGCATATGCAGAACACGCCCGAGACCATGCAGGAAAATCCTGTCTATCCCAATGGTGTTGTCCAAGAAGTTAAAAACTTTTTAAGGGACCGCGTTCGCAAATTCAAAGAGAGTGGCGTGCAGCCTTCTCAACTGTGGGTAGACCCCGGAATTGGATTTGGAAAAACGACGCAGCATAATCTCGATCTTTTGCGTCATCTAGAAATGTTCAAAGAGGTCGGACACCGGCTTGTGATTGGGACTTCGCGCAAGGGCTTTCTGACAAAAGTTTCGGGTAAAGACGTTTTAAGTGAAAATGAAAAGCTCAGCGGCACTGTGACGACTAATCTATGGGCTTCGCAGAACGGCGCGAGTGTATTTAGAGTCCACGACGTAGCCGAAATGAAGCTTGCGTTGACGCTTTTGGATGGAATTCGTCATGGAAGTTTCTAGAGAAGTCACATTCCGCGCTTTTCACTCCCATCATGGAATGATGTCTGAGCCCAATCATCCTCACGATTTTTTTGTGAATATTGTGATGGACGCTCCCGTTAACGAAGAAGGTTTTGTTTGTGATTTTCGCGCGGTGAAACGTTTATTTAATCGGATTGTCAAAACAGAATTAGACGGAAAAAACCTCGATTTAGTTTTCGAGTATCCAACAGCGGAAAATCTTTCGGTACATATCTGGAAAAAAATGGAACCGTTTTTTCCTTTGAAGCGCATTGAAGTGCGCGAAAAACCCCACTCTAAAGCCATTTATTGCGGCCCCACAGCATGAGCATTCGAACTAAAATTGCGATAGGCCTCGGAAGTAACCTCGGCGATCGGGAAAAGAACATCCGAAAAGCTTTTGAAAGACTTCAGGAAGAATTTCTTTTTGAAGCAAAGCTCTCGACGCTCATTGAAACGCCTCCCTGGGGAATTGAAGATCAACCTTCGTTTCTAAACGCGGCGGCGATTGGGCTTTCGGAATGGAAACCGACGGCGATTGTGAATTACTGCAAGCTTTTAGAAAGAGAATTAGGACGAGTCGATGCCGTGAAGTACGGACCTCGTCTGATTGATTTGGATTTGCTTCTCTTCGGAGAGGAAACTTGGAAGTCCGAAGGCGTTGTGGTGCCTCACCCTGAAATGCACAAGCGCAGTTTTGTTTTAATGCCTCTCGTGGAGCTAGATCCCAACTGGATACACCCAATTGAGAAGAAAACGATTTCAGAGCTTCTTGTAAAATTAAAATAGGAGAACCAAGATGAAAGTCATGATCGATCTGTGCGTCGTTCCATTGGGCGTCGGTGTTTCTGTTTCCGCTTATATCGTCGAATGCGAAAAAATTTTAAAGAACGCAGGATTAAAAACTGCTTTGCATGCTTATGGCACAAATATCGAAGGGGAGTGGGACGCCGTTTTTCACGCCGTGAAACTTTGTCACGAAAAAGTCCATGCGATGGGCGCTCCGCGAATTACAACCACGATTAAGCTCGGCACTCGCACGGATAGAGATCAAACGATGGAAGATAAAGTTCAAAGTGTTCTATCGAAGCTTTCGTAAATTGATTTGAGGTAGGGTGGAGTTCCAAAGACCTCTTCGTTATCGGGAGAGAGTCGGTTAAGGCCTTTGGAACCCCTTGGGGGATAAGGGCAGTAAAAACAAACAAACATCGTATCTATTGGATACCATACATTTGTATGGTAAGGTGGTCAATAGAGTAGTAGCGGGGCTGCGTAATTGGCCAAAAGCGAAATGACCCTTCTACTGACAGAACGGGGGAGAATCGATATGATGACCGAGATGAATAAAGACCTATCACCGCAACAGCAGGCCGTTTTCAACTATATCAGTGCGCATTATGAAGAACACGGGACGGCTCCGTCGTACCGCGATATTCAAGCTCATTTTGGTTTTAAGGCCGTGGGCACCGTGCAAGATCATGTGAAGGCACTCATTCAAAAGGGGAAGCTCGAAAAGCCTGACAAGAAGGCGCGGGGTTTGATTCCTGTGGGTAAAAAATTAGAAGGGTCGAAGCGACTCTCGATCTATGGAGAGGTCGCGGCAGGCGGACTTCGGCAGACGGAGCAAATTGATTTGGGAAGTATTGTCGTTTCCGAAACCCTCGCACAGGGTGAGTGCTTTGCGTTGCGAGTGGTTGGAAATAGTATGATTGATATCGGGATGTACGAAGGCGATCATGTGGTAGTCCAAAGAGGAACTCGGATTAAAAACGGAGACATTGTCGTTGCACTCGTCGAGGGCGAGACGACCGTAAAACGATTTGAGAAAAAAGGTGGCGAGGTTTTACTCGTTCCCGAAAATAAACGCATGCAACCTATCAACGTCACGAAAAAATCTTTTGAGATTCAAGGCAAAGTCGTCGCTCTCCAACGCAAATTTTGAGTGGCTTCCACAAATAAAAAAAGCCCCGCTATTTCTAGCGAGGCTTTTAAAGTAAAATCGTTTTTTTATTGATAGGTGACTGTGACGGTGAAAACGCCAGAGTAGTCGCCGGATTCTTGGCTATTGGAAAGAGCGGCTCGCATTCCACCGACTCCAACCACTTGAGTTCCTGCGGCTCCTAAGTTCCCAGAGGAATTCGGATCTGAGGAAAGGCTCGAGATTTCGATTTGCTTATCTGGACCCACGCCATCACCGGTGCTGATCGTGACGTTCGCGGGAAGAACGATATTATAAGCTTTGTTTTTTTCCCCAGCGACTGTGAATTTCGCGGCAGCAGCAGAAGTGGCGGCAACGGAAACTGCCGTATCGCCAGTGAAACCTAAACCAAAATCCAAATCTTGAGTTTTCGAGATTGAGATAGATTTTTTAACTTGGGCTTTTGCGATCGCATTTGTGCTCGCGCTATTGCCTGCAAATGCGGATACGCCAACTACTAAGGCGAATCCGTAGATTAAGTGTTTGTTCATTTATCCTCCGTGTTTTTTTGAGACAGTTTAAAAAAAATCATTGGTAGATAACCGTGACGGTGAAAACTCCGCTGTAGTTTCCCGATTCTTGAGTGTTTGTGATTGCAGCGCGAGTTGCGCCGACGGTGAGAGTTTCCATTCCGGACGCATTCAGTTTTCCGGTGCGGGAAGGGGAAGAATTAAAACGGTTGATCATCATTTGACGGTCGATGCCCACACCGTTTCCGGTAGTAAGAATGAGCTGACTCGGAAGCATGATGTTGTAAGCGCGAGTAGGTTCTCCCGTAACTGTAAATTTAGCGGCTTTGACTGAATCGGGTGTGACCGCAAACGAAGCGTCTCCGGGAAACGCGTCTCCAAAATCTAAGTCTGAGTTTTTGGCGATTCCAATGGAGGTTTTGACGAGCGCTCTTGCGTAGGCTGTTTGCGAACTCGAGCTTCCGGCGTAAGCGTAAGAGAAAACGATACAAGCGCAAATCGCAACGATGGCGAGCATTCTTGAAATCTTCATGGCTTCATTTGGTAGGGGTCTATCCATAGACTCTTTCAGATTCCTTATCGGAAAGAGAAGGGATTCACTTGAGAGAAGATTTCTGTCAATCGCAGTCGAAAAGGGTTTTGAGATACGCTCTAGTATTTGTGGAAAGTGGTTCCGATGAGGTGAATTAGCTCGCGGCGTCGTCGATTTTCTTCGCGATAGGGACCATCGATATTTTTATCTTCGCGAGAGTAATCATATAGTCGAGCTTGAAGAATATCGGCGTCATTGCCCGTAGGAGCTTCAAACTGGATATGGTAAATTTTGGGATTTTTTCTCGCAGTCTCGAAACAATCTTCAATTAACTTGATGTAACTGACCATTCCCTCAGGGGTTCCAGAGTGAATCAATCGAATGGTCATGGTACCCCAGTCTGGACTGGTATGAATATAGGCGGCCGCATGGACTTTTCCATTCTTTTCCACCGTCAGTACTTGCTCACGATTATCGTGAAGAGAATCTTCAATTCTTCGCTGAATGTCTTTCGTTGTGAAGGCATGGGGTCCTCTAAACTCGCGGTGAGTTTGGAGACGTTCGATCGCTCTTAATTCTTGTATTTTGGGATCGTCCGACTTCGTAATATTTTTAATCTCAAAGTGATCGAGATCTAGAGCATTTACTTTTGTCGCCCAACCTTTTCCGGGTCGATACGGCAAAATCCTGGACTTGATATTTCGATAATAGAAAGTCGAAAACCTTTCGAAAAACGATTGGCAAAAATAGGCATTGGAGAGGTTACAAGTCAGTAACACAAGCACCAAAACGGAAAGGTTTCGTGAGTTTAAAAATCTTTGGAACATGAAATCCTTTTCGACACTTTAAGCAAAAAAATTGAGAAATATCAAGGGACTTGAGTTTCGGTTGAGGCAAGCACTTTTCCACCATCTTCTTCGGTGTCACGGTATTCCAAAGTTAATTTTCCATTTGCGATTTTTGTGTTTTCAGGAACGGTGAAGGGGTAGCTGATTTTTCGCTTTTTTAAGTAGGAAGCGACACTTCGGACAATTCCTAAACTCTGTTTGGTTTTCCCTGCAGGCGTAAAAAAGGCAAGTACGTCGCCATAGGGGAAACCGTTTCCTTCGCCCGTGAGATCAACACTATAACCCGGTTGACCATCGGGGAGTTTTACGAGTTTCAGATTTGAAAGCTTTGCTGTGAATTCTACTTTTCCCTGTTTAAAAATCACGGGCACTGCAATGGCAACTTTGGCTTGAAGACGCATTTGAACTTGCTCGCCCTTTGCTTTGGGTTCGAGTTCAGGTTCATCCATGGGTTCAAATAAGAGATGCGCGCGATACTCGCCTTGCGCTAAATCTTTGGGACCTGAATACATGACCCGAATCACTTGCTCCAGGTTCGGAGGAAGCGTGACTTGGCGGGGAGAAAAGCGAATTAAATCAATCGCACTGCGGTCTTCTTTTTGGGGGCTCTTAGAAAGTTCCATCGATCCGTCTTCTTTCATTCGATAAAAGACCGTCGAAATTTTGTAGCGTGCGGGTTGAGTGCCGGTATGGCGTAACGAAACATCTCCCACTCGCTTTGTGTCCGAAAGAGTCAGCCGCGTTGGATAAACTCTCAAATCCGCGAAGAGGGGGAGAGAAAAAAGAATGAGAAAAAGGGATGACCTAAGCATGCCTTATTCTAAAGCGAGATGCGGGTGAAGTAAAATTCAAGGGTAGATGATCGTTACATTTAAAGAGTCGTTGACGCCAAGGCTCGAATTTCCCTGCTCGGATGACGTGAGTAGGGTATAGGCGGTTTCAGGCTCGCCCTGAAGCACGTATTTTGCGTTTCCGGAGGGAGCGGCAATCGTTTGGATTGAAGTTCGCTTCAAAACCCTTGCAGTCACTCTCGCACTCGCTGAAGACGAAGCGCCGGCGGTGACCCAGTTTGTCGAGGTAAACAAACAAATTAGCGCAATCCAAATCTTTGTCTGTCGTCTTTGAAAATTTTCCATCTCCCGAGTGTAGAGAAGAAATGTTCAGGAATGATGGTGTGGGGATGCATGCGATATTATTGATACATTACAGTGACGACAAAGGGGGCAATGTAAGCGCCGGCTTTTTGGGATTGGAGAAGTGAGGCTCGAGTGGCCCCGACTCGCAATGTTTGTTTTCCATCACAATCTAATCTGCCCGCTTTTTCGGGGTAAGAACGAAACTGATTCACGAGAATTTGCTCATTGGGACCTGAGCCGCTGGCAGTTCTCAAGGTGACTTGGTCGGGGATAAGAATTTGGTAGGCACGGTAGGGTTCTCCGGTGACGGAAAACTCGGCTCCCTGTTGCGGAGAAATATTCATCGCGGGATCTCCTTGAAGCGCTTCTCCGAAATCGAGATCTTTAAACTTGCAGAGGTGAATCGCCGAGATAACTTCGGTCCAAGCTTTTAAAGCCTCGTGGGCTGCGAAAAGATTGAGACTCATCACAGTAAGAAGGTAGAGAATAAGTTTCATGGATAGATCGCTGTGACTAAAAAAGAACCTGCATATTTTCCGCGAGGTTGGTGCATGGAGATAGATTCGCGAGTGGCTCCGATGGAAACGGTTTGTCTCCCATTGCCATCTAATTTACCGTTCATTCCTTCGGGTGGATTCGAGCGAAATTCGCTGACCCCGATTCGGGCACCACAACCGCAATGAAGATTATGTAATGAAATTCGATTTTGCGGGAGGATCAGCTGGTAAGTTGAGTGCGGGCGTCCGCGGACTTCAACACTTGCCGAACCCGATGCGGCGGAAAGATCGGGTGAAACGGTCAGGGGAGGATCTCCTTGAATGGCCACTCCAAATTGCAGGTCAGACTTCCAGTGAATTCTTAAAAAGGTTTTTTCGTCATCGGGGGAGGTGGCAAATAAGAAGAGATTTAGAAGTAAAAAAAATCTCATCTCTTTACTCTACCAGATTAAAGTCGTTATGGCTCTCGAACGAGCCTTCGTCTTTGACGCGGACGGTTCTTTCAGCAGGGGTCACGTTCTGATGCGGTTGGGAATGGGAGAGTCTTAAGGAATATTCTCCAGGCGAAATGGAATCAAACACGTAGAATCCATCCGAGTCGGTTCGACTAGTTGTGACAATTTCTTTTCTAGAATTTAAAAGCTCAACGGTCACTCCGCGCTTGGGTTTAACCGACTTTCTTCTCTCAACCATGACGTAGCCATCGATTTCACCGACGGTTGCGACCGGAAGTTCGAGGCTTGTCATCGAACCCGCTTTGGGAACAAAGCGCAGGCCTTTTAAGGAAGGTCGGATAAAGGGATCGTTGAACGAGTGAGAAGCGAGAGAAACTTCGACGGGGAGATGTGCGGGAAGTCGCGAGAGAAGAATTTTTCCATCGCTATCGCTCGCAAGTTCAGTCTCGCGTTGATTCATGCGTAACGAAATATTGGGGATGGGAGGTTCGCCCGGATCCCATTTTCCATTGTAGTTTAAGTCTTTGAAGACGAGGAGAGTCGCGGCTCCATAAGGCACTTGAGGATCGCGTTGTAAGTACGGCGCTGCCGTTTTGGGATCAAACCCTAAACTATAAGCAAGTAACAATCCTACCGAATAATTTCCAGGACTGTTCAATGAAAAATCGACGCCAACACTCGCCATTTTAAAAAGCTTTGAGACGGAACTTTTGGCCTGCCAAATTTCATCTTTGAGTTGACGGCGAAGAAGTAGAGAAATCGCGTAGGAGTCTTGGATTCTTTGAATGCCTTCACCTTCGATATAATTAAATCCTCTTTGCAGGTATTCCATTCCGAGGCGCAGATTGGTTTGGTAGGGAAGATAACTGAGGTCGAGTTTTCCTCGAAACGGATTGTTGCTATCGAAGAAATAATTAAACTCGTGATTCCAATATACGGGCCCGGTGTTGGTGGAGAGAAGATTTTTTAGAATGGTTTGACGAGAGTTATCGACGTAGTTGCGATGAGAAATATCCCAAGTCATTGCAATGGAAAAAGGGAAGGGAAGAATATAGGAAAAGTTTGCACTCGTGATATTTGCAAGCTTTGCAAGGCCGACCGTTTCGTAAAGTTCGCTCGAATACCCGTTCATGAATTGCGAGTACTTCCCACCCAACGTCAGACTTTCGTAACCCGTTTGGGTGCCGATTTCATACGCTTGTCCTTGATTGGATGCCGAAAGATTCGAAGTGAGAAGAAAGGGTCCTACAAACCCCGTTCCTCCAACATAGCCGTAAGTTTTCGAAGGGTTCTCATCGTGGAGGATGCCAGTGCCCGCCGAAATATTTCCGAAAAGATTTTGTTCGTATTGAAAGGACAACCGTCTGCGATCATCCCCGAGAACGGCAAACCCTCCTCTAAAATCGTGACTGTCGGGACGAATAATCGACGGATCGATATAAAAAGTTTGATACTGAACTTTTCGTTCTCCACGGGGGCCGTAAAAACTCAAACGAAACTGATTCCGTCCATACTGCATGGGAATATTTTTGAATGAATAACGACCGGTAGAGTTGCTGACCTGTCGATCGATTAAAAAGTCATTGCGATAAAGCTCAACTTCCCAGCCGTTGGTCAGAGGCCCTTCAAGATTTTGAGTTCCGAAATTGGAGGGAGCATTAAGGGGATAAGTCGAAAGATAGAATCCCCGACCCGCCTTTCCTTCGGTAATCAAAGGAAGAGGGGGAAGGTTTAAATATAAAAACCGGGCTTCCGTCAGGTGAAAAGGCCCGAGAAGTTTGCCGTCTGGATCTCGTTTCGCAAAACTGGCTTGCCATTGTTCGGCACGGCTTTCGGTTCCAAGGAGATAGCCATAGGATTCGAAACCGAGCATCTCATTTCCAATCTCAGTCATATGTTGAAAGCGATTCGAATTGCCGTCGGGCGAAAACTGTCTCGTAAAAGAGAGCTGCTGATCAAAAAACGGATAAGAAAAAATCTGATTCGGAGTTTCTACTTTCTGCAATCCCGAGTCAGGAACAAAAGCTTGAGACTGGGTACTCAACAAAAGCGCTTCACGTTCTTTGCGAAGTTGCTCCGGCAATTTTTCGAGCGCCTTGATCTGAATACTGCTCCGATAAGTATCCATCTTGAACTGCAACGGAAACCACTTCTCAAGAAGCCGACTCTCAACAAAAATTTCTTCCCCTCGAGCGATGACAGCCTTGCAATCGAAATTCTCAAGGACACCCTTAATTTTCACAGCGCACTTCGAAGTCTCAAGAAGAAATCCCCGAGTCTCAGAAAGAAAGTACCCCGAAGCTTTGCCATGATGCGAGCTGACTTGGATCGCAAATCCTAACGCATCTGAAAGCTCGCCGAGCCCCAGATACCAAACACGATTGACTTCATAAGCAATGGAACCACGCGACAGAAGCGTCCCGTCATCCAGACGCAACTCCATAATGCGTTCATTGTCTTCAGTGAACACCTGCATATCGGCCGCATAGCCGAGGCTAGAGAGAAAGAATAGGAGGGGAATAAGCATGGGGGTGTGATGTAATGATAACCCGTTTCGAGGGGAATCACCATAATGCTCTGGGGCCTGCCCACCCCCTCGTCGTTGCGAGGAGCGGAGCGACGACTTATCCGGCGCAGCCCGAAGGGCGGAGACGGAAGCAATCTCGCTGTACTGGGGAAGAATGGTCGCTTGAAGCGCGGTCACAAAAATTATAAATTGTGGGATCCTTTTATATTAGAGAGATTTTTTCGGATTGGGTCGACATGGCGCTGCGGATTGGAGCGTTGCTATCTACTAGTCCAGGACCGCCAATGGTATGGACCCCGCTCTTTCAAAACCCCAACAGAGGGGAGATAAAGAGT
>CALCZU010000090.1 GCA_937903155.1 uncultured Bdellovibrionales bacterium
ACTCCAGGTAATCCACTACTCTCTTCATCTCTGTCCGCGATTTTTCTAAAGACGCCTTTATGTTGGCGAGATCCGAATTCCTACCCAATTCTTCCATTGCTTGCAAAACTCCTACTAGCGATTGCGCTCCCAGATTATAAGCTAGGCCTTTCAATCGATGCGCCATTCGACGAATTCCTTCAGCATTGTTTGAAGCCACATTTCTTTCAAGCTCCGTAAAAGTAAGAGGGGCATGCTCGAGAAAAAGTTTAAAGAGTGAAGTGAGAAACTCGGGATCCTCTTGGCTATTCAAAGCCTTTAGAGCTTTCAAAACCGTCGCATCTAAGGGAGAGCGCTCTCTTGCAATCCATTTTTGGCAAAGATTATCTAAGTCGTTGAATGCGATCGGCTTGGAGGCAAAATCGTTCATCCCGTTTTCAAAGCACTTCCTGCGTTCTTTGGGATCGTGGCTCGCGGTCATGGCGACGATAGGCGTTTTAACGCCTTTTTTTCTCAACGCGCCTGCCGCTTCGTAGCCATCCATCTCTGGCATCTGGCAATCCATCAAAACGAGCGAATAGCTTTTCGCGGTACATTTTTCGACGACCTCTCTCCCATCGCCTGCGAAATCAACCGAATAGCCCATTCTTTTAAGGGACCTTCCCATGACTTCTTTATTGATGGGATTGTCTTCCGCAACAAGCACCCATGTCTTAGGCGGTGCTGTCAGAACATTTTGTTGTTTTCTTAAAATGGCAAACCTTATCGATTCCCAGAGACGATGCCCCGAAAGTTCTTTCTTATTGAGACAGTCTTGAGCTCCCGAAAGGATCATCTTTTGCGAAATGCTCTCACTTTGTCCTTCGTGAAGAACAATCCAAGGAATCTGGGTAAAGCTTTCAAGCCCCTTTCTCTCGGCGGTAATTACGATATCGACATTTCCCTCGAGGAGAGACGCAATTCCTTCTTCGGTATTTTTCTTCCATTTAAGTTCATGACCGCCTTGAGTTTGTTTCAAAAGGTGTTGAATGGCGGCTGCAGATTTCTCTGAGGGGTCAATGAGAAGAATCTTTAAATGCGAGAAAGAATGAACAGTATCGGCCTCGAGAGTTTTATTTGCACCTTTTTTCGAAGGACGTGGACTCTCAAACGACGGACCTGAAAGAACAAATCCTTTTCCGTAGATATTTTTAATCTCAAGCAATGAGCGGACATTTTTTAAAGATTTTCTCAGCTCGCTCACCTTTCGGTCGAGCGCGTTGTCGGTCACAGAAATCTCGCCCCAGACTCGCCTTTTTAACTGTTCATGAGGACAAGCCACTCCCTTTTGCTCACAGAGAACCGAAAGTAACCGTTGCAATGTCGGGGAAAGATACTCTGTTGCCCCATGACTTTTCAGAGTTCCGAGTTCTGCGTGGAAGGTAATATCGGAGATCCGAATGACTCTTTTTTCAGATCTCCCAAAAGAATCTTGAAGGCGCGCATTTAACCGCGCCAAGAACTCGGTTCGTTCGAGAGGTTTTTTGACAAAATCATCAGCTCCCGCAACGAGCGCATCGCTCACCGCCTTCTGACTCGTTTCAGAGGTAATCACAATCAGCGGGCAGAACGGCCAGAATTGTCGTAACGTCGGAAGAACAGAAAGCCCCGAAGTCTCTCCCCCCAAATTGATATCAATAAAGGCCGCGGTCGGTTTTAAGTGGCTTAAGTTCGGCAAAAGCTCTTCAATCGATAAAAAAGATTTTGAAGAGATTCCCGAATATTTTTCTATCAGTTTTGAAACCGAAGGATCATCGTCTAGCGTAATGACATAGTTTTTCGACATAGGCAGCGCTTCCCCCTGACTCTTTTTCGGAGTCCTTACGATCATTCCTTAAGGAAATCGCGCTAAAAGGCCTCTAGCACAGCGCATTAATAGCCCTGCCCTCCTAGCGTCGCCCATTGCCTTTTCTACACAGGACAATCGCCTGCTCTAAGATTTCGTCGGCTCCTAGTTTTTTGTGAATGAATTTGCGAATAGAAGGGGGCCACACTAAATTGTCGTCAATCCCTTTATTGGTATTGCTCACCAGAATGGTCGGAGTCGATGGAGTGACAAACGAAATTTCCGTTCCTGTCTCCGTCTCTAAAAGATTGTCCAAGTAGTAATCCACGACAGCAATATCAAATCCGCCGGGGCGTCTTAACTTTTCGACTTCTCTTAACGACGCGCAGACGGTGACTGAGACATGTTTCTCCTCAGCAGCGCTCAGCATCAGCGTTCTAAAAATAGGATCATCATCTACGACCAGAATTTGGAGATCGAGATTTTCTGTGGGATTCGGGCTGGAAGCTGCTTCTCTATTTTTAACCGGTTTCATTTTCCTTCTCCTCTTGTGAAGATTCATTGCCTACGAACTTAGTATGCACAGAAATTCAGATAGAAAATTGAAGGCCGGAGAAGGCGTAAGAAACCAATTCAATGTCTAGCGCAACACATTGATCTTAATGCATTATTTTGTTTGATTGTGAAGACTCTGACGATGTCTTCAGCTTTTATATTAGGGCTAATAATAGAGAAAATCTAAAGCCTGGCTAATCCGTCCGGAGAGGGAATCAAAGTTGTCCCATTTCTCGAGAGAGAGATCGCCTGAGCGAAACTGCATGTAGAGATCGGATTTTTCAAGATGCTTTAAGGCGACATCCACGTTGCTAACGGGCGAGAATAAGCCTGCTTGATCTTTTAATCTTTTCACATTGATAGGATCTCTTCGCTTCGCACTTTCTTCGTCTAACTGATCGGTGAAGCGAGGAGCATGCGGCGTTAAAAGAACTAAAACCGTTTTGTTATAATCCATCGTTTTTTCATTGGAGAAAAAATATTGCAAAATCGGGATATCTTGTAAGATTGGAACACCCTGTTTCACTTTCGCGGATTCTTTTTCAGTCAAGCCGCTCAGAATGAGAGTTTGAGAGAAATTCATTGCAACATTCGCAAGCACTCGGGTTTTGGAAGTGGATACACTTTGCTGAAAAGTAGAACCCGGAGCTCCAGCTTCTGCGAACTCTCTCGAGCTTTCGACCTGA
This sequence comes from uncultured Bdellovibrionales bacterium, assembly GCA_937903155.1. Classification (GTDB taxonomy): domain Bacteria; phylum Bdellovibrionota; class FAC87; order UBA2466; family UBA2466; genus CALCZU01. The sequence goes on from CALCZU010000090.1 coordinate 3,046, forward strand.
AGGCGAATCTTGTCCTTCGTAATTGAATGAGGGGTCACCACAAGTTTTACTCCGATGGGAATCTCTTGAATCGTCCCGCTCCCACCCACTCCTGGAGGCAGGCCGACTCTTAACGTCGCTCCGGAAAAAAACTCGGAAGCATTTCCCTCGGTCGCCACTAAAGTCGGACGCGCCAAAACCTCATTGCGATTATTCGCATTGTTAAAGATATTTAAATTGTATGTGATAGTCGGAACGGTAATCGTCGACGTCAAAGCTTGCGTCTTGTTAGCCGTATTTTGTTGAGTGTTGTTAAATCCGCGAGTGCCACTGATCGAACCACTAAGCCCTTCGTTACCTCCATTAAAAGTTCCAGTGCCGACTTGATTGCCATTGGAGGCGTCTGCTAGCCCCCAAGTACTGCCGAAGGTTCCGCTTCCACCAAACTGCAACTCCAGACCTGATAAAAGGTTTAAACCTTTATTCGTTTGATTGAGCTGGCTCGAATTGATAATCACAACATCAATCGTACACATTTTGTCGGAACCCTCAACGCTTGCAGGTGATTTAGAGGGAGCGGGAGTTTTCTTCTCGCTTTCGTCCTCGTCATCTCCCTTATTTGATTGATTGCTCGCAAGCATAAAGTTTGCATTTCTAACGTGGAATTCTTTCCAATCACCGACTCGGTTTTGGAGAAAATCATTGTAGACTAACGTCGATTTCGTTTCGGATGCGACTTCTCTTCGATAAAGTTCGAGGTCTTGATTCGCTTTTTCCCAATTTCCGCCTGCTGCCACAATCATAATTTCGGTGGCTCGAAAACGGGAATTCTTAGGGTCAAGAGTGACTGCTTTTTGAATGGCCATCGAGGCTGTTTGTAAATCTTTCGAGTAGTAAGAAGCTACCGCTAAGTTGTGATAAAGAGAGGCGTCGCTTCGATCGTACAAAATAGCGTAGGCAAATTGATTTTGTGCTTCTTGGTAGTTTTTTTGACGAAATCTCAGTCTTCCAAGTTGTTGGGCGGCCCACGGTTGCTTTGGATCGAATTGCAAAGCCATTTGATAGCCGATTTCTGCAAATTCATTCTGGCTCGTGTCCCCGGCTTCCGCGCGCAAATGGTAAGCTAGTCCATTCAAGAAATGAATTGGACCACTCGTAGGTTCATAACGGAGGGCTTCGCTGAAATGCTCGTTTGCTTTCACGTAATCTTTTTTCGCAAGTTTCTTTATCCCTTCACGCACTTCTAAAGCTGCGGTCGGAGAATTTTCGGGAATCTTATTGCTTAAGGCGTCTAATTTTTGCGGATTAAAGTCAGTAGGTATCGACGAACAGCTTAAAATAAAAAGAGTGATAGTTGCAATTCCAAAACGTTTTTGCATGAGGTCCCCATCCTTGAGATCAATCACTTATCGGCAAGTCGAAGATTTTTCATGATCCGGAATGTCAGCGGGAACTCATTGTTATTTGGCCATGGCCCGGCCCTAAGTTTTTAGTCAGTTTTCGTAGTTAAGAATCTGAAAACGATTCGCTTTGTAATCGATACCGCCGGACGTCATTTGCGGCGCACCACATCGGACTAGTTTTTTAAAGAAAGCTGTATATTTAGACGATATCGCATGATGGACTTTAAAGGGGATAGGCTTTCTCTGCGCGAGAGAGACCTTCAGATATGGAAAGCGATTACGCGAAACGCTCGTGCAGGTTCCGTCGTTTATTTCTGTCTTTATCTCGCCATCGGTTTGATGACTCCGTTTTTTAAAGAGCACTCCAAACCTGCCCTGATCCTGGGCTCCTTGATCTTTTTTTCCTCCCTTCTTCGCCTAGTGCTCGGAGCAAGATGAAATTGCTTCCAAAAACCGGTTGAACGACATTATGTCGTTCTTTTCACAATTCAAATCTGATTTTCTCGTAAGTATTTTTCTTGATATGACCGAAATAGACTAAAATCAATTCAATCCATAAGGAGTTAAAATGAACAAAATGCTTCGAGGAATTTCCCTCGCGATCGTTGCGGTCGGTTCGGCTGCAATCGTCTCTAGCTGCGGAACGACAACATCCACTGCAAACCTAACGGTAAAAGGTGCTGGTTCTGCATCGACCTCCGCTCGCTTAGCGGCTGTAGATTTACAAGCGTCTAATCCTGCTGCATTAAAATTAAAAATTTACAAAGTCGCTTTCTCAACAAGTGCTCTATGCACTAACTTGCAAACGGTTTATACAAAAACCGAATCAGAAGCGACCTACTCTGATTTCCTTTTAAATCCATCGATTGTCCAAAACGGAAGTCTTGCAGATGGAACTTATAAATGCGTTGTGATTGAATTCTCAAGCATCATCAAACCGACAACAACCGCGACAGATGGCAGTTGTACGGCTGCAACTGAATTTAGTTTAGATGTTTGTGGCTCTCAGGGCGGAAATACAACGACTTCGACTCTGATTGACGGAACGACAACAACTTGTACGGCCGGCGATGACCACATTGCGATGTACTTGAGCACGGGCTCTACACAAACCAATGGAACCGAGGGACACAACGCTTTTCAAGCTCCGACTTCCGAATCCGATGCTTTACACGGGTTTAAATTGACCAATCCGTTTGTGAAAGCAGGAGCTGTCACGGGAACTTTCGTTGTGAACGGCGCTGGGAAGATCAATGGCGATGGTGCATCTTGCGAAATGCAACCGCCCTTGTTCTCGTTTCAATAAGTTATCCTTAGCTTACTTTTTTAGAACGACGGTGCCTTCGGGTGCCGTCGTTTTTTTTTGCCTTTCGTAGTCAGTGTCCGAAATCTGTCATTGCGAGGGTGCGTAGCACCCGCGGCAACCTTTGTGTGCAGAACTGGGAAGGTTGCCGCGGGTGCTGCGCACCCTCGCAATGACGGGGTTTTGATTCGAGCAAAACAATCTGCGATGTATCGAGGAAAAGGCACCAGAGCGGCTACGCCGCTTGAGTCTTAACTTTAATCTTAAGGTTAATCTTTAATCGAATGATTAAAATTAAGACTAACCTTAAGATTAACTAGCTGGGGAGGGACTTGAACCCCCGACCAAAGGATTATGATTCCCTTGCTCTACCGACTGAGCTACCCAGCCATAACGGAAGGGGCTCAAGCTACCTTAATTGCGCCAAAAAAGTCAAAAAGGTTAATCATAATCTTCAGTTTAATCTTCAATTGCCCCTTCCCCCAATAAGGCACAGAACGTGAAAGAAAGGCATTAGAAGGCCTTTTTCCCTTACAGGGGCGCCCATGCTTTGGACAGTGAAACTTTTTTCGGCATTTTTGCTTTTAGGACTCTGTCTAAACGCTTGTTCAAAATCGCCCTCCTCGACGGGTCCTGGCTTTTCAAATGACTTTCAAAAGAGCGATCCGCAAATCTCCCAAATGGTTGAGGCGGTAAGACAAACCGGCGGAAAAAGCAGCGATGGGAATTTGAATTCTCGAGTCTGCTCTCTTGCGATGGGTCATCTCGACGATATGGTTTCTGAAGGAGAAATCAGCCATAACGGGTTTTCGGAGCGCTCCCAAAAAATGAGTCAATGGGGCGGGACGGGAAGCGGCGAAATCGTCGCAAGCAATTGCAGTAGTGGCTTATCCTTAAGCCGGGGTGCCACAGCCTGCGCAAAAAGCTGGGTCAGTAGCCCTGGGCACTGGTCTCAGATGAAAAAATACTGGGACAACTACTGCTACGCGGTCAAGCTCGCAGGCAATTGCGCTTACTGCATCGGTCTTTTTACAAACGGAGATCTGTCTCCATAACTTCGAAATCGAACCCGGTCAAAGAAAGCGAAACATTTCCCTGAAAAGTATTGCGCGAGGCTGAGACCACAAATTTTGCCCGCTCGCACTTCTCTAACTCCGGATGCACTTCATTAAAGAACATAATCTTTTGAGTCCTGCCTCGAGGCCCCGGAATTTTCACCGCCGTATGCTTACGTTCGCCGGTATCTTTGTCACAATAAAACTGAGTGCCTAAGATTTTCGTATCGAGTCTAAAGCGGGGTTCTTCAAATCCATGTCCGAAAGGCTTTAATTCATCTAGATGTTCGGTCAGAGAGATTTCTGCAAGCGACATCGGAAGATCACAATCAAACTGAATCAGACTTTCCCAGGTAGAAGGAGAACTTTCGCGCTGGGATTTTCCGTAAGCGATAAGTCTCTCGCGAATTTCATTTTCCTTTTCAACCGGAAAGCTGAACCCTGCAGCCGCACGATGCCCACCAAATTTAGTAAAACCCTCACCATTCAATTGCATTGCTAAGGTCACATCGAAACCGTTAATCGACCGCGCCGACCCCTTACAAACGCCGTCTTTGCGTTGGAATAACCACGTAGGCCGCCAAAATTCTTCTGCAATTTTACTCGCCGCAATTCCCACAACCCCAGCGTGCCAATCCCCTCCTAAGAATAAAATCGGATCACTCGCCACTTTTTGAGCCGCTAACCGGGCCTCGTTTACGATGTCTTTTTGAATCTGTTTTCGTCGATCATTGCACGTTCCCATGTATTGAATAAGCGTCGTTGGATCATCTCCGATAAAAGCTTCAATGACTTGGTCCGCGTGGCCAAGACGCCCGACGGCATTAATGCGAGGCCCGAGTCGGAAGCCGAGATCCTTTTCGTCGATGTCCTTGATCAGAGAGCCGGCCTCTCGAAGCCCTTTTAATACGGGTCTGCGACTACGCATGAGCGCCGCGACTCCTTGACGAGCCAGTCGGTGGTTCACGCAATTCAAAGGAACCACATCGCAAATCGTTGCCATCCCTACGAGCGCCAAAAGGTCGGTCCATACCTCGTCAGGGAGAGGGAAACGTTCGGAAAGGCGACGCAGTAAAACAAAAGTGATTCCACAACCACAGAGTTCTTGGTAACGCGGATCCGGGTGGGCCTTGGGATTTAAAATAATACAATCCGGCATCTTCTCGGGCTGGATTTTATGGTGGTCAGTACAAATAAATTCAATGCCGCGATCGCGGCAATAAGCCGCTTCTTCATTCGCAGTGATTCCGGTATCCATTGTAATGATCACTTCGGCGTGTTCATTCTCAATTAAATGTTGAATGGCTTTGAGATTCACCCCATAACCTTCTTTGAATCGGCATGGGATGTAGTGAATGAAATTCGAAAAGCCGATAGCTTGGAGAAACCAGATCCAGCTCACACAACTCATTGTCCCATCGACATCATAATCCGCATAAAGCGCAATCCGCTTTTTTTGCTCGATGGCAGAGCCTATGCTCTGCAATGCTTTGTCCATTCCGTGATCGCCGTATTCCAATTTGCTAAGAGGCTCAAAAGAGCGGTTTTCTAAAAGAATCGAGGCCAGCTCCGGAAAGCTCTCTGGACGTTTCTCGCTGCGCGGTTTCCACTGAGTAAATTTTCTTCCCATACCATTTTTTACACGCCGCTCGTCTCTACGGCAATGAATGCGAGCGACAACTTTAATAATCGACAGCAGCCAAGAGTTACTGGCAAGAGTGCGTTTAACTTGACAGCTCTTTTCGCAGGAAAGACTATTTCAATATCATTTTTTTGGGGTATCTCAGTCGGGAACTGAGACACCGCTGTCTGTTTGAGGCGAACTCAGAAATAAAAAAATAGAGTGAATAGAGGGGTATTTATGAAGTTAATGTTTATCGTGAGTTTGTACCTGTTAACGAGTTCGGTCTTTGCGGACGCAGGCAAGGAATTCAGGCTTCAATTAGAGAGGCAGCATTTAGCCACTTGGTATTACGTGGACGTTACTTTAAAGGATGAAGCCGACGCCAGTCCCATTTTGAACGTTTATTGGGCTCCTAGTGGTGTAAAACTTGGCACCTGCAAGTTGAAGTTTAAGAATAGAACTCGCAGCGAGTGGCAATTTGTAAATGATCAGAGTTGTGATTTAAGTTTTATGAACAAGGGAGACACTCAGCCGGTGGTTAACTTTACCTACTACGCTTTCGAATTGGGGGATGCCCTTTACGATAAAGGAACTCAAGCTCAACTAAAATTAGGATTTCGGTCAAAAATAAATGGCAATGTATTTTGGGCAAAAACCGAGCAAGCTCTTTGGACGTGTTGGGTTACCGCGGGTAATGAAAATAGCGGAACAAAGAGTTGCAAAAACGGCGACGAAAAACATTGGGAGAAGTTTGGCGTTATGGTTCCATGATGGGAGATGGAACTAGGGTGTCCTCTTTAATCAGTTTTTCGGCATCCCCAACCTAGAAAGTTGGTAGAGTTTTTCGACCTCGTCTTTGAGGATATGCATTCGCTCGTGCACTAATGAATGAAGATGCTGGGCAGTAATCTCAAGTCGGCGTTCCTCAGTCAGATAAATTCTGTCGGCGCCCTCAATTTTTGGCAGAAACAAGCGAAGAACGCGGTGATACTGCTCATCGAGTTTAACAATCAAACTTTCGGTGTCTTCGAAAAGCTTTAGAACTTCAGCTTCAGTGACGTTGCTCTCTCGCGGATATTCTGTTTCGAGAGTCTTTCGAGTTCGCGGAAAAGGAAGAGAGAGATAGTTTTGATTTGCGAAATCCGCAAAAACGATCCACATAACCTCGGGATTCGGAAAAGAGATTCGTCGCCCGATGCTCATAGAAATCTGGTGGGTCGATAAACGCTGACGGAAATATGAAAATATCTCCCGCAAACCTTTCGCAAGATACCGTCCTTGAAAAACGTATTGAAGAAGGTTGTCGCGAAAGTGTGTCATCCGAATTTCGTCTGAGGAAAATGGAAATGTTGCCAGCTCTTTCACGGCTTCGTGAAAGGTCGTCGCAAAAGCCGCAAGCTCATGAATGGCGAGATACTGCTGTTTAGAATAGTACGTTCGGGAAAAGTTTGGGAATAACAGGCCCACAGGAGTTTTTACATTCCAAATAAAATCTCCACTCAACAGTCCAATATCTCCACTTTCATGCCCCGCATAGACATCGGAATGGTCGCGTTCGTGAGTCACCACAGGTCCAATTCGATTCATGACAATCGCACCAATAGGAACTGCAATAGATTTCAAGTGCAGTAAAAAAGCCGCCGACGCGCCTACGCGAAAAATCTCGGGATGAAAAATGACCCTATGTCCTTTTTCTTTTTCAAGTTCGACTAGCTTCTTCAACGAGGAGTCAGAAGTCCCCGTTAAGGTTTGGATTTCGACATAGGGAAAATTCGTGACGATGTCGAAATCCTGGCGAGCCCGGTATCCATTTCTTGTAATGGCCCGAACAATTAATTCTAAAAACGGTTGCAGATTCTCACCTCCGAAAGCGGAGGCCCACTTTTCATATTGTTCAAAAATCTGGTCTTCCAGGATCGTCATTTCGGGAGAGACTTTAAAAATTCGATCGACGTCTTGCGAGTGTTTCAGCGCAAGCAGCTTGTCATTATCGGACCGAGGGCTGAATAACGCTAAGATTTCGTCGCACGAGAGCTTAGCGGCCGCAATCTTACCGGAAGAAATTGAGAAGATGAGCAGCGTTAAAAAGATCGCGGATTTGGGCGTGTTCATGAACCAGCAGGGTTTACGAGAGTTTTTGCTAAGGTACTAGAAATCGTTACGACCGCCCTCAGCTAGAAGAGGTGGGGACAGGGGTGGCTTCTCCATAATCTACGAGGAAGGCCGCGGAGTTTTGAATGTCTTCTTTGCGCTTGTCGTAGCGTTGGATCATGAGGGGAGTCGACCAACCAGCGAGGCTTTGGACTGAGCGCTGGGTAGCTTTGCGGTCGAGCGCATTTGAGATACAGGTCGCACGACAAGAGTGGGGTGAAATCTTTTTTAAGATCCCAGCCTTCTTCGCGTAGTGCGAAACGATGTAGGTAATGCTGTGCGGGTGCATGCGCTTTTGAAAGATATGTGTACGGTTGTTTTTTGTCGGGATAAAGAGCTGTTCTTCAGTCTGAGTCTTATCTCGCCGAGCGACAAAGAAATAATGGTCGAGCGCTGCCTTCACTTGCTTCGTCAGAGGGAGGATACGGATCCGATGGCCCTTCCCCCTCACCTTCATCACGGGGACTCCACGCTCGGTATCAAGATCCCCTATTTTAAGGCCTAAAAGCTCGGCTTTTCGAAGGCCCATATAGAACAAAACATGCAGGATAGCTGCATGCATAGCGCCGGCTTGGGTGTTTAGCCTCGGGATGAGAAGGATCTTCATGACCTCTTCATCGGAGAACCCCTTGAGATTGGATTCTTGGGACTGGGGATAGCCCTTGACGAGGAGTGCTGGGTTCTCGGTAAGCAAGTGGTTTAGCTTCAACCAGTTTAAAAAGCTCTTCACCGTCGCTAATTTGCGATTAATCGTGGTCTTTTGCATGGGGGTACCGGTGAGCCTACCCTCTTCTAAGTATTTTCTGAAAAGAATGATGTGTTCTGGACGCAGAGACTCAAAATCCTTGGGTGAAATCCGACCTTCTAAAAACCCGAAAAAATGTTTGAGATCTGTTTCGTAAGCTTTACGCGTATGGTCACTGAGTTGATTGGCTAAAAAAGGCTGAATTTCTTTAGCCCAGAGCGGCAAAGAAATAGGTGTGGTTTTTTGCTGAGTTGTGTCACCTGAAGAGCCTTTGCTATCAAGGATCTCCAGCCATTTCTGATTATTTGCTTTATAAACGACGTTCGCCTGCCGACCTATATCTAGGGTCCTATTTTGCGGGAACTCGTTTTCGATCTTTTGGAAGTGCTGGTAGGACGAGCGCTTTAAAAAGCGGACCAAATAGATCGTAACGCGAAAAGCAAAGCTAGTGACTTGTTGCGATATAAAATGACGCGGTTTCTTGAGTTTCATCGTTTATTAGCCTTATTTATTAGCTATAACTAAAATTATAGCTAATAAATATAGTTTAGGAGGCTTTCTGATTTGGGTCAAACGTAATCTTATTTATTTCAATTTTTTAGGCGTCTTTCTTTATGCGGTGCTCTCAGTTTCATGCACCTCTACCCCTAGGCTGGATCCGTTTCAAACTCGGATTTTTGAGGGGACTTATGACGATGTTTGGTTGGCGGCGTTAAAAGCGTTGAACGATTATCCGTTAAAAGTGAGCAATAAAGATGCGGGAAAAATTCAGTCGGAGATCGTCAACGGGCCTTATAACGACATCGTTTTGACCTACCCCGAACCCATCGAGGTGCCAGACCGTTTTCGTTATTCGCTCAAATTTAACTTCGGAAAGTTAGAAGGCGATGACACAAAGCCCCTTATTCGCATTCGGATCATTAAGGATTTGGAGAGATTTCAGGATTTTTATACGGGCTGGACGCCGTATTCTTCGGATGGTCTAGAAGAGAAGATTTTACTCTATCGGATAGAGCATATTTTACGGATGGAAAAACAGCTTTCAAAAGCTCAATAGGATTTATTTGGGCGGGTTTTGATTCTGAGTCAATGAATCGATTTGCTTTAAGAGACCTTCGAGACCGTCTTCTTGAGCCGGCGGCGGAGGTTCGGGAGGTAAATCGGAAGAGGCTTCTACGATTTGCGACGCCTCAACGGCCGCTGACGTTGTCGGTTCGGGCGGAGGTGCCAGCGGTTTGGTCATTTCATCGACGTCAACTTTAAGAGGCGTCGGTATGGCTGTCGAAAAATCCATATTGGGTATCGACGATAAATCGGGCATCGGAATCGGAGCGCTCTCTTCTGGGAGATTTTTTGGCATCTCCGGAACGGGAGATGTAGGCGCCGGAGCCGAATTCTCAGCCTGCTGGGATCGGGAAGCGGAGAACTGTCGTTGCAGAGATTGGAGTTCGGATTTTAATTTTTCATTTTCTACTTTAAGAGAACTTAAAGTGCCAATTTCCTCTTGGAGAATTTCGTATTCCAAAAGTTTCGATTCTAAAAATTTAATTTTCTGTTGAAGGCCTTCATACTCTTCTTTGAGAGCCGTCATCTTCGAATGTTCTTCTTCGAGTTTGGTGCATTTCTCTTTGAGTTGCTGAAGTTCAGAGGGCGTAATTCCCATCGATGCACCAGCTGCAGCTCCCGCATCTGCCGTCGGAAAATTCACGGAAGAACTGTAAGCGCTCTTTGTTCTTTGAGCCATCATCCAGAGAAAAAATAAAAAAAGTCCCGTGACAGCGATAATTTGAAAAATCAAAATATATCCGTAAGAACCTTGAAGTAATTGGTAGATGGACTCCATCAGTATATTATAACCCTAAGAGGATGTGCTCGTTATGAAAAAATTCAAAAAAAACGAACTCATTATCCACCATGTCAAAGGCAGCGGAAAAGGCGGACAAAACCGCAATAAGCGTTTGTCGGGTGTCCGAGTCGAACACAAATCTTCGGGGATTACAGTGCGTGCGACCGAGCGGCGGTCTCAATCTCAAAATCTAGGGAGTGCACTTTTTCGATTATCTGAGAAAATAGAAGAAGCGAATTACCGTCCCAAGGCCCGAGTAAAAACCAAGAAAACCCGAGGATCAGATGAACGACGCATCTCCTCCAAAAAGGCCGCTTCTCGAGTAAAAAAGATGAGAACTTCTAAAAACTGGGATTAACGCGCGTCAAAGACTCTGAAATTCCCTATTGTGAAAATATCTTCATAATTCCCCTCTTTTTGCCGAAAACTAACATGAGGTGAAACGGTTCCGGGCATTCGTCCGGAAAACAAATCATGACTTCGCAACCAGTAAATGAACTTCAACTGCTCCTAAAAGCCGCCGGGTACGTGCGTACTCATTGGTGGCTCATTGTGCTTGAAGCCGTTGTCATTTACGCGTTTTCTTTCAATCAGTTTTATCACACACCTCCTGTTTACGAATCCGATTCCAGTCTTTTAATCGATACGGCTCGTCGACAACTCTATCAATCGATCATGATGTCCGGCGGATCCGCAAGTAATGCCCGTAAACAAAACATGGTTCACTTACTGACTTCCGAAGAAGTGATGGAACGTTTTAGAACTACTCTGACGGATTACTACAATACCGAAGGTCGCCCGGTCCATTTACGAACGTACTTTCCTGGCGGCGTAACCTACCCTGCAGGCCTCTTCAGAAGTTGGATTTCTCTCTCTTGGAATCGAGACAGTGATATTTACAATATTCATTGCAGCGGTCCGAATCCCGATGCCGCTCATGACCTGTGTCTTGTTTTTACAAACACGATTCAATCTTACTACCCCGAAATTGGACAACGAGACGCGATGATGAAAAGAGATTTTCTCTCTCGTCAGATCGCAAGCTTCATCAGTCAGATTAAAGAGCGCGAACAAAACCTCACTGACTTCCAAAAGAAGAATGTCGATTTCTTTTCCTTCTTAAGCACCAACATGGAAGACAAAGGCTTACAAAGACTCAGAACAGAAGCCACAAACTTAAAAAGAAGACTTGCAAGTAATCGCGCGATTCATAAACTAGTTCTCACCGTCCCCAGAGCAAAACGCGGAGAGCACACCGCCCGCGCTGCCGTCATTAATCAACTCACCGCCAAAGTCGCAGAACTCGAATACCAGATTAAATTGACCGAACAGAGCGAAAACCCCCTGAAAAAGGAACGCCTCGCCGCTTTAAATACCGACTTAAACGATGTCTCCCAACGCCTTTCCAACATCAACGAAGAAGAAGTCGCAGTCTTCCAAAAGGCTCCCTTACCGGCTGCGGAAGTGAAAAGACGAGTCGCTGAACTCGAACTAGAATATCAAACCGATCTGATTCGGCTCGCCAACGCTGAAAAAGAAATTGAAGCGATTTCGCTGAGAGAAAAAGACTATAACCAACCCCGCCTTGAGTACGAACGTCTTTATATGGAGTTAAATCACAAGAAAAAACTTCTCACGAATCTCTATCAAAAAGAACAAGAGACCGAACTTGAATTGTCTGCCGGAAACGCGGAAATTTTCAGACTCCAGGAAGCCACTCGTAACGGCCATAGAACCTCTCCTCAGCTGACAAAACATCTTTACGGCGCGATGTCGATTACGGTCTTCGTTGTCGTCATTACTTTAGTCCTACTCATCGCCTTCTTCCCACGGATTGACAGTGAAGCAGAAGTCTTAAGACTCAACTTGCCGCTTCTCGGAAAAATTCCTCTTGTCCGACGCGGATCAAAAAATCTCGAAGAAATTCCAGGTTACGGAATTGAGCACTTAAAGATCATGAACTATCGAATCTTAAGAGAGACTCGAGATATCAAATGCCCGGTCGTAGTCATTAGCTCGCCCCACGCTCGTGAAGGAAAGAGTACCATCACAAACTTCTTAACGATGGCGTCTCAAGGGGTTGAAAGAAAAACGATTTTAATTGACGCAGATTTATTGACCTCTCACCCCAACACGTTCTTTGGGATTAAAGAGGATGCTACTCCCGGCTTGAAATCGGTTCTGGACACTGAAAAAATCCCTGATTTAAAAAGTCTGATGATCAAAACAGATTATGAAGGCGTTTACTTCATCCCCCGAGGCGGAAGAGTCGATCCCCATAACTTAAAAGCTGTAAATAAATCTCTCGATAGACTTCTTGTTGAACTCAAAAAAGAATTCGGGCTGATCTACATCGATACGCCTCCTCTTTTCGCGTCCAATTTAGCGCATCAGTGCTCGAGCATTGCGGATCTTGTAATTCTTGTCGCCCGAATTTACTCGACGCGGCCTAAGGACATTCAAGAAGCGATTCAGACGTGTAAAGTATTTACTAAAGCGCCCGTCGGAATTGCGTTAAACTGTATTCGTATCACGGGCCCGCTGAAACGCGCTTCAAACTACTATTTCTCGAAAAAGAAAATGACCGTGAATAAAAACGCTGCCTAGAGATTAAAATGATATCAAAACTCACAAAACTGATATTGATTTTTGGAATTGCGAGCCAACTGATGGCCGAAGCACCCTCGGCGGCTACCAGTGCCCCTAAACTTGCGATTCTACCGACGACCGATACGACTCAGTGGGGACTTGCAGAAGCCTTGCAATACTCGCTCGGTAAATTAGCTGTCGGAACGCGGCTGTTCAATGTGGGTTCGTCCACTTTTGTGCTTGAAGCTTTTACTCGTCGCGAGCTTCGAAAAGCCTTTGCAAGCAATCGCTCGCCCCTACTCATGTTTACTTATATCGAACCCGGTCGTGTGAGCGTATTCTTTTTCAATGCCTATCAATTTGGAAAGTTTATCGTAGGCTCTAAGAGTCTGACTCCGCCCGATGGCCAAAAAATCTCCAGTCGTTTTATCGAGACCCAGTTCAAAGCGGCTTTCGATGAGACGATCGAACTCTTTCATCAAAATAAATACCAAGCGCTTCCAGAAAGCGAAGCCGATGACGACTCCGATTTCAACGGAGGGGATCTCCTTTTGAGTGAAACGCGCAATACTCGGATCAAAGAAATCTTTAACGAGGTTTCACGACTCGAAGATAAACCTTTTTATGTGGGTGCGAATATCGGAATCGCTCGCTACACATTGACGGCCACTTCATCGAGCTCTCCCCTGTTTGGGGTTTCTATCGGAGGTCGATTTACTTCGCGAATCGCCGCTTCCCTCGGAATCGATTTATTCTCACACCTTTTTGCCCACGGAGACGTCTTTTATAAGATTCCCTTCGCTGAAAAATATATTTCCTTGTCGGCCATCGGCACTGTAGGAAGCACCATCGCCACATTGACTGAGAATAGAGGCTATGGAACCGAAAATAAGGGGTTAGGCACCGAGTCGATGAAGGCCGGAAGTATTTTTATGGGCCCTGGACTAGCAATTGACATCCCTCTCCTAGGAGCTACCCTGCGAGGTGAGATAAGATATTACTTTGGTTCATCTTCGGTTCTTGTTGGAAACTATGGTCTTTTGTTCTCGATTTAAAATCCCTATGCTAAAAACTTTGATTTTCATTCTCTCGGCCGCGAGTGCCTCTGCTTCGCCTGTTTCTGTTTCTCTCAAACAGAAAATTCACGATGCGGCTGTGCGCTCGTTTCTCGATCCAAAGCTTGTCGAAGCCGTGGTCCGCGTCGAATCCGGATTTAATATCAAAGCCCGCTCTAAAAAAGGCGCGATGGGACTGATGCAAGTCATGCCAGGTACTGCCGATAGCTGCGAAATTCAAGAGCCGTATCACGCTGTGAATAATCTCATGGGAGCCTGCGACTGCTTAAGACTTCTCATCAATCGCTATCAAGGGGATTTAACTTTGGCTCTCGCTGCCTACAATGCCGGTGCCCATAACGTCGAGAAGTACCGAGGCGTTCCCCCGTTTCCGGAGACTCAGTCTTACGTGAAAAAGATTTTATCGCTTTATCGTAAATAGTCCTAAGTCGCTTGGAGAAATCTTAATCTTAGTCTTAATGTTAATCATTCGACTAATGATTAACATTAAGACTAAGATTAACGATTACTGCCCTCTTAGGACAATTTTTATACCGACAGTTCGAGTTCTTCCGTAATTCGAATCGTATGATATTCCGGCGCATCGGACGTCGGAAACATCTGACGTTGCTGACTCGAGCAATGGAGTTGGAGATCAGAAAAAATCGATTTGCGAATCGGAAGATCCAAGTCGTGAAGAATGACTTGTTTTGCGAGACGCTTTTTCAAATTGATGATGATGGGAGCTTTTAAATTCGCCGTCATCTTCGTTGGATCCGTTGGGATCGTGATGATCGAAAATACTTTTGCATGAGTGAGGTCTTTTAACCCCAAAGTCTTTTTATCCTCGTCGGCCAATTCCACTGGATAAGATTTCTCAAGAATTTGTGGCTCGAGAAGAGGAAACGCGACGCTCGCTTTCTTTAAGGCTTGTAGCCAAAGAAAAAGAGAGTCATCTGCCCTTTCGACAAGGACGTATTGGTCAATTTTAGAGAAGCCCAACATTCCCTCTGGGAACGTAATAATATCTTCCTCTTCAACCGATATTTGACCGAAACGGGTGGTTTCAACCATCATGGCAAAACTCCTTTGATGAAGGCACAATTAATTTTTAAAGGCACGGGGAATATACAAGGATGTTAGCTTGCGCGGAGAAGCTTAGCAACTTTTTTTGCTTCTTCGGGTTGGGACTCTGCGGCAGCTTTGTTTTGGTCTTGGATGGCGATGTAGACTTCTTCTCGGTGGATGCGAGTATTACGCGGTGCTTCAATCCCGAGTCGGACTTGGCGTCCTTTGACTTGGACAACGACGATTTTGATATCGTCATCGATGGAAATACTTTCTCCAATTTTTCGGGTTAACACTAGCACGTTTAGAGTATCCTCACCCTCATGTATCGGGTGACCACGAGGGGATCTTTAAGCTTTTCTTTGAGTGCTCTATCGCGGCGGGTTAGTTATTTAAAAAGAGAATCAAGACTGGTTTCACTTAAAATTTTGTGAGTCGTATCGATGGCGGCTTTTAAAACCGTCTGATCGCGAGCGAGATCAGAGAAAACTTTTACGGCATCCGCATCTTCCATCTTCGAAACGGCCGCTTGGGTTTCGATATTATTGGCAGTGGAAGTTTGAATCGCTCGCTCTACTTGAGTCATAATGCCCGCAATTTGCGTTCGGCCTAAAGACAGCTGATCGGTCACTCGATTAATATCGGGAAGGCAACTTCGAACCGTATCGATATCGCCGATTCTTAAGGCATCCATCATGGTCAAAAACGTCTTTGGAATATTCACACCGTTTTCAAGACCTTGCCCTAAAATAATTTGGGGACCGGAGATATTCTGATTTACGAGAATCCCTCTATCGACTTCGACTTGGATTTGTCCGTCATCTCCTAAATATCTTCCGTTAGAATCGAAGGCAGGTTTGTCGGACTGAAACCCTGCAAGAAGCGTCTTATTCGCAAAGCGGGTATTAATCGCGCTGATGAAATTTTCAAAGAGTCCTTCCATCTCTGAAAGCACTGCCTTTTGTTGATTCTCACTGACGAGCGCTTTGCCGTTTGCCACTTGCAACGTCAGCTCGTGGATTTTTTGGCTGATGTCTTGCGCTTGAGTCAAAATGCCTTCAGACGCACTTAAGATAGAATTCGTAAAGTGGGCATTTTTCATAATGCTTTCTCGGATACTAATATCGTCTTTCATATTTTCGGCAATCACAAAATCGGAGGGACTATCAGAAGGTCTGTCTACGGCTTTTAAAGAGGATGAGCGATCGGAAGATTTAAGTTCGCGTTGACGAGCGCTTACGATGTTCTGCTGATTAATTCCATAAATCTGATTGGTGGAGATTCTAGACATAAAAATTCCTATTCACTTTGAAAGTTTAGTTTTTCAACGTGAGGATGGTTTGGAAAAGTTCATCCCCTACTTTCAATGCCTTTGCCGACGCGTTGAAAGCAGTCTGAAACTGCACGAGATTAACGGCTTCTTCTTCTAAGGACACTCCCGCCACGGACTGTCGATAATTTTCGAGCTGGCCCACAACGGCTTGCTGATGCGCAAATGAATTATTCTCACGTTGCGCGTGAGATCCGACATTGCCGACTAACGCATGAAGAGATTCATTAAAAGTATGGGCTCCAAAATCGCCAGAGAGTCCGTTTCCGGGCAAATCTTTTGCACTTTGAAGGTCGGCAATGGCTGTCGCAATCGAATTATCGCCGATAGAGTTGCGAGTACTGCCCGCAGAAATGAGTTCGTGATTTTGTTTAATCGCGTCGTTAACTTTGACGAGATTTGCAGCGCCTTCGGCCGTATCTCCTAGTTTATTGAAAAGACCACGGCCGGCTTGCCCGTCCATTCCGACCCCATCTTCGTGCAATTTATTCACACTCGAAACAAAGTGATGAGCCACTTCGTCTAGGTGGTTTTTAGCGGCTGTCAAAACTTGGTCGCGGACGAACATTAGTCCACCAAGTTCTCCGTCTTTAATTACTTTGGTGATGGGTCGCCCTGTTCCCGCATTCGCGAGCCAGATTTCTAAACTTCCTGGAGTTCGGGTATCGCCATCCCCTCCCCCTTTTTGAACCATGAGTTCTGTGCCGCGATTTCCTTGAATGAGCGTCGAGCCGCCGGCAACGATACAGACTTGGCCTAATTGATCTTTTGTGGCTTCAAAATCTATTTTTTGCGACAAATCTCGTACTGCCATGTCTCGTCTATCGTACATGTCGTTCGGAATATCGCCCCTGGACTCAGCAAGCGAAATCCCTTCGTTGAGACTTGCAATCTCTCGCACGTAGGTATTAATTTCGCTGACGCAC
This sequence comes from uncultured Bdellovibrionales bacterium, assembly GCA_937903155.1. Classification (GTDB taxonomy): domain Bacteria; phylum Bdellovibrionota; class FAC87; order UBA2466; family UBA2466; genus CALCZU01. The sequence goes on from CALCZU010000090.1 coordinate 20,120, forward strand.
GCGCCGACTCGCATATCGAGATCACGTTTCATTCCGTCGATGGAACCTTCCATAGCATTAAAGCCATCTGCGACCGCATTCGCCGATCCTTGGACGATGTTTCGTAAGGCACTTGTCTCTGGACTCATCGAGAGCTGGCGGTAATCGTCAAAAAATTTATTCATCATATCGCCGAGGGCTTTTCCTTGCGATGCGACCACTCCTTCGACTCGCGATAGGTTTTCAGATCGAGACCGAGCGCCTCCAAAAGCATGGTTCTCATTGACGAGCTGATTCTGAACAAAATCATCGTGAACTCGTACAACTTTTTTGACATCCACTCCTCCGCCTAACTGCACGCCATTCAGGATAGTCCCTTGATTGACGGTTTCAAGTTGCGGACGACGTCTCGAGTATCCTGGGGTATTCGCATTTGCGATATTATTGGCTGTCGTTTGCAAAGCTTGCCGATTGGCATTTAATCCCTGCCGACCGATTTCTAAAACATCATTAATCGCCATAAGCTAGTACCTTCCCTCGATGACACGCGTTCTCACTTTGGCTTCGACTTTAAAGCCCTTGGAAGAATACATGGGTTTTTGCCCAAACAAGCCTTTGAGATTTTCTACGAGGCTCGATAAGTTTTTCAGGGAATGATTCATAAATTTCTGATTCGATTCAATTTGTTGAACCGAACTTTCCCAAACCGTCAGCCAAGCTTTTCGAAGCGTACCCCATTCGGATTTTTCGGGTTCGTTTAAAAGTTTTTCAAACTCATCGCTTGAATCAACCGCGAAATTTGCTTGAAGAAGGAGTTGCAGTTCCTCTCGGATTTTTTTCACAAGAAGAAGTCGGTGCTCTTTTTCTACAATCAGTTGCAGAATGTCGTCGGTCTTCAAAGAAATCAGTGCTAATTTTTCTTTTTGAAGTACGGTTAAAAACTCTTGGCAAAGTTCGGTCGATCTTTGCTGAAGAAAAAACACACGTGTGAGAGTCGGGTTTTTCATAGTTTGACTCGTTCATTCGATCTTGTTATCGGCGAGATGACAGCAGCAGGACGGCGTTAACGAATTAAAGGGAATTTTTTCCGAAGTCGGTGGCAAGGTGCTCGTCCACCAATTTGTCGGCGATACTAGCGGAATCCACGTTGTAGGTGCCATCGGAAATGCGTTTTTTTAATTCTTGAACTTTGGCCATTCTCAAAGCTGGAGTCGCGTGTGCGGTGTCCGAAGCTTGTTTCATCAGACGTGCGGTATCAGAGATGTCGACACTCGCGCCACTTCTCCCTGACGAGAGGGATTCGTTGAGAACTCCCTTTGAAACGGAATCTTTCTTAAGAGGAGAATTCGATTTTTCAATGGAAGTCGTTGTGGGAGACGGATTTTGATTTACTTTCATTGTGTGACCCCTTTCGTTAAGTCTATCATCTGACGCCCTGTGACCGCAATAACTGCTCGTAAACGAGGGTAGAGATTCCGCCCATCTGTTGCGATTCAGAGATGTGGTTCGAGTATTCTGCGTCGAGTAAATTTTGGTAAATGCGTTCGGCGTTACTTTCAGGCACTAGGCCGCCCTTCGTCACCGTTTTTCTCATGGCTTGAACCACTTGGTTGACGAAAATCGATTCGAATTGCTTAGCCACTTTTTTGAGTTCAGGATGTTCTTCCTTCGGCTTCGGTTCTTGCACGTTGATATTTGCAAGAGCGTCGATGCTGCTCATAACATCTCCAATTCAGCTTGTAGCGCCCCTGCACTCTTCAAGGCTTGAAGAAGGGCAACAAGATCATCCGGAGAAGCGCCCATGTCGTTTAAATGCTGGACGATTTCGGAGATATTCGAACCCTGGTTCATGATCATGACTCGCTTACTCTTCCCTCCTTCGGCCGTCGGAGGAGGAGGAGCGGCGGCAGCTCCGCCCTTAGCACTTGCGATATTCCTCGAATCATCCTTTACTTCAATTTTTAAATTACTATGCGCCATTGCAACCGGAGAAATTCTCACCTGCTCTCCTAAAATCACGGTACCTGTTCGAGGGTTAATCACAATCTTTGCGCGGTGATCGGTTTCCACTTCAATGGATTCGATTTGTGCAATCAGTTCCGAAGGATTCCCTTCGAAAGTGTAGGGGAAGATCACTTCAACGATACTTGCGTCGACCGGAAGCGCGTATTTGCCTCCAAGTTCATCGTTAATTCGAGTGGCGATTCGAACGGACGTCGTGAAGTCAGGCGTCGATAAGAAATATCTCAACGTGCGATCTTTTCCGATCTCATAAGGAATTTCTTTTTCTAAAATCGCCCCACCTGGGATCACGGCCGTCACGGGACTTGTACCGCCGCCCCCGCCGCCGCCTTTGTCCGATTTTTTTAGAGAAATCACTTTCCCCTGCCCCATCGCATAGATCTTTCCGTCAGCACCTTTTAAAGCCGTCATCATCAGATTTCCGCCGTCCAAAGAAGCAGCATTCGAAACAGAGGAAATCGTCACATCTAAAGTGGATCCGAGTTTAAGCATCGGAGGAAGAATTGCAGTCGCAACGACAATCGCAGTATTTTTGGTATCGAGTTTTGCGGTCTTGGGATCAATTCCAATCCCTTTCAAAAGACCGGCTAACGAGCTTTCCGTCAGTTCGTTGGATTTGTCCCCTGTTCCGTTTAGCCCAATGACAAGTCCATAACCCACGAGTTGGTTATTTCTTAAACCTTTGAGTGCCGCAATATCTTTGATACGGGCTGCATAAAGATCCGCACAAATGAGTAAGATGAAAAGATATTTCATTATTTATTTTCCTTAGGCGGTGGGGTCATGTCTGATTTTCCCGGAGTTCCGTTACTGGCGACGACCGGTTTTTTATAGAGCTTCTCAGGTTGTACCACTTCTACTTTGAGACTTAAGAGAGAATCGGAATTGGAATTATTGTCGTTTGTAATATCTTTTTCTCGAAGGGTTCCTTCGAAAGATACAAACGTGTTTTTATCAGAAATCTGCATTCCGCGATTTGCTGAAACTCGGTAGAGTCCTTTCGAAATCACTTCAATGATCGTGACTTCGGTAGTCTTCGGTTCGTCTTTTTCTTTTGAGGCCGAAGCAGGGGCGCGAGAAGCATCGTCTTCAGGTTTTTTATCCGCTCCCGGTTTCTTCGAAGCTTCAGCCGAGGCCAAAGCCTGAGCTTTCGCTTCTTCGCCGTCTTTGCGTTCCATTTCAAAATTCTTATACGGATACATCGAGGTCAAAACGCGCGATTTGAAATTAGGACTGATATTTAAAGTAATGACATCTCCGAGACTTCTCGAGAATTGAGGGGAATAGATTTCATTCCATGCGGAATCTTCAGACCAAAGAGACCCAGGTTCGCGAGAGAGAGGCTTTTTCACGGGAGGTGCGGTATAAACGATTTTTGGAGGATCAAGATATTCTTGATCTTTTTTTCCACCAAAAATTCCACACCCCGTCATTTGAATCAGAACCAAAACGCTTAAAATTTTAAAAACGAGATTCATCTTTTCCTCTATTGAATACTCACTTCATTTGCTGACGTAACTTTTCCCTGGATAATCTTACGGCTCGCGGTATTTTCGACTCGAATGCTTTCGCCTCTTTTTCCGGCCTGAAGCGCTTTCGTGCGAACCGAGATTTTAAGGCGGGGCGTTTCGTAGACGAGATCCACAAGCTGTCCGGGACGAATAAGTTGGGGACTCATCGTTTGACCGGTTGTAATCACTCTATCGGGCGTAATATTTCCCTGAGCACTCAATAAAAACAGCTCACTGTTTTCCGTAAAGTATCCAGTGTGTGAGAACGGGGTGAGTTCACGTTCTTCAAATCTCACGTTATCCTCTGAAAAAGCTTCCGCATGGCGAACAGGCGTTTTTGAAACCGCAACCTTTAAGTAAATCCGCGCCACCGCCGTTCCATACATTTCCTGTTTCCCGTTCTTACCAAGCCAGCTCACTTTGAAGTGGATATTTCCAATGGGGGGTCTGGGTTTGACTTCCTCAACCGTCGCATTGTCTGGAATAGCTTGGCTAGTGTAAGGTTTTTCAACACTGATGCGACTCGCATTCGGAAAGTCAATACGAATCAGCTTTTCGATCCCAGAGAGCAACTTCTCGTTGTAAGAAGTTGTCGCTGAGTGCGCTAGAGTTGAAAGAAACAGTACGGATGTGATCAATACCCATTTCATTAATTTAGAATCCTATCGAATATTAGTGGTGTGTTGGAGAATTTGGTCGACAGTCTGAATGACTTTGGAGTTCATTTCAAAAGCTCTTTGAGCTGAAATCATGTCGGTCATTTCACGAACGACATCGACATTTGAGCTTTCTAAGAATCCTTGCATGATACTTCCGACGTTGCCTTGACCTTGACTGATATTAGGAACGGTTACATTCGCAGCGCCACTGGCTTCAGTCGCACCGAACATATTTTTACCGAGTGCCTTCAAACCGCCATTATTCACGAAAGTGGCAATTTGAATTTGTCCGAGCTGTGTTCTTTCGTTGTCACTCACAAGGCCGTACATCACGCCATCTTCTGCAACTTCAACTCTTCGAATATTTGGAGCCACCGTTGTTTCAGGCAGGAGTGGATAACCTTCGATCGTTTCAATTCTACCGGTCGCCGACTTGTAAAAGCTACCATCTTTTTTATATGCAGTTTCGCCTGAAGGCATTTGAATCATAAAAAAGCCCTCACCTCGAACCATGAAGTCAAGGTCACGGCTAGTGTGCTGTGCATTTCCGGCTTCGAAGTTTCTTTGAACGCCAGAGACTTTTACGCCCATCCCTCTTTGGATTCCTACGGGAGAATTTGAAGTCGCAGAGGTATTTGCGCCCGGTTCTTGAAGCGTTTCATAAAGAAGATCTTGAAATTCGACGCGGCTTTTTTTGTACCCGGTCGTATTTACGTTCGCGAGATTATTTGAAATGCTGTCGATTTGAGACATTTGCGCTTCCATTCCAGAAGCTGCCGTGTGAAGTGCGCTAATCATTATCGCTCCCTTGCAATATCATTTGCGGTTCGTGTGTCGATATCTTGATAAGTTTTAATCGCCTGCATATGAGATTCGTAACTACGGGTCGCTTCAATCAATCGAGTCATTTCACTCACCGCATTGACGTTAGACCCTTCGATGAATCCTTGATGCATTTTAGACTCGCCTTGAGTGCCTTTTAAATTTTCAAGCTTCGTATTTCGGTAGAGAGAATTTCCTACTTTTTCAAGCCATTGGCTCTCGTGGAACTCTTCGATATTAATGGAGCCCACGACGCCTCCGTTTTGATGAATCTCACCTTCGGGCGTGATTTTCACCGGTCCCACATCGCCGAGAACAATCATTCTACCTTCAGGATTTAAATCTCTGGGAGCGGCGGCTTTTGGAGCCTTCGCGGCTTCCTTCACGCCAACCGTTCCAAAACTTCCACCGGCAGGTTTTTCTTCTGCGCCCGATTTTGCAGAGCGAGAGAGAACGGGGAACCCACTGGCATTCACAAGTTTGCCTGTGTTATCAATACTGAAATTTCCCTGTCGGGTGTAGCGAACTCCTTGAGGAGTGAGCACTTCAAAAAATCCCGTTCCTTCAAGAGCCACATCTAAGGTGCGACCGGTTTTTTGGAGTCCTCCCTGTCGGAAGTCGGTATAAACCCCGTCCATCTCGACAAAGCTCTTATCTCCTTGAACCCGTCCGTCTTCGGATGTGAGCCCTGCGATTTCGCGTCCCAGACTCTGTACCGAGTCTGGATGGCGTAGCTCGCTTAAGTATTCGTTAAAAGTTCCGGTATCGCGTTTAAAGCCCGCAGTGTTTGCATTGGCTAAATTATTCGCGATGAGATCAAGCTCATGCGCTTTAGCGATACCGCCCGAGAGTGCTGTGTAGATTCCTTTGTCCATAGTGAGTCATTTGTCTGTATCTGCAATCCCGTTGCCAAAGTTTTTCATGGGTCTTCGTGTGCAAACGCCAAATCCAAAGCGGCAAAATTTTCCTTCGGACGGAAAAATAATTCCGACACTCAGCATAAATTCGTTTTCAATGATAAAATTTTATTTATATGAAAAAACTTATTCTCTCGTTTTCCTTGGGGCTTCTCTGTCTCTTCTTTCAGGGCTGCACCCGCAATCCCGTGCTAGCCGAAGTGGGCGATTACAAAATCACCAAAGAAGAAGCCAATTTTAGAAACAGAGTGATTCGAATTTATTATCCTCAAGAGACTCGAAACTTAGGAATTGATCAGCTTGTGCGCGCGTTTACTTACGCTCAGATTCTAAAAAACAACGGACAAGAAGTGACTGACGATGTCCTCACGAAAGAAGTGAATCGAATCGACCAACATACGCTAGTCCCCGAAACGCTCGCCCGCATTAAAGGAATCTTTGGTCCCGATACGAAGAGTTATCGACGAGTCTTCGTTTTGCCGACACTCACCGAAAGAGTCATTTACTTCGAATTTTTCTTACACGATCCGAAGCCCCAGGCAGTTGCTGTGAAACCCGCAGAGGATTTTCTTCATCTTGCTCTGCAAAAGCCAAAAGAATATCTGAACCTGGCTTCCACTAAAGGCTATAAAGTCCAAGATTTTGAAGTTTCTGTAAAAGAGGGCTTAAAAGAGCTTAAAAACGAACCCAAGAAAAAAGGTAAAAAGGGTGAAGACGATGCGAGGTCGCTTGCCTCAAATAATCCCAACTCCGCCCCCGCTCATCTCGACATGCGCATGAAAGCGCAAATGGAAGAACAACGAGCCGAAGAAGCCAAACGATGGATTGAAAACATTTTAAAAGGATTAAAGCCCGGGGAAATCTATTCCAAGCTCGTCGACCAGGGACAACAGTGGTACGTCGTCAAATTTTTAAAACAAACGCCCAGTAAAAAAGGCGCCTACACGTTTAATGCAGTCGCCTTTAATAAAGCCGAATACGGCGAGTGGATTGAAGCCGAAACTAAAAAAGTAAAAATCACCCGCTTCGACGTCAGCGAAACCACTCCCGCTGTAAAAAAATAATTACTTCAGACTGTCTCTCAGACGTCTTTTTTCCTCATCCGTCATTCTCTTAGGCCCAGCCGCAGGCTTTTCGCTCTCAGGCGCCTTCTCCTCATTATTTTTTACTTTAGGAGGTAATTCATAGCCTTCTAAAAGATCTTTATAAGACGTAGGCCCACGCAGCACACCCGTTTCTGAGAGATGGCTATCCGCAAAGCGCCACATTCGAGAAGGAACATTCGTGAGTCTCTCCATAACTTTGGTGTCCTTCACAGGAACAAATTTCGGCTCTCCCCCTTCCATCACCACTTCAACCGCTTCTACCCCACGAGTCGCTTCTTCCCCAACGATAAAAACCTTTGTCGCAATTCGAAGGACTCGTAACGTTTTAAAGGATGCAAATTTTGGATATCGATTCATCGCAATCCAAAGCGCCGCTTCTCCACCGACGGTCGCGACATCCAAAACATCAATGCCAAGTTCTCCACCATTTTTCACATGCTCCGAAACACCCACCGCATAACCTTTTTCCTTTTTAAAACTATCGGAGAATCGCGTGACTAAAGCCTCATCCTTTTTCGCGAGCAAATCAGAAAGAGGTAACGCTTTGGGACTTTCAAGATACTTCCGAGTGAAAATCGTTGTCCCCAAAGCGTTCACAACCACCAGTTCAGTCGATGCGACTGCAGGACCGAATACATTTGCAATAAAACAACTCGGTAGTTTATCCTCCGAGTTATTCCACTGCGCCCTGAACTGAATTTTAAATTCTTTTGGATTCAAATTCTCCGCACGCCCATAAATCACATACTTATCGTTGCGAGCATGCCGCTCAAAATAAACATCTTCTTCGAGCGTAATCGCGCCCCAATCGGCTTGAGAAATTAATGAACGATTGTAGTCTCCATAAAGGCCGAGCGCCGTGCGAGCAATACTCAGGATGCAGCTTCTCTCATCCTTACCCGCAAATTCACGAGTAAAAGTAGAATCGAGTTTCGACGTATTAATAGAGTTCAAAAGCCTGCTTCTAGCACTCTCGATATCCATTAATAAATTCGCATGAACCGACGGATTGCGACTTTCAGCAACAAGTTTGTCATACTCTTTTTGCTTCTGCACAATCTCATTGGCCTTAGCACTTAACTCCGCTCGGTCGGCAGCCGGAGCACCTGAATAACCCAAAGAAACAAAACCAAAGTGAAAACTCACTAAAATATTGAAAAACAAAATCCATCGAGCTCGAATCATTTCATCTCCTAAAAAGGGGGGTGCTTGGACCGCATTTATACATTGCGTTATATATTTAATCAAGCCTTCATACCTCAGTAAGAAACTGCCACTAACTATCCGTTTACCATGACCAATTCCAAAAACCCGTGTTTTTAAGATTTGAACAGAACCGAGGAAAATTTTGGGTCGAAGGGGGACAGATGGATCCCGGTGTTGTTTCGCAGGCCCTCAATAGCCTTCGGAGACCCGACGGCAATCTTGCCGAGAAGGGTACACCGGGATCCATCTGTCCCCCTTCGACCCAAAATCTTCCGCCGCCCTTGCACGTATTTAGTTAAAAAAAAAGCACCGGGTTTCCCCGATGCTTTTTTTGGAACGTATCAATTTTTTAAATTAGTTTAAGAAATCTTTGAATGCTTTTCCAGGACGGAATTTTGGAACCGTGCATGCTGGGATTTTGATGCTGGCGCCGGTTTGTGGATTTCTTCCGGTTCGTGCTTTTCTTTTCGAACGGGTGAAAGTTCCGAATCCGACTAACGTAACATCTTCGCCTTTTTTTACAGTTTTACGGACGATTTCAATGGTGCTGTCGATCAGTCTTTCGCAATCAGCTTTTGTTAATTCTGATTCTGAAGAAAGTTGTTCCACAAGTTGTGCTTTATTCATTTGGATGTTCTCCTTAAGTGTTAATCTGTAACGTGATTTTTTAGCAAACCTCATCCGTAGGGTCAAATCTTTTGTTTAAAAGTTTTAAAGACTTATCAGTTGTCAGTTAAAAAAAAGCGGCCGAGAATTCACCTGTCATGTCGTTTCCCTCCATTGTGATCTGTCTCTTTTCTCTGATTTTAACTTCATGCGCTAAAAAATATTCTTTTCGCTCTAGAGCACAGGAGCCCTCTGAAATTCGAATTGGCGTCTTAGGAAAACCAGAACTGAATTGGATGAAAGGAGATCCTTTTTCGAAAGCGGTGGTCTCTCAACTCGTTGAGCCTCTCATTGAACTCGAATTAAAAGAGGGAAAATTGCAGCTCGTCGGAAGGATCATTCGTAAATGGGATTTCTCCTCGCCCTTGCTCTTTAATATCCAAATGGACGAATCCTCCCACTGGGACGACGGAACACTCGTGACAGCACAACAACTCGTTGAGTCATGGAGGAGTCTACTTGCGACGAGTGAGAATCCGAATCATACCCTTCTCTCTTGCATCCTAAATGCAAAAGCATTTTCAGAACGTGCGGTGCCTTTTTCATCCGTTGGGATCACGATCGTCAGCCCTTCGCAATTGCAGATTCGGTTTCAAAATCCTTGTCCGAATTTTCCATTTCTTTTAACTCAGCTCCCGCTGACTCCAAGACTCAATTACCCGTGGAGTCTTACCTCAGGACGATTACTGCCTTGTCCCTTTCGAAGTGAAGGTCCTTGGATGCTGGAGAGTTTTTTTACCTCTAACGAAATTCTTTTAAAGCCAAATCCCCATTTAGCAACGCCTGTTCTTGCGGGAAACCGTCTGCGTTTTCAATTTCTCTCTCAAATGAAAGAAGCGCGCTCGCTCATGCAAGACAAGCAACTGGATCTCGTCTTACTTGAAAAAAATCCGCCTCTTTCAAATGAAGATAAGATTCAAAGTTTCGTTTCTCCAAATTCTATCGTGCTTACCTTTAATCCGAATCGTAAGCCCTTCCAAAATTTAAAAGTTCGCGAATGGCTGATTCAAGGAATTTCACGCAATGAACTGATCCGTCTCATTGGATTTCCGGCAATTGAATCCACGCGACTTTTTTCTTTCTTCGAAGGAGAGATGAATGCTCCTGAATTTCATCCTGACTCCACCCCTCGCGATAAAAAATGGATAGATTCTCTTGGGACCGCTTTCCAGTTAGCCGTTCCTCACCAACCTGTTTTGCAAGCGATCGCAAAAAACTTAAAAGCCCAATGGAAGAAAAATTTAAATCTCGATGTCGAATTGATCTCTTCTGAGAATAACGAGAACGCGATGATGTCGTTACAGCATTTCAAACCCGACTTTTCTAAACGAAGTCTTGGGCTTGAAGAATGGGCAAAGTTTTCAACCTTTGATTTTTTCTCTCCCCTGCATGCTTCTTTAGGTACACCTCAAGAGACGGCTCCCTTTAAACTCTACGAACAAAAACTTCTAAAAATGGAACAGTGGGCAGTTGCGGAAGAAAAATGGGTGATGCCACTCGTTTCACTCAAACAGAACATCTTAATTCAGCCGAACATTTCACTGCCGGAGCAGCTTCCGTTCCGAGAAACTTTTACGTTTAAAAATATTCGAGTTCACTAGAGCGCACGCTTTAGAAGTTATAAACAAAATGCGGCTTTCAACACGCCCGTCTCAGCTTGTTTTCCGTGCTTTTGAAATTGGTAATGTAATTCCGGTTCACACCCTTTTTTGCCGTTCATTAGCCATCCGATAAATTGACCTGTCGGAGATTCGAAAACATACCAAGTGTAACCGTTACTCTTCATCCGAAACCCTTTGATTTTTTCTTCCAAAAGATCGGTCGAAAGAACGCCTGTAAATCCCAATCTGTCTTTTTTTTCTGAAAAGGAAATGGGTTCGAGATCCAAGTCTAAATAAGTCGATGGATTACCGAAGGCCTGATGGTGATCGTAAGACTTTAGGAGGCGGCTCCAACATAAGGGAGCTAAGAGAATGAGTGTCGGCAAAAGATAATAGATAAATGTAAAGGGGCCCATTGCGCGCACGTTCATGGTGGCTATAGATAGCCAATACGGCGAGGACGTGCAAGGTAGATTTAAGAGTAGGCGCTAACCTATTAACAAGAATGGAGTTTAATTTTTTGTAATCGGCGCGTTACTAATGACGCTTCCGGAACCAGAATAGATGACTTGCTGAGACGTACTTTCCCAAACAGGAAGCGTATCGCCTTTGGGACCGCGAGTATATGCGAAGAAATAATCTCCAAAAGTCGGATCGGTCCCCTTAAAATAGCCATACGTATTGTGAATAGAATCCGTGTTCCAAGGATCGGTTAAAGTCTTCGGCACAATCGTCGGGTTCGCATTTGCAAGTCCGCTATGAATATTCGCAGGAAACGCGTCAGAGTGATTCCGACGATAAGAAGTAATTGCAACTTTCAGCGTGTCCAGATCCCCTTCAATTTTTATGACCGATCCTTCTTGCTGGATGCTTCTAAAATTAGGGATCGAAATCGAAACGATTAACCCGATCACGGCTAAAATCACAAACCCTTCGACAACTAAACCCTTCTTATTGGTTTTTTCAGAAACGGGAGCTTCGATTTTAGGGTTTACTGCTGACATCTTAACCTCGCTGTCTTTTAGTTCGGAAGAGCGCAACAACTTCTTTAACTTACCGCTTCCGATTTCAATCAATTTCACAATTGCTTCACAATTGCCCCTGCTCAGAGTTAAGACAATGTCTTCACCAAACAATTGACAGTGTAACATCGTTACCTAGCCCTTCGATGGAGGGTTCTATCACCCGACTCGACCCAAGAACTGGGGAAATTTTAAGCCATACGGTAACAAAAACTCCCCTGAATAAAGTAAATATTTAAAACTACTTCGAGGACATTTCGAAAGTACCATCCCAACCTGCCTCAGGCGGATGAGTTTTGTAAATCTCGCAACGTTCGATGAATATCTGGCACGGTCCATCTATCACTTCTTTCGACTTCGAAAAATAGGTGCTCGCAGCTTTGAATCCTTCAATCGCTTCATCCCACTTGCGCGTTCGATAAGCTTCTCTTGCGTCCTCAAATAGCTCAAGTCCAAGGTCGGACCACTCTTTTGGAGCGATTTCGATAAACTGGACCGCATCCTCTTTTCCTTTCACTTTCACTAAATCCACAATCCGGTATTGGGGGAGAATTTCACCCGACTGAACGAGTTCCTCGAGCGTAAAATGGGTCGTCAAAATAGAAACACCGTACTGTTTCGTCGCTGACTCCATACGGGAGGCTAGGTTTACTTGATCACCCAGAGCCGTGTACTGAAAAGCGGCTTCCGTTCCCATATTACCGACGCTCACAAAGCCACTATTGATTCCGATTCCCATCTCGATATGAACGCCGAACTTTTCGTAGAAGTAATCTTTCTTTGCCTCTAGCGCTTGGATCATGTCTTGAGCGGCATGGGTTGCATTCTTTGCATGGGTTTTAAGATCAATCGGAGCTCCAAAAAAAGCCATGATGGCGTCGCCAATAAATTTATCGAGCGTTCCGCCATAACGAAAAAGTATTTGCGTCATCAACGCGAAGTACTCATTTAAAAACGTCGCCAAGATTTTAGGATCCATCGCCTCTGAAAATTTCGTAAAATTGCGAATATCAGTAAACATCACGGTCAGCGCTTTTTTCTCTCCACCTAATTGCAGCGATTTGGGATCTTTTAGAATCGTGTCCACCACCGCACCCGAAACGTATTTTGCAAAGGCGGATTTAACGAACTTTTTATTCTGTTCTTCGATAATGTATTTTGCGACAAGTGTCGCTAAGAAAAGCATGGCCGCCTCGAGGTACAAAAACGAAGTACTTAAATTAATTCCTTTCGGAAATAAAATCGAAAAATCGAGGATAAAAATGAGCGCGATACTTCCGCAAAAAATCAGAATAATCGGAAGAGCTTCTTTCCGAGACGCGTACGCGCCGATTGCTAGAATTCCGGCACTCATCAAGATAAAAAGAATCATAAAAAAAGAAATCGCAAAGGGATGCACGGCCTCATTCATCATAAAATCGTTCGCTAGAATATTATCGAGGGCCGTCGCCTGCATTTCGACACCGGGAACCTGGTGGTCAAAAGGATTGGGAACGATATCGCCGATCCCAAGGGCCGTCACACCCACAATCACCAGCGCGTCTTTAAAAATTTCTTTCTTTGAAACCCCCGCCAATTTTCGTTCGTTTAACTCATCTTTCAAAGTTTCACGCTCAGAGAAGACATCTAAGACCGAGACATAGGGAAAGGTTCTCTCCCCTCCTCGTATATTCAGTTCTGCAATCCCGGAGGGCGTTGATTGCAGAAAAGTATTTTCTTTCGCCCAGCCCACATGAAGAAGTTTTCCTTCTTCTGAAAGACTGATTTTTAAAGTGTCTTTTTTTGCGACCCGAGACATTTCAAGTGGCAAGCTTGGAAAGGGAATGCCGCCCACAAGCATCGCAATAGGCGCGCGTCTGACCTTGCCGTCCCTGTCACGAATTGCATTCACAAAACCTGCGTGTTTAGAAGCTTCATGGAGTCGAGGGAGATTGGTCACGACCGTGGGAGCGGAAAATAACGCTGCTTCGCTGAAATTAAACTTTGGAGCTTGCACCATTCCGAATTTCGAGGGAGTTAACTCTTTTGGAAGAGACTCCAAGGCTCTCTTATCGGACACGGGGCAATTCTTTGCGCCATCGATTCTGGGAAAACAGCCCGATTCGGTTGTCCAACCTAAAACAAGCCCTTTCGAGTTCCGTGCGATCGATTGCGCTAAGACTTCATCTGGATTATTTTTTTCAAGAAGCGCTTGTAATTTTCGCTTTTGAAGCTCTTTTAAAAATGAATCTGGAACTGCTAATTCGGGCTCTGGGAAAAAGATATCCAGTCCCACCGCTTTGACTTCGAGTTGAAAAAGAGAATCGATGAGATAGGCCACCAAAGTTCTTGACCAGGGCCAACGACCAAACTTTTCCAAAGCGTCGGGCCCCACTTCAACGACAACAATTTTAGGATTCTTAGGGGCCCTCGTCCCGCGATACCGATACTTTAAATCCGTAAAAAAGGTTTGAATAATTCTCAACGAGGGGTAGACGCTGGAAGAGAGAACACCTGCGGGAAGTCTTTCTGACTCTCCCAAGTAATTTAAAGTAAACGCTCCCGTAAAAAAAGTGACAATCAAAAGCTGAGTCAAAAAAAGTTTACGTGTCAATTGCAAGGACTTTCCGTATCGCCCACACGACAGACGGTGAGTTGTGGAGAAGTCACGGTTAAGCCCTCAGTGACGTTGTTCCCGGAGGTGTCTGTGAGAGATCGCAGTGTTACTTGTAAAATATTTCGCGAAGACGCTGGCGCGGTCGCGGTTCCCACGATTCCAAAAATTCGGGAAAAAACCGAAACCGAAGCCGCCGCACTCACATTCGCCGTACATTGAAAAGTAGTGTTTGCACTGGTCGGAAGAGTACACGGGAAAAGATTGTTCGCACTCGAGTTGTAGGCCGTCACATGTACGCTGTCCATCGCCCCACAGTAATTGACATTCGCGCAAGAAGTGCTTGTCGCCCCCGAGACTACAAATTTCTTAATGGACGAAGCATCGATGCTTGTCACATCAAAAACCAGATCGATTGCAAGCGGGGAACTCGCCGTCGAAAAATTTTCGGTGACTTGTTGTGAGTAACTTCCCGTACCGTTTGGCGTCAACGGTTGGGTTTGATCCAGATAAGGAGAATTTTTAGAATGAGCCGGGGTGGTGTTCTCGCCCGATGGCCTCGAAAAGTAGACCTGCGGAGAAAGTTTTAAAAGGGTGCCTTGAGTACAGCTTTGCTGATAGGCATCGACGACAGGAGTGGTTGTATTGGTAGGATCATAAACTGAATTCACAACAACTGTGATATCACCTGTCGGGACCGGGACACTCCCTGTAGCGACCAGATAAACTTGTGGAGCCGTCGTTTGCGAAAAAGCACTCGCGCACTGGGTCGCGGCGACCCCCGAGATTCCATAAACTTTTAACTCCAAAGCCGTGCTAGGTCTGGGAAACCGCATCGACACTCCCGAGGTCGAAAGAGTTGCTTTCGTCACGACGTCGGAGGTGAGACTCAACCCTAAGCAATTACTGGCTGCAGTGCCGATGGAGGAATTTGCCGCGTTCGTGGTTCCACTCCCCTTAAGACTCACAAAATAGCAAGCAAAGCCTGAGATATCCGAAGGCGGCACCGTCGTGGATGCCGCTGCTGCTCCTGTGGAGGGATTAGAAGTCGTGCCGGTCGTGTTATTACGAGCTTTGTGAGAACTTAATGCATCAATATCAATTCGGATACGGTTCGAAACAACGCTTTCACCACAACCTGCCAGAAACACACTGAAGAGAAGAAAAAATCGTAGGTTCATAATCCATTCACCTTCACTGTTACGTTAATCGTCTGCGTAGCCGTCGAGGGAATGTTGGTGGCCGCTGTTCCCGTACTGACCGTCCCTCCCACATTGCCAGGAGTGTAAACGGGGACTCGCGTCGGATCATTTGCAAACCCAGTAGCAATTTTAGGGCCTTCGATCTCGGTATCGGCTTTTGGAATGACGGTTTCTTCCGATGCGATTTTACGAGCGGAATTCTCATTTGTCGCACTATTGGAATTGGCAGTCGGATTTGCGACTTTAGCGGTTGTCGGGACAACGGCTACCCCATCGACTCGCTCTCCGGTCACCGCTTGAAAAAAAGAGCCTAATGTTCCGTTGGCGACATCGGCTGATATGGGGGGAGTTCCCGAGTTTGCCGCAGTAGACGTTGCAGAGGTGATTTTTTGTTGCGTGACCGTTTTTGGAGCTTCTGTTTTGGCAGTTTCCGAACTTGTTTTTTTAACGTCTTCTTTTTTAGTTTCAGCTGTTCGTTTTTCGAGTGTGACCGTGTCAGTGAAAGTCTTATCAACGACTTTAGCTTCTTTTAAGGTCTCTTTTACTTTTTCTATCGGTAAATTCGTCACTTCACCCTTGAGGACGGGCTTTTCTTCATTGACGGCCGTGTTCGTTGTCGATTTTTGTTCGGAAATTTTCTCACTTTTTACATTTGCAATCCCCGTCGCATTATACTGATTGCCGGGATTCAGTGCGACTAACCGACCACCGGTATTCATTTCGACTCTTCCCGATCCGACAGTCACTTGCTCTGACACTTTACCATCACGCACTTCCCACTTCGTCAAAAACTCAGTGCCTCGGACAGCAAGGACCGAAGATTTTGTACGTACTTGAAACTTTGATTTCTCATCTAACTTTTTCGTCACTGAAGCGCGAAGCGTGCCGTAGGCGAGCGCCACATCGACCTGTCGAGTCGCATCGACGCCATCTCGGTAGTCTTCAATAGTGAAAGAAGTGTTGGGACCGAGATCGATAATCGATTTATCGACCATTAAAAGCTTAATAGAGGCATCATTGCTCGTAGTCACTTCATCGCCCGGGAAAACAAATCCGCCGACGGCGAGTGTTTTCGCTTTCACCGTCGTCACACCATTAGCCGTCACGACCGTGCCACAAGGTTCGAGTTTTTTGGGAACAGCGAAACAACAAAGACTGTAAGCCAATGCAAGCATCACGCTGAAATGTTTCATTGCATTGATTTTGAATAAAGTTTAGCCTAACATCAACTTAAAAAAACAATCCACCCTATGAAAAATTTCTTCTGTGTCGTGTATCTGATTGTAACAGTGATCTTGTCGCCTGCTTTTGGGACAGTGCCCATCAAGCTCGAACCACTCTATTCCGAGGCGTTGCTCGCCTATAATATGGGACAGCACGACAAAGCGAAACGCCTCTACTCGCAGATTCTTCACGAAGATCCGAAGCAAATCGACACGCTCCGATTAAAAGCGCTGACTCATAAAGCCCTGCAAGAGAATGACGAAGCCAAAAAAGCCTATGGCGCTTTAATCCTCATTTCTAAAAAAGAAAAACTCGCCCCTCGAGAATATGCGCCTTACTACTTCGAGTTGGGAACGCTCGCATTCCACCAAAAAGATTTTTCGCAAGCGCGCTCGTACTTGGAAAAATCTATCGACGCTCATTTTAATGAATCCGCTTCAAAGTTCTTTTTAGGTGTCTCGTATTTTGAAGAGAATAAATACGAAACCGCACGGAGTCGCTTCGAAGAGGTCTTGGGTTTAGATGTCGACGATCTGAAACCCACATCTCAACTTTATCTCGCTCAGATCTCAGACAAGATGAACGATTCTGCTGGAAGTTTAAGAGGTTACGTCCAAGCGCGAGAAATTGCTTCACAGCAAATGAATTCATCGCTTCCGGAAACGACTCACGCCCTCGCGCGACGAGTAATGAATACCGCAGATAAAGAACTCCGAAACTATGAGAAGAGCACATTCTTCGGCGATGTCGGAATTTTATCCGGCTATGACTCGAATGTCTTAAGCGTTCCCAAAGGCACTGCCGAAGCGGGCGGGTATCAACCCGCTTCGTTTAAAGAAGTGGTGAGCTACACATTAGGCTACTCGACGAACCCCACTCAGCCTGTTCAATTTTTGGGGACTTATCGAGGAAACACGAACTATAATTTCAACCGCGACACACGTTCGAGCCAGTATTTAAATCAAGATATGGCGATTTATTTAACTCGCTACCCTTACCGTCAAACAAATTACGGGTTTAAACTCGGTGGCACGGGAGTTTTACAATATCAAGTCGATGGAGATAGCGGCAGATACATCGCTTATAGTCTTGCCGCCAATGCGGGATTATTTTTGAGGCTCGGCGTCGGAAATCGATGGATTTTGGGAATGGATTCAACGTTTCTTCCCACAAAAAATTACACGGATGGATCCGTTGAAGAGATCTACCGTCGGTCGGGCTGGACAGAAACAACCCGCATTTATCTTTCAAATGAGAAACCAACCGTATATTTTAACCCAGGAATTTATCTGACAGGCGAATATGCCCAACCAAATGGATCCGAATATCAATCCCGTAAACTGGGTTTGGATTTTGGAAATACAATGTATCTTTCGAGCCGATTCATCTTCGGTCAAACCATTGGCTTTGCGGATATGTATTATCCGAACCGGGTGAATGAAATCCGAAACGATCAAGTCTTTACCGCGGCTCTAAGTGCCGGTTTTAACGTCTCAAACGAGCTCTCACTTCTCGCCGATGCCTCATACGTGAATAACCTTTCAAACGTTTCCAATTACCGTTACGACCGCTGGTCGGGCTCTTTCACAGGCCTCTATCGATTTTAATTTGTCATTGCGAGCGTGCGTAGCACGCGCGGCAACCTTGTACGCGGAACTCGGAAGGTTGCCGCGCGTGCTACGCACGCTCGCAATGACGAAACAGAGCGGTCCAAATTGCGTGGACCACAATTTTAATTCAATGCATTATTTTTCTCTTCATTAAATCTCCCAATCTGCTAAGGAGGAATCATGAAAACCATCCAGCTGACTTCTGTTTTGTTTCTTTTTATTTCTTTTCCAAGTTTTTGCAATGAAGGGTTGAAGAGATTTCCTCTCTTCCCCGAGTTGAAGACCGAAGCAAATCTTTCGATTGCTGAAAAAGCGATTGTCGAGATTTGTTTAGAAGGCGACCTGTTTGATTCTACCTGCGGAGTCGAAGTAGAAGTGGTTGGCCGTCACCTTGTTTACGGGGGCGATATGATTATGGGCTCATCGGAAGAAGGCCACTTCATTTCTCGTCGAGGAAATGTCATTTCTGGCAGTTTGAGCGTTTGGCCTAACGGAAGAGTCCCTTACGTTTTGACGAAAAATAACAAGGGTGGCGAAATGTCCGATGCCTTTCGCAAGGATGTCAGAAAAGCAGTTCAAACTTGGGAAGATGCCGTTAATACTAGAGGACGAACTTTTATCAAGTTTGTTGAAATCAGTTCCACTGCCGCCGTTAAAGAAAACAATTGGGTCGAGATCACTGAAAAAGTGGAAGGCACGAGAAATTTTGCGAATCTAGGCGCCAAATATCGAAACGAAATGCTGTCTGAATCTTCTGCTCTTTTGCATGAGTTTGGACACGTCTTAGGACTCGTTCACGAGCACCAACGTAAGGATCGAAATGACTACATTACGGTGAATTACGGTAATATTCCCGACGAAAGACACAGTGATTTTAATACGGACACTTTTCCCTCGAAGATTGAAGGAAAATTCGATTTTGACTCTGTGATGCTTTATTCCTCCACCACGTTCGCGTCTAAAGGCAACAGCTGGGTGAGAAAGTCGGATGGAAAAGCGTTCGGGGGAAATTACACTCTTTCAGCCGGGGACGCAGCGGCTGTTCAGTCTCTCTACGCGTCTTCTGCAAACAGAGAAGTTGAAAAACCGATTGCACCTGCTCCACCTGTCGCAGTTTACCGACCGGAACCTCCAAAGCCTATCGATAACGGTTTACATGAAGAAATTAAGCGCAGAATTCAAGAGCACGAAAGAACATCGCCGCCTCTTCCCCCTCCCCACCCGACCAATGGTTATCAGGACGAAATTAAACGCCGTCTCGCCGAGTGGGAGAAAAAACAAGGAAGATAGACTTTACTAATCAGTGGCGATGCACTTGGGTCGGAGAAGCCTGCGCCACCGGATAGAGAACCATCTCTTGAACATTCATATGTCGTGGGACGGAAGCTGACCAAAAGACTGCTTCTGCAATATCCTCCGCCGAAAGCGCTTGGATCCCCTGGTAAACTTTTTTCGCTTTTTCTTTATCCCCGTCAAAACGGACCTCACTGAAACCGGTTTCGACAAGTCCAGGAGAAATTTCGGTAACTCTAATATTTTTCCCTAAAAGATCGAGTCGCAAGTTTTCAGAAAACGAATGGATCGCGCTTTTTGTCGCGCAATAAATATTCCCTTTGGGATAAGCCCACCTACCCGCGACGCTGCCCAAATTTAAAACGTGGCCGTCGTTATTTTTTAGAAAATGGGGAAGAAGCACATGGGTCAGGTTTAAAACTCCTGTGAGGTTTGTATCGATCATTTCTTTCCACTGTTCTGGCGTACTTTCTTGAAACGGAACAAAACCTCTTGCGAGTCCTGCATTATTGACGAGGACATTTACTTTTTGGAGAAGCGTTTCGTTTTCTTTCGCCCATTCGCGAATTTTTTCTCCCTCTCTCACGTCGAGTGCAAAGACGTGGATTTTGCGATTGGGTTTTGAAAGCTCTTGTTGCAGCTTTTCGAGCTTCTCCGCTCTGCGAGCAATCAGGATGAGTTCCTTATCCGTCTGCGCAAAACGCCGTGCGACGGCCTCACCGATCCCGCTACTGGCTCCTGTAATCAGTATCATCGTTCCCTCTCAATCATGTCGTCCATGCCATATTTGTTTCACACTCTCTTCATAATATAAGAGTCAAAACTTACCGATACCTTAATAGGAAGGAGTTCAGTTATCAAAAAAAATATTGTGGTATCCATCCCGAGATTTTTCTTTCTCTGCTCCTTGTTCAGCCTCTTAAGTCTTCTCGTTGCGAGAGGCATCTAATTCCTCACTTCTGTTTGACTCAAATTGACAATCGTTTCCCTGTACGCAATAGCTGATGAAATCTTTGACTAGGAGGTAATCATGTCAAAACTCATCACGCTCATTTTTTCGTTCTGGCTTACATTTGCTTCAATCGCATCCGCAGAAACTGTGTCGGTAGAATGCTCTGCTGAAGTCGATAATAAAGTTCAAAAAGCGATTTTTAAATTGAATGACGGAAAGATTGTTCTCATCGATGGAAAGCGTTACGCCAAAGGCGACATCAAAGATTCCCTCTTCTTTTGGTTCGTTCAAGACGTAAACAAATCGGGCCTCGAAACTCACAATACTTTTATGGGTAAAAATGGCTATGCCATGGTCAGCATCAATACGACGGCCGACAACATCAGTATTGGAATCAACCTCAAAGAACAAAAAGGTTTCTACAACTACCGGGACACGGGGTCGGGCAACGGGAACTCTCGGGTCGAACTCGCATGCACGAAAAAGTAAGATTTTCTTAAAGCTTAGCGTGAGGAGGCTCAGCTTCCTCACGCCAGTGTATCCTTATTGATCTGACTCAAACAATCAGGTATAAACCCCGCTTCAAAGTCACTTATTTCGAAGACCGTCCTGGCTCAAAAACGCCAGCGAAGTTTTCGCAAAGATATTCACTAGTTCCTAAGAAGGCTTAAGGAGATTTCGTAAATGTTTCGATCCCATTTTGTTTTTGTAGTTGGGCTACTAAGCACCCTTTTCATGCAAAGCCCTGCCTTGGCGGGTGCGGACGCAGACTTCGCGGCCAAAGAAAAAACCTCGGTCACCTACAGAGAATCTATGGAAAAGAAGGGTTCCGAAATCGAAGCAAAATCAGCTGAAATGAGAACCTTAAGCGAACCGCCCCTAACAGATGAAAAAAAAGAAAAGATTTCAGAAATTAAAAAGCTGATCGACGATCTCAAAACAAAAGCCTACGCCTACTCTACGAGCAACGACGCTTTCCCCCAATCATTAAAGGGCAAAGATGAGAGAAGCTGCCTTTTAAATATTGCAAAAAACGCGTTAGGTCTTTTTGGAAACTACAAAGAATCGTTAACGCCCCCTCTAAACGACTGGGGAAAAATCCAATTAGAAGAAGATGTTTATTACATCCGCCACGCTAAAAACGACCTTTACACGATTTATGGGCGTGCCGAAAATTTAAACCCTAAAGAATTTAAAATTCAAATCCGAGCCCAATGGTTTCCATCCTCAGAACGCATTCCTTATTGTAAGGTTGGAAAGTACACCGATGTCATTGCAACAAACTCCTCGGATACCGTTATGATGACGCGGGCTTATCACGCATTCGCGAACGTGATGCCCCTTTCGGAGTTGACGAATTCCCGAGTTGAACTCGAGGCTCCGAAAATTTCAAACACGTTTAAACTCGAGAGAACCTACTCTCCAATTTCCTCGCTACATGATAAAAGTAAAATTCAACTAAATATTGACCCTTACCATGTCGGCGGCGCTGTGGTCGAAGCGGGCCTCTGGGTCTTCGCGAATAAGTTCACAACGATAAACAAACTGAGAGTGTTAAGAATTGTGCGTAAAATGGGAAAGGTTTTCGTTGTCGCCGAACAATCCAGTAATCTCCTTGAAGCTTATCAAATCGTCGATGAAGGCGGAGAGCCTAAGATGGTTCCCGTAACTGATTCCAATCTTTTAGACCGTCTAAAAAATGCGCCTGGAAAAATGTATGAACTCGTCGATGGGCAATTGAGAGAGACGGGAGTGCTCATAGCGCCGACATCTTTTAAAGACGTTTTAGAGGGGGTCGACACCAGTAAAGTAGGCCCCATTCCCGACAAAAACGACGAGCATCGACGGAAACTGCAAGAAAAACTTAAATTAGGAGAACAAAAATGATTCGAAATCTTTTCAGGCAGATGATCATCGCGCTGGGACTCGTACAGATAGCAGGGTCTTCCATCGTCTACGCCGATTCAAAAAATGAAATTGAAGAAGCTCTCAGTAAAATAGCGGAGTATCGAATTGAAATCCAAGAACACGCGAGAGAGTTCGAAAAAAATCCCTCAGCAACTTGGCGTTCTGAAAGAATCAGAAATTTGAGGGTAAGTATCGAACATAAAAAAGAAGATATTAAGCGAAACTCGAACCGGGCGTTTACACGAACCACGCAAGGAAAAGACGAAAGAACTTGCATGCTGAATATCGCAAAAGCGGCTTTAGGCCTTTTTGGAAGCGAAAAAGAATCGGTGATATTACGCTGGGGAGAGATCACTTTAGAAGAGAACGTCTACTTCGAACGACATACCGGAAACGACTTTTTTACGATTTATGGACGGGCTGAAAAATTAAGCCCTAAAGAATTTAAGGTTCAGTTTCGGGCCCAGTGGAACGCTTCTGACAATGAACTTCCAAGTTGCAGTTTAGGAACCACTTCCCCAAAACCTCTTTCGGGTTATCCGAAATCAAATCCGGTCGTCGTCATCAACGCACTTGATACGATTATTATGACCCGAGATTATGAGAAATCTGCCGAAATGTTGCCTATTTCCGAAATCACTGGCATTTCCAAGGGCGTCGAAGTGACCAAGCTCTCCGATAAGTTTAAAAAAGAGAGAATTTATTCCCCGGTTTCCTCCGAAACGACAAAAGGTGTCGGGTTGACCCTTCCAGATGAAAATCACATGTATTTAGCCGGTGGAGAAGCGGCTCTGTGGATTTTTGCAAATAAATATGCAAAGTTTAACGCCATTAGAAAACTCCGAATCGCGCGTATTGCGGGGAAGATCTTTATTGTCGGAGAACAGTCTACGCATCTGATTGAATCGTATGAAGTCGTCAGCGAGGGTGGAAAACCGAAAATGATTCCCGTTAAAGATGCCAGTGTTTTGGAGAGAATTAAGAATACTCCAGAAAGACTTTACGAATTTTTCGATGCTCCATTGAAAGAGACGGGAGTTCTGCAATCGCCCACTTCTTACCTCGACCTTTTGGAAACGAGCGATCCTAAAACGGGAAAGACAGACGAAGGAAAAATGAATGATGGAAAAGCTCCCCTCACGGCTCCCGCTCCAGGAGATCAAAAGCAACGTATGAAAGAGAGTCTTGTAAAATGATGCAAAACTATTTTTTACTTTGCTTGGCAGTCGTCGCGTCACTTCAGAATTCGGCGGTTTTTGCAGACCCGATGGACGAGGTCTTGTTCGCTTCAGGTACAATTGAAAGCATTAAAGTTGAGTTAAAAAAAGCGAAAGAAAATTATGCAAAAGATCCCTCGCACTACAACAAAATTTCAATCACTCATCTTGAAGATAAAATCACAAGCGTAAAGAAGGCGATCAAAAATAACCTAAATGAAACGTTTTCGGAGAAAGCCTTTGGCAAAGATGAACGAAGTTGCATTCTAAATTTAGCCAAAAATGCACTTTCATTGCATGGAGATGCGAAAGAGTCTCTTCACCCGGATATCAACTGGGGCATCATTGAATTAGAGCAAAACGTCTACTTCGAACGCCACACAAACAATGATTTTTACACGATCTACGGACGTGCAGAAAAATTAAACCCACCCCAGTTTAAAGTTCAGATGCGAGCCAGCTGGAATACCCCTGACAAGGCGATTCCGTTTTGTGCGTTGGCTCACGTAGCCACTAGTAACTATTCGCTGTATTCGACCGAAAATCCCGTTAAAGTCACAGGCGCTTTGGATACCCTGATCCTGACTCGGGATTATAAAAAGTCTCCGAAGGTCCTCGAGTTTCCTGCGTTTGGAAACCGAGGGGAATCCGATGTTTTGATCCTTTCCGACAAATTTAAAAAGGAAAGAACTTATTCATCGGCGGCTTTGGAATCTCGCAAAAAACAAATCGACATTCACATCGACAACGAGCATCTAATTGCGGGCGCTGGCGAAGCAACCCTTTGGGTTCTGGCCAATCGATATTCAAAAATGAATGTCTATAAAGGGCTTAGGCTTCTTCGCAGAGCTGGGAAGATTTTCTTTGTCGGAGAACAAACGACTCACCTTTTTGAAGCTTATGAATTCGTCTACGAGGGCGGCGAACCTAAGTGGATTCAAGTGAAAGATGAGAATCTTTTACAGAAGATTAAGAATACGCCCGAAAAAATGTATGAATATGCGGTTGGAACTTTGAAAGAGACGGGCGTCTTGTACGCGCCTGAGTCTTATCTGGATCTTTTGGAAGCCCAGGAGCCAGGAATAGTGAAACCTGTACCCGCCCCCGCGAAACCTGTGGTACCGACGGAGCCTGAGACGAAGCCTGCGGAAGTGAAACCGGCTGAGAAAAAGCCTTTAGAGTTAAAGCCTGCGCCTATGACTCCCACACCTCCGCCTCCGGAGCCGTTGAGTGAGGATGTGAAACGACGGATTAAGGAAAAGCTTGGGAAGTAGTTTTTACTTTTAAACCTACGGTTTGAGTTTTTCTACTGATTGGATAAGTCCCGTTAGCATTTTCGAAATCTCATCTAGCGATGCTAAGTATGTAGCGTGCTTTTTATCATCTATGGTCTGAGTCCTTCTGAAGAGTTCAATTATCGGGACACAT